>NZ_JBNGPA010000023.1:0-100091 GCF_050589845.1 Carboxylicivirga agarovorans | reverse complement strand
GTGTTGTTCAAAACAAGAAACCATACAGTCAAGACTATATTTGTCTTGATCCTAGAGAAAGAAATATGAACAGCTCCAATGAAAAAGTGGCTTAAAAAATTGTAATTTATTAGAGTATATCCGTGGTTAAAAAAAAGAAAACGGTGGTTTTACAGAGAGGCAAAATATAAAACAAACCAATGATTTAACTAAATATAAAGGATGAACCATGTCCCGATGACTACCGGGATCTTCAACTTTTCAACAATACCTACCACAAATTGGTTAATATGTACCATAGCTTCATAAAGGTACTATTTACTTTTGTTGCAGGATATTTTAAGTATTATATATAATGAACTACAAAAAAATTGCAGGCCTTGTCGGAGCTTTTATTATAAGTCTGTCAAGCCTGGCACAATCAGGAGTAATTAAGGGACGGGTTATCGATGCCCAGAGTAATGAGGACATACCATTTGCCAACATTGCACTAATAAATAACGGTGATATTATTAACGGTTCGGTTACCAAAGGAGACGGAACATTTAAAATTGATAATGTTACCGATGGTAATTACAGCATATCAGTATCATTTCTTGGTTACCAGCCCAGTGAAATTAACGACATCACTATTTCATCCGGCTCAAGGGTGGTTAATTTGAAGGAAATAAAATTAGTGGCATCCTCAGTTAATATTGAGGGGGTTGAAGTAACAGCTACGGCGCAGACATCAACCACTAAAATCGATAGAAAAACCTACCGGGCAGAGGAATTTGCAACAGCAAGCGGAGGAACGGCAGTGGATGTTTTGGATAAGTTGCCTGCTGTTTCCGTTGATGGAGATGGTATTGTGTCAGTGCGCGGAACCAGCGACTTCCTGGTATATATTAATGGTAAACCTACACAAACAAGTGCCAGCGATATTTTAAGCCAGTTGCCGGCCAGTCAGATCAAAAATGTGGAAATCATCACGGTGCCTGGTGCCCGTTATGATGCACAGGGAAAGGGTGGCATCATTAATATTACAACTCAAAAGGGTGCTGTTGACGGATTTTCAGTGGTAGCAAATGGCATGATTGGAGGTACTCCATGGACCAACAAAGATGATGTATACAGCCATCAGAAACTTGATAACAACAGGTATAATGCAGGCGTGAGCCTGATGTATAATAAAGATAAGTTATCGATCAGCGGTGCTTTCACTATGCAGTCGCGCAATAATAAGGGCCGCGGTATAATTGATCCTTACATTTATCAACATCCCGAAGAGTCAGTCAGCGGATATCCTGGCAGTTACTATGTATTAGATGGTGAAGGATCACGCCCTAAATGGTATACCAATGTGATGGCCAATGCAGGTATTAACTACCAGCTGAGCGATATGGCTGAGATAGCTGCCAGTTATCAGTATTCAAAGCGCACAAGCGGACGTACAGCCAACTACGTGTACGAAGCCTATTTTGCCGACACCCCTGATGGTGAGCCTTATGAAGGTACCTTGCAGGAAATATACAATCCCAATGATATTCATCGTGATGGTTGGTTCAGTAACCTGAGTGTGGATTACATTCAAAAGGTGGGTGAGCGATCGCAATGGACAACTTCGTTTATTTATGAAACGTCGTACCTTGAGCAAACCATCGATAATAAGGAGTTTGCTTACGATGGCGAACGCTACTACTATGATGATGAACCTGATTTTCATTCTTTTCAAAGCGATGAAACTCCTTTAGATGCTTATCGCTTTGTGCTGGATTATCAGCATAAGTTTGATAATGGTAATACCTTGAATACGGGAGTACAACCACAATGGATTCGTTTGGATGGCGAATTTGCCTATGATACAATTGTCGGTAACGGATATTGGGGCGATCCAAGTATCGAAAGCTATGATAACAGTATTGACCTTAAGCGCGATGTGTATTCGGCTTATGTCGATTATCACGGAACAAGCGGTAAGCTTAACTATGTGTTGGGCTTACGTGCCGAATATATGGATCAGTTAATGAATGTAAGCAGCACTGAATATTTCGAGTATGTTTATGGTTATTTTAGTGAGATAGGTGATGGACGAGATTTTGACCAGACTGATTTCAGACAACGCAAATTTGATCTGTTCCCAACTCTGCATGCCAGTTATGATATAAATGAACTGAATAGCATATCACTGGCTGCCA
Organism: Carboxylicivirga agarovorans; assembly: GCF_050589845.1. Classification (NCBI taxonomy): domain Bacteria; kingdom Pseudomonadati; phylum Bacteroidota; class Bacteroidia; order Marinilabiliales; family Marinilabiliaceae; genus Carboxylicivirga; species Carboxylicivirga agarovorans. Next base: position 97,935 of record NZ_JBNGPA010000023.1, on the reverse strand, counting down.
GCCGCCGTATTAACCGTCCTCCGGCAAAAGATATGGCGCCTTTCCTATATCGTCGTCATCAGGAGATCTACGAAATGGGTGATCCTTTGCTGGAGCCTGAATACACTCTGAACGCAGAGTTGAATTACCTGCGCAGGTTTGGTAAAAACAACATCACCATCACCGGTTTTTACAGGGGGGTAGACAATGCCATTTACAGGGTAAACCGTGTGGCATACGATATGGGTAACCCTGGCGGGGTTCTGCTTCGAAGTTATACCAATGCCGGTAACCAAACCGCCCTGGGTGCTGAACTGGGCATGAACCTGGATATATTCAGTAAGGTGAAGCTATTTGCAGGTGGTGCATTGTATGATTTCCAGGTGATAGCCGACGATGAACTGCTGGGAGAAAGTCGTGATAGCAGAAGTACCAACTGGAATATTAAAACAAATGCAACATGGACCATTACTAATCCTTTGAAATTAACAGTGGATTACTCCATTAAATCAGCTTCGGTAACACCGCAGGGAGAAAGCTTGCAATTTGAGGCATTGAATGCTGCTTTCAATTATAAGCCTGAAAAGCTAAAGGGATGGACTTTCTCAGCCAGAATGCTTGATATACTGGGAACCAACCAGGCCGGTGGATACACTGCTGCTTATGAGGGGGAACAAATTCTTTTACATCGCGGATACGTGTATGACTATGAAGGACAAATAGTAGAGATAGGCGTCAGTTATTCATTCAATAAAAATAAGCAGAAAAAACAAAGGAAACATATTGGTGACGACTATTTCTAGATAGCTCATCATTTTATAAAACAAATCCCTTGTAAAGGCTATATGAATGCTATTACAGGGGATTTTTATTTTTAGTGCCATACCTGGTATTTTGTACCTGGTTTCCGGTGTCTGATGTTCTAAAACACCCGAACGCCAATTCGTATCGAAAAGCGGTTGTAACTTGTTTTTCTTTCAACCTCATTTAGTCGCCAATCTTTGCGGGTGAATTCAAACTCATGGTAACGGTAGCCTGCAGCCAGGAAGAAGTTAAAATTCTGATTACTCCTGAATATATAGCCAAACTCAGTGTTGAAGAAAGCTCCTCCTTTGGTATCGATAATTTCATAATCCCAAAACTCCATGTCTTCAAGCGCAATAGCGTAACCTCCTGATGTTCCCCAGAAGAAACCGGATGCATTCCTGTTGGGGAAAAATACCTTTAGGTTAGGCCCCAGCGGTAACACTGTTACATCGAGCCATTCAACACCTGTTACAATACCTGCCGCAATGGTTTTGTTAAACTGGTAGTTGTGTTCCATGAGCAAGGATGTGATATAGGTTTTATCATCGTTTTTTGAGCCGATAAGGGAACCAAGCGATGTGTAGTTAAAGTATCCTGTTTCTTTGCTTATTGAGCTGTCAGAATCATTTTGTGCCCACATAAGTAAAGGCGTGAGCAATAAAAGAAGGGATAAATTTGTTCTCATTTGAATAAGGTTTAATAAGGAAGACTGTGATTTTTGAATTAGGTTGCGTCAATAAAAATATATTTTTTTTAACGCAACCTTTATGTGTAATCAACATCTGTTCAGGTGTATATGTGCAAGGTGATGCACATTGTTGACTTATGTTTTTAATTAAAACCTATCATGATGAAAACCTTATTGAAACTCTCTTTTGTTGTCATGGCTGTGCTTTCTCTTTCTGCATGTAGCGATAAAATAAAAGAGACCTATACCGTTAATACGCCTGAATACTTAAGTTATGATGACCTGCGCAGTTCTTTCCAGATGAAGAGCGCCCAGACGATTATACAACCGGGTAAGATTTATTTCAAGGATCATTTTATTTTTATCAACGAATATCAGAAGGGGATTCATATTATCGATAACGCCGATCCTGCAAATCCCCGCTTTGTTTCTTTTCTTGAGCTACCCGGTAATGTAGATATGGCCATTAAGGGCAATATGCTCTATGCTGATAGTTATATTGACCTGGTAACCATCGATATTAGCGATATGAATAACATTAGGGAAGTAGACCGGGATGAGGAAGCTTTCCCTTATATAATACCGGGCTTTGAAAATGGTGTTTTAAGCAGGATTGACCAGTCAAAAGGCGTAATAACCGGGTATAAGGTAACAGAAGAAACAGTTGAGGTTGATCGGAATGATATCACTTATGGTGTATTTCCCCGTTGGGAGTCATCCTTTTTTGCAGCCGATGCCTTATCTTCTGCCAAGGTCAATTCAACGGGCAATGGCACTGGTGGTTCAATGGCGCGTTTTACTTTATATGGCGATTATCTTTATGCCATTGATAATGCATCTTTGCACCTGTTCGATGTTTCGGATAATTCCAATCCCAATTTCACAAAACAAATACCAATTAGCTGGCAAATAGAAACACTGTTCCCTTATAATCAATTGTTGTTTATTGGTGCACAAAGCGGCATGTTTATCTATAGTCTGCAAAATCCTGGTAATCCTGAATACATATCAGAATTCAGGCATGCAACGGCTTGTGATCCGGTTGTGGTTGAAGGAGATTATGCTTATGTGACACTGAGAGGAGGTAACTTATGCGGAGCCATTGAGAGTCAATTGGATGTTATTGATATCTCAGTCATTGAAAATCCTGAGATGGTAAAATCGTATTCAATGAAAGAGCCTTACGGTTTAGGTATTGATGACGATGTGCTGTTTATCTGTGACGGCAATGCCGGCTTAAAAATTTACGACGCGAGCGATCCCTTAACCATTACAGATAAGCAGATTGCTCATTATCCTGATGTTAACAGCTATGATGTCATTCCATTGGGTGAGGTTTTGCTGCTGATTGGAACAGATGGTCTGTATCAATACGATTATTCCGATTTGGATAACATTGAGCTTTTAAGTCATATTAAAATCTATCAGTAACTCTATATATAACAATTCGCATTAAGGCTGCTCCTGATATGGAGTGGCCTTTGTTTTGCAACAAAGACAAGTGTTGCCTGCTTATTCTTGCATTTTTTGTACATTAGCGTGTTCATGAAAAAATAACACACATCTGCATGAAGAAACTGGCATTGCATTGGAAAATTATAATTGGACTTTTTCTGGGAATATTCTGGGCTGTTTTATCCGGCTATTTGGGTTGGAGTGAATTTACTACCAACTGGCTGGCTCCATGGGGCCGCATATTTATCAACCTGTTAAAGTTAATTGCTATTCCGCTTGTACTTTTTTCTATTATCGGAGGTATCGTTGGTTTAGGTGATCCCAAGCAACTGGGGCGAATGGGGATCCGAACACTCCTCTTGTATTTGTGTACCACCATTGTTGCGGTATCCATTGGCTTATTGATTGTGAATGTTGTCAAGCCAGGTGTGTGGATGGACGAAAATGTCAGGAAAGAAAACCGCATTGCTTATGAATTGTGGGCTCAGCAGGAAGGACAGGAAGTACATGACGATACCAGGCTCCTTGAAGATGCGTCAAATAAAGAAATGATCGCAGAAGTGGCTAAGCGCAGGGGCTACGATGAAGATGAAAGCGTTCAGTCGCGTTTGAAGCTGGCTGAAAACCAAAAGGAGAGTGGACCGCTTACCTTTATCGAGGATATGGTGCCGGATAATGTTTTTAAGGCCATGTCAGACAATGGAAGCATGCTGAAGATCATATTCTTCGCTTTATTCTTTGGTATAGCCTTGTTGTTTATACCTGAGAAGAGATCAAAACCGGTAATTGATGTTGTAAATGGATTGAGTGAGGTATTCCTTAAAATGGTCGACATCATAATGCAGGGAGCACCGTTTTTTGTCTTTGCCTTACTGGCAGGCCTGGTCTCTGAAATGGCGGGTGATAATCCGGCAAAGGTTTTTGAACTTTTTAAGGGGCTAAGTATCTATTCGCTCGCTGTATTGGCTGGTTTATTACTGATGGCTTTTGTGGTTTACCCGACCATCATGAAGTTTTTTGTGAAACGATTGTCTTTCTTTGGATTTCTGAAGGGGATCAGCCCTGCCCAAATGCTGGCTTTTTCAACCAGTTCAAGTGCGGCAACCTTGCCTGTTACACTTGAATGTGTGGAAGAAAACTTAAAAGTCGATCCCAAAGTATCATCCTTTGTATTACCGATCGGAGCAACTGTTAATATGGATGGAACCAGCCTTTATCAGGCGGTTGCTGTTGTGTTTCTGGCTCAAATGCATATGATCGACCTGAACTTTGGTCAACAGCTTACAATTATTCTGACTGCCACATTGGCCAGCATTGGCTCTGCGGCTATTCCAAGTGCCGGACTGGTTATGCTGATGATCGTATTAAGTTCGGTTGGCCTTAACCCTGCCTGGATAGGTATCATACTGCCGGTTGACAGGATTCTGGATATGGTCAGAACAGTGGTGAATGTTACAGGTGATGCAACGGTTGCGAGCGTGATAGGAGAGGTTAGTATAGATGATAATGAGGCAGTTGGTGGGGTGATGGATGATGTGTGATGCAATGGGGAATTGTTATAATATGTAATTATAAATGCTATGGCATCATTACATAATAGCACCGATAGTGTACCCAGAAAGACATTACGATTAAGTCGTGTCATTCATGAAATGATAAGCTAAAGATCTTTGGGACTTAATTCATGTATAGTTAACTTTTTAGTTGTAGTTTCCCCTTCGTTGGAATCTGTTTTTGAGATAATCAAGCATAGATATTGACCGATATCTCATTCCCTTTTATATTATATGAAGACGCCTGGATTTTGAAAACTATTCAGTTTGAGTGAAAGCATGTTTAATATAAAATTGTGTGTGATGGGAAAGGTATATCTAATTGCCGTTTTGGCATTCGTAATGCTGGCATGTGAAAAAGTGGTTGATGAAAAATCGGATTTGAATACTGAAACAACTAACTCTGTATTAAGGTCGGTTGTGGTGTCAGGAGATAATGTTTATATCGCCCCAAGTGGTGATTATTCAGGTATCACTGATGCAGATAATATTGAGCAGGGTCTGAACTTTGTTAAGGCCAGTGGTGGAACCATTTTCTTAACAGATGGAAACGATGCATCAGTTGATCATTATTATACCAGTAGAAATATTGTAGTCTCTGAATTTTATGGTTGTCTTCGGGGTGAAGATAAAAACAATACCACGTTGCATGCAGGCCGGCAATCCGGAGGGGTTGGTTTCGAAGTGGCTTTATCCCCCTGGTGGTCTCTTACAGGTGGAAACCCCTATTTGGCGACGGTTTTGCAGTTCGATAATTCAATAGGTGATGTTGTTGTTAAAGACCTGACAATAAAGGTTGAAGACGATCAGCCTACTGATATTATCCCTGATTATTACGGGAATGATGCGAGTCATATAAGTACCTTTATTGAGATCCTTGGAGGTGAGCATGATACTTATATTGAAAATGTCTGTTTATTAGGAAAAGTAACATCAGCTTATGGAAATGCCAATGGTATGAACGTTAACTGGGGTGTTCATGTTATGCTGGGTTCGCCCGTAATTGAATTGAATGAATCAGGCAAACTATTTGTGAAAAATCTCAAGGTAGAGAATATCGGGGATGCGGCATTAATGTTTATGCGTTTTGATGAGGGCTCAAGTATTATGGTTGATCAATTAGCTGCTATTAATGTAAAGCAGGGGATTACGGCTTTAAATATTTTTAATTCAGACATTAAAGTAGTCAATTCCTATGTGAAGTGTCAGTCAAATGGATTCCCGGGCATGTTTTTTCATACTATACCAACAGGTTTAAGTATCACAGATAATAGAATTGAGAACTCCACATATTGGGGTGTTATATTACATAACAATGTTAATTCAGCGGAGGTGAGGAATAATACTTTTATAGACCTCACTAAGTATTTTAACTTTGGAGCTATCTTAGTAAGAGGTTCTGATAACATGATTGTGCAGAATGACTATAAGCAAAGCAAGTTAAGCGGAATCGGGCTTAATGGAGGTGCTGTAATTCTTTCTGCTGTTTCATCAAACAATTATGTACACGAGATGAAGTTTACGCCAACTCAGGGATTAACATTATGTGATATGATTTTTGATGGAACGGATAATGCGTTGACAGCATATTATGATGGCTTAAATGAGATTCATAATTATGAAGCTTGTGAAAATATGGCAAAGAGACATTTTAAAATGGAAGAAATTCAACTGAATAAGAGGGGAGCTAACAGGTAACGTTATTAAAGCGCTTGGATATTATAAGAAAATCCAGTTTTAATACTGGGTTTTTTTTATGCTATTGATCGTTCTCTATCAAATTATCGTTATTTATTTTACTGATTATCTCGGGAAAATAGTGAGGCAATAATGTTGAAATTAAAGGTTCTTACCACTCATTGGACAGGTAATTAACTGTTGTTTCAAAAGCACAATGGATGATTGTACTGTTAGTAACAGTTATTGGCGAGATAAACGTTGATAAGCCACTTGACGGGCAGGAATAATACCGTTTTTAAGGATATACTGGTTTTACATTTTATTTATTTTGATATTTCAATGGTATTCAATACCTTATAGGGTATGTGGCTGTTGAGGAACACGTAGTGTTCAGATCAGGCTGCCAAATTCAAAATAATGACAAATGATGAACCTGACCATTCGAACATCAGTGATGTTGGCATTGTGTGTAGGATTGTTTATAGATGCTTCTGCACAGGAGATAAGTAGGCCGGATACAAGTCAACTGGCTAAAACAGATGATAATCTTGGTGGAGCTTCCATAGGTAGACAGTTGGAAATGGACAAAGAGTCCTTCACTTTTGAGTACCGCTTCTCCATTAGACCCATGAATGACTGGTATGCTTTTAAAGACAAAGCTCTTTCTGATAAAGGCATTCAGTTTGGTATCGATTATACGTCTTTGTATATGCGCTCATCAAAGGTTATAAGTGAGTCCAATAATAAAAATACTGCCAGTGGTATCCTTAATATTCAATTGGGCTGGAACCTTGTGAATCGGAAAAAAAACAGCAATAAAGGAACTTTATTTATTAAACTTAGCGACCGTCATACATACGGTTCTGTAACTTCTCCCATGTTTCATGGTTTAAACGAATCGGGCTATTATGGATTAACAGGAACTGGCTATAATGACTTTTCCATGCGTATACTCGAATTCAATTACCAGCAGTTTTTAGCTAATCAGCGACTCGGTTTTGTTATTGGGAAGATTGACCTGGCTAACTACTTTAATTTCCATGGTATCAGTATTCCATCCAGGCATTTTGTGGGATATGGCTCAATGGTGACAGGGACGGGTAACTGGGGTAATCCGGGATTAGGAATGGTAGTGGTTGCACGTCCCACCAGGAATATTTACGCCATGTTAGGTGCAATTGATGTTTATGGAGATCTGTATGAAAATGGTGATTTCTTTGATTTGGGGCGTAACTGGGAAAATGGTGACTTTATGTATGTGGCTGAAATTGGTTATATACCCGGTTTTATGGAACGCTTCTTTAAACGCATATCTGTTATGGCTTGGAAATCGCCTGAGTACATATCATACAGCGGTAATGAGGTGGCTGATGGCGAAGGGATTGCTTTGTCTGCTCATTGGTTTTTTGTTCAGCGATTTACGCCTTATTTTAAGATGGCATTTTCCAATGGGGAAGGCGAGAATACATTCTATGAACGGGATCTTCAAATTGGTCATGGTTTACGCTTCAGGCATTACGATATGCTGGGTACTTCCTTTAGCTGGGCCAAACCAAACATTCCCGAATCGAAGGATCAAATGACTTTCGAAGCTTTCTATCGCTATAATGTCTCAGCTCATATTGAGGTGACAGCTGATTATCAATATATCATTAACCCTTCTCTCAATCCTGAGACTAACGGATTCAGCTACATCGGAATAAGGGGGAGAATTAAGTTATAAACAATTCAGATCCATAAAAAGCCTGTTATATTCCCATAAAGAACCATAACAGGCGATAGGCTATTAAGCTGAGGCCGACCTTAAGTCCCGATCTCAGCTTATTGGTTATACCTATTTAATAACTCTTTTTTTGAGGCTTCCTTTTACCGCTATATTGCTATTTGACTGTTGAGCTGGCTGGTGGAAGGATTGTGTCTCAGCTAGTGGTTTCGCTTTTGTCGAATCAGATTTTGATATCAACTCTTTCTCCTTTGAATAGTTAAGCGAATCATTTGCTGAAAGTTCAATGGTACGCCCATCTGATAAGATCAAAACCGCTTTCCTTTTACCCGGTTTGATACCTTCCTCTTCCTTATTGCTCTTTTGTTGCGCAACAACGTCAATTCTAAGACTTAAGCATAGCAGGACTAAGAAAGTAACTATCCGAAAGTTATGTATTTGGGAAAGTGCTGGTTGTATGGCTCTAATTGTATGGTATTTAGTTGTTATAGTTGTTTTTAAAATTGTAATTAATAAACGCATTCTTTGATTGAGTTTTTGATGTACTGTTTAATTTAATGTAAAAATAAGGGGGTTTGTGATATTTACATCAATATAGACACTCAATTATCAAATGAAGGTGACACTTTGTGTGTTATTAATTGTTAAAGAATCAGTCAGTTTATTAAAATTCGATCAGTAAAATTTGTAACGTTCACTGTGTTAGTGTTGTACTAAAATTTGATCGGAAGTTTTAAATAGAAAGTAGTACCCGCGTTTTTCTCCGATTCAAAACATAACTCTCCTTTAAGTTTTTCTGTAAGGTTACTGCAGATGGCCAGCCCCAGTCCGCTGCCATTTAAATTGATCAGGTGATTGTCTCCTTTTGCCTGCTCAAATTGCTTAAATATGCTGGCTTGTTTTGATTCACAAATACCTGTTCCTGTATCTCTGACGATGAATAACAATGAATCATCATTGGCTTTTATATCCAAATGGACATAACCCTCCTTAGTGAATTTAAGCGCATTAAATGTCAGGTTACTTAGAATTTGGTATAATAGTACAACATCCGAATAAATAATTATGTCATCTTGCTCATCCGTTAGAATTTTAAAGTCTAAAACAGACGATTGTTTGTAGGAGAATGAGGAGTGCACACGTCTCAAAACCTCCAAAGTGCTGAACCGCGATATGGAAATCCTGGTTTGTTCCTGCTCAATCTTTGAGATGTTAATGATGTTATTTAACAGGAGGAGCAGTGTGTTACCATTTTCATTGATGTGTTTGATGTAGGAACTTTGCTCGTCTTTATCCAGTTCTCCTATATTTAGTAATTCAGAGAAGCCAAGGATGGCATTCATGGGTGTTCGTATTTCATGACTCAGGTTGGTAATGTATGAGGTTTTAACCAATGCTGATTGTTGAGCTGAATTACGTTGTTTTATTACCGTGTTTTTTACATAAATGATCAATGGAATTTCAAAAAAGACAAATACAGAACACACCACCAATATATCCAATATGCGTTGCATATTCGATGTATAATAAGTGACTAATTCAGGCTTATAGCCTTCCGCCAATAAAAGGAGCGGCACGTTAATGCCAATGATCAGATAGCCAAACTTCAGGTACCTGTTGTCTATCATAAAGGTAAACATCGGGATCAATGCCAGTATACTGAAAAGTGTAGGCCCCGTACTTCCTCCGGTTTCAAACCATAAGAAGTTGATCATTATGAATACAAAAGCTAAATAGAGCCTTCGCCCTAATACGAATTGTGATCTGAATCGAACCAGCCAATAGACCAGTGTGACAAAGAACATGGCTATGAAGTTACCATAAACCACACTTTTCGGAAGATTTAAAAATGGATTTGTTATTGCGGATACAAAGGTTAATGTAAAGGTAATATGAAGCATATGAATCAGAACCAGATCCTGAACTTCATACACTGAGGCACTTACAAACAAATTCTTTTTAACACTACTAAAAAGACGCTTTCTCCACATACTCAACTATCCCTTTTTTGGAGCGATACGTAGAAAGTTCCAATAGGTTAAAAAAAAATAACGCAAACGGTTAATGAAGTATGAGCGGGTGGTGTAATTGTCTAATATGTAGCAATTTTAGTGTTTGAATTTTTTTAAATATATCCAAAGCCCTGACAACAGGAGTACAATAGTGCTAAGACCACAAAGCGGAACAATAAGTATGTAAAAACTGCCCATTAAATCCTGGAATATCCTGCCGGTATGTATTTCGAGGGCAAAATTCCATAAAGAGAGTGGTGAGTTGGATTTAATTAATTCGGGCATGTCCAATGGGTATTTGTCCTTACCCAGGTTAACAAGCCCTTTGTCATAATCAAAATACACCTCTGTGTTTCCTTGTTTGTGATAGCCACTTGCCATATTGGCTCCAATGGGACGTGACATGCCTGCCCTGGGTATATATGGTTTGCGACTGATGTAGTTATAGCATGAGCCTGAAAAAGGATTCCATATGTATAAACCGCTAAAAGAGCCGATAAGGTAGTTATAATCGTCTTTTTGCTCAAAGATGGTGATTCCCATAACTGAAACAGGTGCCTGATCAGGGATCTTTACCATTTCAGATAAGTCGGCAGTAAGTGCATACATGCCTTTGGAAGTGGATACGATATAAACGTCGTAACTTTCATTATAGCGTATACCGCGCAACTGATCATACCAGGCATTCGGAGTGTCCAGCATCGAATAAGGGATGCTTTTTACATCACTGCTCGCAATCGCTATCAGTAAAGGAGGTCGCAAAAAAATGCCGGTGAAAGTAGTGAATATGAGCAGTATAATGGTGTAATAGCCAATTTTATTGTGCCACTTGACCGAAAAGCGGAAGAGACGTTTTGTTCGCTTTGCCGATTTTAGCTTCTTCTTTGCCTTCTTAATGAGTGAGGGGGAGATGAACCAAAAAATACCGGTAAGGGATAAAAAGATAAATATCAATGCAATAAAGTCAACCAGAAGCTTTCCTCCCGTACCAAGTATCTCTCCACTGTGAAGAACCCAGATGGTTTTGAATAAGCTGGTGGTGTTCTGATACCCTTCCGGGGTAGGAAGGGTGGATACGGTCAATGAATTATTGATCAGGTTGAGCCGGCCTATTTCACTGCGCGTAAGAATGATCAGTTCATTGTTCACTTCAATCAAATCTGTAATGCGCTGATGGTCGATCTGTAAATCAATGGCTTCCCAGCTATTATTAATATGTTCATAGAGGCCGAACAATGTTCCGGCAAACAGACGGCCGTTAGTTGTTAATAGGGCTTTGCTTACTTTCCGTTTGTCAATGCCTTTGTCTATACCCGCGTTAAGATCTGTCCAGGTATTAGTTTCAGAATCATGAAGCCAGCAACCAACATTACCGTAATAAATGGTGTGAATACTATCCTTTAGTATACTTCCTTTTAAAGCCGCATTATTCCAATTGTCGTATTGGTAACTGGATGAAAGCAATGAACGGGGTATTGATAAGGAACTTATGGCTTCCCGGTGATTAAGCAGAATGCCTGATAAAGAAAATAATAATAGAAAGAAGCTTAGGACAATGCCCGCCCATTTATGGTATTTACGCCAGAATTTCATGCTGGCGAAAATAAGAACTATTCGGTAATTATTTACTGCATTAAGCTAAATTCCCTGCGTATTATTGCAATATACGGGGAATTTAGTGTTTTATAAGTGTTGTCAGGCATGCATGCTTATTAATACTGGCAGTTTACCCAGTTACTCAACTTGGGAAAAAGAGCAGTAAAAAACTGGCCTGATATTTCTGATGGCTGATGACATGAAAAGCGTAAATACTGATCGGCCGGAAAAACATCGGGATTGATATATTGCATTTCCTGCCAGGTTCGGTACCCAAGCAATAATTGAGTCAACAATTGTCCTGGTATGCTCATTGTATAAGTGGCTTCATCAGATTGATCAGTGTTGATATCATGTATCATGCCATTTTTCCAATGGATGTTAATCTGAAACTGGTAGCAGTTGATGCTTGTGATGGCAGTTATTCCGGCAAATGAGCTGTTTTGGATGCGCCGTTCCAGCACTTGTTTTATCTTCCCGATAAACCTGCCAAAGTCAATGATCTTGATCTGCCATGCATAGGAAGGGCGAATGGTAGCCCCGTAAGCTCCGGCTGTCTTTACAAAGGGATGATCTTCGGGAAGATTAAGACGTATATGGGATTTCTCCAGCCTTGCAGCTTCTTCTTTTAGATAACTGAATGTGGCACGCTGTGTATCTGCCGGCATCGATATACTCGCTTCACTTACGTGTACACCCGTTCCAAAACCACCATCCAGGATTCGGATATAATACTTCTTTCCCTGGTTGGTGATGATAAAAATACGACTCCCGTATTCCGACTTTTTGCCATGGCTTAATATGTATTGCCAATGTTCTGCTGTTCTTACAGAGCTGATGTTATAAGTCCGGTTAAACTGTCTTTCTTCTTCAACTAAAAATGGAATATCATCACTGTTTGCTTCACGCATATCAATTGGCAAATGATCCTGTATGGCATAGAGTGGTACCTCGGTGTGGTTCTCCATGGGCAGTGAATAGTAATAACCCAGGCGGTGATAAATTCCGGGAATACCCTGGATTACCGCAAGGTCGTAGTCCTGCGCTTTCAGGTCATGTTCAAAGTGTTCATTGTTGGCTTTAAACAGACCTTTGTTTCTATGGTCGTCGTCGGTGCCAAGAATACCTAATTCAGCCACTTTTAATGGGATGCCTTCAAATTGCCATTGCCAGGGAATTGAAGCGAAACCCGAAACAACGGAACCTGTGCTTTCATCTTTTACTATGTACCAGTCAGGGAAGCTGAAACCGGGAAAATGATCTGTTAGTATTTGGGCCAGCTCGCCAACCTTTTCGGGTGCAAATACTTTGTTGAATAATGTTACCAATTGGCTTAGCTCTTTTGCTGTGCCTGCATTTGTATAAGTATATGTTTTCATTGTTTATGATAATTCAAAAGAGGTTCTTTTACATATAGAACTCAGGTTAATAACGTTTTTTAATGTTGTAACGCTTCATATTACGAACCAGTTTGGACAAGTCCCTGCCTTTCCTTTTTTTGTCTTGAACAGAAGCAGCGTAATGCTCCGATTCATTCTTGAGTTTGATGTAACTGTCGTATAATTCTAAAGCAAGGTGTCCCTCGTCGATGGCCTTCAGAACAGCACAGCCAGGCTCGTTAATGTGTGTGCAGTCCTTGTAATAACATGCCTGTTCCAGAGAGGCGATATCGGTGAATGTTTCGGCAATTGATTCGTTATTTTCAAGGGCCAGGCCAAATTCGCGAACGCCAGCTGTATCTGTTATAATGCTGCCATTGGGTAAAGCAAATAATTCGCGACGGGTGGTTGTATGAACACCTTTCCCGACTGCCTCACTGGTTTGCTTCGTTTCCTGCACATCGTTACCCATCAGTGCATTGATCAGGGTGCTTTTACCGGCTCCTGATGAGCCCACCAATATGTAGGTCTGTTCCGGCTCCAGTAATCGGACCAAATCATTAATGCCATTCTTATTCAATGCACTAATAGCATGTATGGATGAATTGGGGATATTACTTTTAATTGCAGCAAGCTTTTCTTCAACATTGTCACTTATATCAATTTTGTTCAAAAGGATATTAGGGGTGATGCCTGCATCATTCAAAGCAGTGACCATCCGTTCAAGCCTGCGTGGGTTAAAGTCCCTGTCAAGTCCTTGTACAATAAAAGCCTGGTTGATGTTCACAGCGATTATTTGCCGGTCGTACTTTTTACCTGCTTCCTTTCTTGCCAGGGTACTGAAACGTGGCAGTACCTCGGTAATGATGCATTGCTCATCGTAAGGCATTATTTTAACCCAGTCGCCTGTTTGCGGCATCTCTTCAGCTTCGGCAGTAAACAATAACTTACCGCTTACTTCACCTTTTAACATGCCCTTGTTGGTCATCACTTCATAGCTTGTTTTGTTAACCGTGCGGATGCGACCAACCTCGTCAATGTTCTGTTGTGTTTGTGTCAGCTGAGCGTAGTAATGCCAGCCATATGTGTTTAATTGATTATTCATTGCTTATCGAATCTTTGAACTACCAAAAAGTAGTTATAAACCTGTAAATGATTGAAATATAAGATGTACGGGAGACAGGTCGATACGATGTATCGATAAAGAAATTTTTGTAAAGACTTGCCTGTCTTTACTTTACCAGATAAGCAATTGCTAGTGTCATATGTTGCAAATATAATCGATTCCGTTCAATTGCGCAAAAATCCCAATAAATGGTGATTGCAGGTCAGGTTATCGCATACTATGTTTGTATCGGTTTTACAAGTCATATTATTACAAGCGAATTTTAATTTATTGGTTATTGAAAAATCCCAAGTACCGTTTCAGCCAGATGGTAGTTGGGATTTTTGGTTAAGGATGTATCACTCAATCAGGAGATGACGTGTTGTGTGCTCATTGTACTACCCTTCGCTACCGCACTCGCGCGGCAGCACCGTTCGACCAATTAACTCCTCTTTTCACTTCATAAAATCAGTTCACAATCGGGCATTGGCTATTCCGGAGCTTAGAATATTAGTGCATCGACGAGCATTTGCTGTTGCACCGGATTGATTGTCATTAGGTAACCCGGGGCGTTACTCACGAGTGTTCGAAAAGATTCAAACATTCACATATATAGTGTTTTGCAAGCTGTAAATCAGCTCTCCTCCTGGCAAGGAGGAGTACCTCGACGAAGGAGAGGGGAGGTGGTTTTAAGTCTTTTTTACAAATTAGTTTTCAACAATATAAGAAAGATATGAAAAGTAACCGGCCAAAAATGATTTATAGGAGAAAACTATTGAGAAACAGAGCAACTCCAGCGGAATGTGAACTTTGGAATTACCTTAAAGGAAAAAGAATATGCGATCTGAAGTTTAGGCGACAACCTTCTATTGGGCAATACATTCTGGATTTTTATTGTCCTCAATTAAAGCTAGCTATCGAATTAGATGGGGAATACCATGTTTATAATGAGGAATATGACAGACTTAGGGATAGGAATCTTAGTAATATGGGTATTGCAACATTACGATACGAAAATCTTATGGTATTTGAACACCCCAATGTTATAATTGCAGAAATCAAAGAGTTTTATGAAAATTGTTACAAAAGTTTCTAAAACCACCTCCCGGTTCATACCTCAGGACGCATGATCAAGAAAAGAAACACCTGCCAATAAAGCGCAGAAAGTCGTCAAAGACATCTATAATTGCCCTTGAGCTACAACAAGAAGAGTTTTACCATTACGGCAAAACTCCTGATTAGTCATATTAATCTATTCGAATACCATCATTAGCGGTATTATATATGGCTGCCTCGTCAAACGATGTCATTTTATTAATCATTGCAACAGCACCTTTTATAACGGAATAGGCCACGGCTGAACCAGTGCCTTCTCCTAAACGAAAGCCAAGATCAAGAATAGGCTCTCCCCCCATGAAGTCAACCATCTTTTTATGCCCCTGCTCTTTTGACTGATGTGAAAAGAAGGCATAATCTACAACAAGTGGATCAATAGCATGAGCAGCCAACAAGGCTGAAGTTGTAATAAAGCCATCAGTGATAATGATCATGCGGCGCGATGCAGCTTCCAGCATGGCCCCTGCAATGGTGGCAATCTCAAGCCCTCCAAAGCGCGCCAGGTTTTCTATCGGATCATCTGACACTCCGTGCTTTGCAATGGCATTTTTCAGAACCTGCGTTTTATTTACTACACCTTCAGGTGTTAATCCGGAACCCGGGCCCACCGCCGCTTCGATCTCAATACCTGTATATACCGACAAAAGAGCTGAAGCTGGAGATGTATTGCCAATTCCCATTTCACCAAACCCTATAACATTGGTCCCCTCTTCTGCTATTTGGGCCACAATATGACGACCGTTATTGAGTGCTTTTAAACACTCATCTATAGTCATGGCAGGTTCTTTTAAAAAGTTGCGCGTTCCCTTTCGCACTTTGGCATCTATTAACTTAGGGTGCGGCTTAAAGTCGAAGTCCACTCCCGCATCTACCACACGCAGATCAAAGCCATATACCTGTGAAAAAAGACCAATTCCACCTCCACCGTTCAGAAAGTTCAGACACTGCTGCCAGGTGATCTCTACGGGACAGGGACTCACCCCTTCTTCACAAATTTTATGATCAGAGGCGATCGTTAACATGACCGGCTTATTAAGTATGGGTGTTAATGTCCCCTGTATTAAACCTATTTGCTTAGCTATCGCTTCCATTTGTCCCAGGGAACCAACGGGCTTAGCCTTCTGGTCAATCTTATACTGAAGCTCCCCGGCCATTTCATCAGGCAGTGAAGCAATATTCAGATTATCTAATTTTACCATTGTATTATATACCTTACAATTACACACATTACAATACATACAGCAGTTACCGCTTGATTAACAGCCACTGTTTTTTTTACATCCCGATATATTAAAGGCCGGTCAGTTTCACCTATAAATGGCTTATCAACCACCTTTCCGTGATAGACATTAGGACCACCAAATCGCACGTTTAAGACACCTGCCAGGGCGGCTTCCGGATATCCGGCATTAGGGCTGCTGTGTTTTTTTCCAAATTTGAAAATAAATACCAAAGCACGGTAAGATCCACTAACAAGCATCATAAGTATTGCAGTGAGCCGTGCAGGAAAATAGTTTGCCACATCATCAATATAAGCTGCCACACGTCCGAAATAAATGTATCGATCGTTTTTGTAACCGATCATAGAGTCCAGCGTATTGATCATTTTATAGGCCATCATGCCCGGCACTCCCGACAGAGCAAACCAAAAAACAGGAGCCACCACACCATCACTTAAATTTTCAGCCATTGTTTCCAGGGCTGCTTTTTTAATTTGCTGTTCACCCAATTGCGATGTATCCCGTCCAACAATGCGGCTCAACTGCCTGCGACCAGCTTCCAGACCATCGTTTTCAAGAACCCTGAAAACAGCCACTCCTTCCCTGATCAATGTTTTATTAGCTAAACCGTAGAAGAAGAACAAACCCGTCAATACAGCACCAGCCAACAAGCTAATTTTGCCGGATATCAACATGAGCAAATAAAATAGGAGATAAACCATTCCAATAAGAGAGACAGCTACCACAGCTCCTTTCAACAACCTGTAAGACCCCTTATTCATGCGCTTCTCACAAAAAGAAATGGTCTTCCCAAAATAGACGATGGGATGTGGCAACGCCATTGGATCACCAAAAATAAGGTCCAGCAAATACGCCACAACAACAGCACACACCATCAACAGTGAAGCATCAGCACTCATACGAAAACAGATTTAAAAGCATTAATTAACAATGCGTTTTTTTCCCGCGTTAATGTGGCAATCCGGATATGATAGTCACTTAAGCCTCTGAAATTTGAAGCATCACGTATTAACAAACCAAATTCACTGACCAATAAGTGCTTCAGATCAGCCGCAGGCATTGGAGTTTTCAGAAGGAAATAACCTGTTGAAGAAGTAAACACTTCAACACCATCAATTTTTTCCAACTCCATTCTTAACTCACCAGCAAGCCCCAGGTAGGCAATGCGTTCATCATCACCTATAATGGCATTTTTAAGCGCGAACTCACCGGCTTTTAAAGCCAGGCAATTGACCGCCCAGGGTGGGCGATATTGAGTAATTTTTTCTATTTGCGTATGATGCCCCAATATATACCCAAGGCGCAAACCAGGCAGGCAATAATTCTTCGTCATTGACTTAAGGATCAGCAAATTTTTATACTTACCAACAAAGGGAGCCATCGACACATCTTCGATGCAGAAATCGGCGTAAGCCTCATCGATCACAAAAAGTGTTTGAGGGTTATTTTTAACCAGATCGAGCAATAAGGTCTGTGAATAAACCTGTCCGGTCGGATTATTTGGGTTACACAGCCAAAATAAGCCCTCCTGGGTGTTCATTCCCTGTGCAATAAAATTACTGCCACAAAAACTTATGTGATGCTTATGAACCTGACAGGCATGTTCATATTCCGAAAATGTAGGCTTTATAATACGGCTCATCCCGTTTTGACAGCTCTGCGCTATGAGAAATATAGCCTCTGCCGTACCATTGCAAACCAGTAACTGGTCATCGGCCAAATGATGATGGTCGGCCAATACTGAAGTCAATGATTCACTTTGCAACTCTGGGTAATTGGCTACACAATTCATCTCGCTCTTTAAATACTCCAATAAGCCGGGATGTGGCCCCAGGTACCAGGTATTCGTACTGAAATCAGCCTTTATCTCATGGTTAAAACGGTATATGTCATTTCCATGATGAAACTGTCCACTCTTACTTACCATTGTCTCGGGCGCTTTCATATATTGATTCAATGTTTATATGCTGGCGCAAATGCGAAGCCAAACGGTTGTATTCTTCATTCTTAAAGGAGGTATAGCAAAAACCTTTATCATCATCATCTCTGTATGGTTTCAACAGACGATTGATAACAGATGCATTATCCAGTATACCGTGCATATATGTCCCCCAGCAACGTTCATCTCTATAAATGCCATCAACATGACCATCTAAGGTTTCTACCAAAGGTCTTGCTTCATCACTTGCTTCACTTTGCCCCATATGGATTTCGTATCCATTGCAAACAGCGTCATCATTGAGGAAATAAAATTGTTGCTGCACGGTCTTCTTACCATCCGTAATCCTGGTATCCAAGGGCAATAAGCCAATGCCGTCAATGGCAGTGACCGAACCTTCGATCTGCTCAGGATCACTTATGGTGCGACCAAGCATTTGGTATCCGCCACAAATACCAATAACCGATTTCCCTGATGCATACATCTTTTTCACCAACTGCGGGATATTCTTTTCTTTGATGTACTCAAGATCTTTTATGGTGCTTTTGGAACCTGGCAATATTACAATGTCGGCTTTTTCAATTTGTGCAAGGTCTGTGGTATAATATACATGAGTCCGTTTATCAAATTGCAAGGCATTGAAGTCGGTAAAATTGGACATCCGGGGCAGCTTCACAACAGCAATATTAATCTTCCCCTCAAGGGCCTCACTGTTTCGTTTATCGAGCACCACCGAATCCTCATCTTCAATATATATATCTTTAAAATAAGGAACCACACCGACAACAGGAATACCAGTCAAATCCTCAATGATCTGTCGCCCTTCATCAAACAAGCGCACATCGCCCCTGAACTTATTGATGATAATACCTTTAATCAGTTTTCGCTCATCATCATCGAGCAACATAACAGATCCGTATACACTTGCAAAAACACCACCCCTATCAATGTCTGCCACTAAATACACATCAGCACCAACCCGCTTTGCCATTCGCATGTTAACTATATCACGTTTTTTCAGGTTGAGCTCCGAAATTGAGCCGGCCCCCTCCATAACAATCGGCGAATACCGGCTGCTTAAGCGCTCAAAAGCCGCGTATGCCTCATCAAACAATTTGGCATTATCATCTTTACGAAAATATTCATAGGCAGAACGATTTCCCACAGGTTTCCCATTCAGTATCACCTGCGACATCATTTCCCCACTTGGTTTGAGTAAGACCGGATTCATATCGGTATGGCAATCTATGCCGCATGCTTCGGCCTGGGTAGCCTGTGCCCGACCTATTTCATAGCCTTCGGGAGTGGCATAGCTATTTAATGACATGTTCTGCGCCTTAAAGGGCGCCGGGTGGTAACCATCTTGCTTCAATATCCGGCAAAATCCGGCATTGATCACACTTTTACCCGCATCAGAACAGGTACCAACAAACATAATTGGCTTTAAATCTTTCATAAGTAAGGGGCTGAAAATTTCGTCAAAGATAGTAATTAAAGAAGAGGACTATTGTATTTCGTTTATTCTTATAGTATAATTTTTCAACAGGAATAAGTAAGCATTAAACAAATAGATTTATCTTTAATGCCATCTAAACCTATTTATTGAAAAGTAATGCAAGACTCAAGCACCCCAATTGAACCAGAGTTGATCACCTGTAAAAATTGCGACCATCAGTTTAACGGAAAATTCTGCTCTAACTGCGGGCAATCAGTTAAAGAGCTGGAGCGACCAATACGTTTTATGATTGCTGACTTCATGGGCACCATTATCACCTTTGATACCCGCTTGGTCAAAACACTTGTTACTATACTTTTCAAGCCGGGCTTTTTAACGGTTGATTATCTTGCTGGTAAACGGGCACGTTATATGCCGCCGTTTCGCTTTTACCTGTTCATCAGTTTTGTTATGTTCTTACTGATGTCGTTCATTACCAATAAATCGATCAAAGACAATTACGATTCAACAAAAGAAGATATTAATGATGTCAAAGGCAACGCAAAGGCTCTTGTTGACTCGGTTCAGAACGGAACAGATACTATTTATGTAGCAACACGTGAAGCCATCCAGGCAGAACTGGACAGTGCAGCTATTGACTCAACCGACGTGGATGATATAGACAGCTTTATTTCATCGATCGAAGATGTTGTTGATGATGTTGAAGACGATGACTCAAAATATGGCAAAACGGCAAAAATGATTCAGCAATATCCTGAATTGTATATCAACAAGCTTTACCAGTTCACCTCCTGGTCATTGTTCTTGTTTATGCCCATTTTTGCCTTTTTACTCTGGATCAGCTTTTATCGGACCAAAAAGCTCTACATCGGGCACCTGATATTTGCGCTTAACATTCATTCGTTCATCTTTACCATCACAGCCATTGTTATTGGCGTTAACCTCATCTTTAAAAACCACTCCACTGCCTGGATCGGCTATTTATATTTTCTGGTGCCCATTTACCAGGTAATTGGAGCCCGGCGAATTTATAAACGCAAATGGATAAATGCATTCTTTAAAATGACGCTGATCTGGATGATGTATGGTTTCGTATGGCTGGTTGGCCTTATAATTATTGCTACATTATCATTTGTCGGACTTAATTAAGCACCTTGATACAGGTCCGTTTACAGCAGCATTTTTCTTTAAGCTAATTTTCTATCTTTGCAGCATTAAATATGCTGGGTTGGATTTAAGTTTGTACAACTCAGCCTGAAATGAAAAAAGATTAGGATAGATGATTCAGATTGATGATAAAATAATCAGCACTGATATTTTTGAAAAAAGATTTGTGTGCAACCTTGATAAGTGCAAAGGAGAATGTTGTGTTGAAGGTGAATCGGGTGCTCCGCTTGAAGACGATGAAGTGGCAAAAATTGAAGAGGTTTATCCGGTCGTAAAGCCTTTTTTAACAGAAAAGGCTATTGAAGAAATTGAAAAGCAGGGTAAATGGATCATTGATTCTGATGGTGATAAAGTAACACCGATCATCAATGGCCGCGAGTGTGTTTACACTTATTTTGATGAGAAAGGCATTTGCAAGTGCGCCATTGACAAAGCTTATCAGGAAGGACTGATTGATTTTAAAAAGCCCATATCATGTCACTTGTACCCTATCAGGGTCACTAAATACCCCGACTTTGAAGGATTAAACTATCATACCTGGCCTATCTGTCATCCGGCCCGTGAATTTGGCAGCCAATTGGGAGTGCCGGTATATAAGTTTCTTAAGGAACCGATTATCCGCAAGTACGGAGAAGCGTTTTACAATGAAATGGAAGACGTCGAAAAAACACTGAAACAACAAGGTATATTAAAGGCATAAAAAACCGGCTAAGCCGGTTTTTTATTATTTTACTGGTATATATATTGCTGTCAGCCAATTGGCAGGATCTTGTTCCTTGGTCGGATCATTTAAATACAACTCTATCGGATCGATCTTCTTATTCGCTTTTAACTTATTATAGCGCAGGTAACTATAAGCAGAGGCCCAGCCATTGCCCAAGTGCTCATAATCTCCCTTAAACACAACCTTAACGGCTTTTATGGTCGGATATTCACTTTTATAAAACCCATTGCTCACTTCTATGTCACTTTCAAGAGGTACGCCCGATGAATAGGTACATTCAGGGTCGGTAAAATCAAATTTGTGATAAATTGAGAAGGCAATTTCAGGCTCTATCTTTTCATTTTCACATAAGGCATTAATCTTTCCAAATGCCTCTTTCATTGAAGGACCGACTTCATACATGGGGCATGTTTCTTTTAGCCCTACATATTTAAATCCATCAAGCTTCGATACACCTTCAATACTTACTTCAGAATCTATCTTACCTTTTTCAATCAGATCTTTGATCATCTTCAGCCCTCGCTCATAGTCCATTCCAATCCATGGCTCCATCTTTTTGGCCATAAACTTCAGGAAAAACGGCATGGCACCTTTCATGCCCCATGTAAGCTCGCACCCACCTTTGGCATCGTTAAACTGCCAATAGACTTCTGACTTTGATTTAAAGGGCTTTATAAAACGAATCTCTTGCTGAATTGACTCATTCGCTTTCAGTTCAAGGTGTTCAATCTCTCCTGAACCAACCAAATCTCCTACCCAGGCATTAACTGCCCCCACTCCAACACCATCATTTGTAATGGAAACCTTTGCAACGGGTTCCATACACAGCCAGGGAGACCAGCTTTTCCATGTTTTATAATCAGACACTAATTCATACACTTTTTCTTTCGGGGCACCGATGACCAAGGATTTTTTAACATGATAAGAGCCGTCTATACTAAGCAGCCAAACGATCAATCCAAGGACAAGAACACCTAGTACAATTAATGTTATACTCATAATTAACAGGTTTTAAATAGTATCGAGTCAAAAGTTAGGTAACTTTTTTACTTGAATCAAATTTAATATTTCATCAGATAAGGTTCACTGTAAGCCCCTTCAGCACCATACTTATTCAAGGCAGCAACACGAACCAGGTATTCCTTTTTCAGCTTTGAAGTCTTTTCCGGAAGGCGGTATTTATTCCCATAGGATACATCCAGTATCATATGAGGGTTGGCCGGATCAAAAGCCTCTGAAGGACTATACAGATATATGACATATCGGTTTGATGAACCTGCATTGGTCGCTTTCCATTTGATCCGCCTTGAATTGGCTCGCAGCCTCCTAATCCCGACGTTATTTTCTAGATTCTTTACCTGGTCCATATGAGGCACCAATGCCCTGTCACGGTAAAAATTATTCATCAGTGAGTCCTGGAAGCCCAAAAGGTCACGTTTAAAATGCTTATAACTAAAGAAAACATTTCCCTCTAAGTTCTGGTAGGTGCGAACACGATTCATCTGGTAAGGCAATTGTGATTTATCCTGCCAGTCAGGCTTATCGCTTCCAACACGATAAACTCCATGTCCAATATAAACCGGCACGTCGCAATGGTTATCGTTCCACCAGTCTGACAAATGATTAAAATTAGCTACCGGATGAGAGGTTCCCCAGTACAATTGCGGTACCACATAGTCAATCCACTTGTTTTGCATCCACAATAAAACATCGGCATGCAAGCCATCGTAATTGGTTGTGCCTGCCCTTGATTCAGAGCCCCGTGGATCGTCACTTTTATTTCGCCATACGCCGAATGGGCTAACACCGAACTGCATCCAGGGTTTGATTGATTTAATTGTAGCCTGTAATGACTCTATCGTATTATTGACATTATCACGTCGCCAGGCATTAATATCATCAAATGTAGCTGCGCCATATTTCTCATACTCGGCAGAATCAGGGAAAACCTTATCCTTAATCGGATACGGATAAAAATAATCATCCATATGAACGCCGTCAATATCGTAGTTTTGTACAAGCTCTTTCACTACTTTATTAATGTGTTCGTTTGATTTCGGATTCCCCGGATTGAAATACAGCTTATTACCATATTCCACAAACAACCCGGGTTGCTTATGAAAGGGATGTTTAGCAGGCAATTCATCTTTAAGATTCATGGAAGCACGATAAGGGTTAATCCAGGCATGCAACTCAAGCCCCCGGGCATGTGCTTCCTCTACCCAAAACTCAAGCGGATCATACTTAGGATCTTTTCCGGCTTCTCCACTTAACACTTTCGACCATGGCTCCAGATCTGACCTGTAAAGAACATCAGAAGCGGGACGCACCTGAAAAAATATAGTATTCATTCCCAACTCCTTACAGTGTTCTATTAGTTTAACTGCTTCACTCTTCTGTTCTTTCACTTTTAAGCCCGGTTTGCTTGGCCAGTCAATATTTGCGACCGTAGCAACCCACACCCCACGCATTTCATACTTGGGAGACTTTATTTGAGCGTCTAAGCGCTTAAGGGGATAAAAAATTGTAACAAAAAAAAGAAGAAGGATTAAAAGGGCAGGAAATTTGTCGGTGTATCTCATAGTATAAATTAGTTTTTTCAAAAATAACAAACGCGATTAAATATCACAGCTTATAACAGAAACAAGCTTTCAACTGTTAATAGTAATGTGAGTTGGATAAAAATTTCACTCTCAGCCCATTCATAAATAACTGGTGCCGGATCACCATTTTTGTGCAGGCATAATTGGTGTGAGCACACCGATCAGCCATTACTGTTGGTTTAATGAAATTTAAATTGAAATCACGTATTATAATTAACCGTTTTTCAGGAGCTTAAATTGTTGTTATATTTATAAGCTGATAAACACAGAAAACTTAAATTTTATGGCGCAGTTTCGATTAAAGGGGATGGCCAATACGATTCAAAAAAAGGTAGTTATAGCATTTGTCATTATAATTCTGATAATGTCTGTAGTGTCTTTTTTAAGTATAAGGGGAATTCGCCGCTTATCATTTGTTGTCAACAGTACTGAACAGGTAAACCGCTTGCAGGACAACATTTATCACCTTCGACTCAATGAAAAACGCGCCTTAATATCGGGTGATACAGCACTGATCCATAATGTTGATTCATTAACCCTGATCATTAGTAACCGCTTACAAATCATCAATCAGTCAGAAGCTAACCCGGAAACAAAAAAGATACTGACTCCGATGCTGGATCATATAACTGCTTTTAATAAAGATTTTAAGCTATATGCTCAGTTGCACAGCTATTATAACAATTTGCTTTTTAAAACCGATAGCATATTCAACCTCATTGAAACCGAAGAAGCCAGGCAACAGGCCCTGCTCAAAGAGTGGCTGACAAAAAACCGCCAATCACAAACAGAGGCCATTGCCAATTACAATAAAGCACATAACCACCTCATCGCTATCCGGTCCTTGCAATCACGCATTGGCATTGATGATATAAGTCCCGCCAAACGTGATTCGCTTGAAAACTGGTTTGACAAAACCCTTAACCTGACCTTTGTTATCGAGAATCAGGTCAACAATATTGATGCCCGCAGTTACATGAAGCAGTTCAGGGCTCACTTGCGGCATTATGAGCAAACCATTATGCGAAAGATTGATTTATTCAACAACATCAATATTGCCCAGAGGTCACTTCGTAAAAACGCATTGATACTGCAGGAAAATGCAGAACAGGCATCCGTTATTCAATCACGAATGTTAACCAAATGGGGTGAGTTAAGCCTTAAGTTCCTGGTCATATTAGTGGTTGTGGCCATTGTGTCGGGACTTTTGGTACTGCGTTTCTTTATTTTTACCATTACCTCCGATGAACGTAAACGCCGCCATGCTGAAAATGCCATTGAAGATAACCGTCGCTTACTAGATGACATCATCAACAACTCCAAGGCACTGATCTATGTAAAGGATGTTGATGGCCATTATTCGCTTGTCAATCAAAACTGGTGCGATGAAGTGGGTCTCAAAGAAGAAGATGTAATCGGTAAAAAAGGTGATGTTTTATTTAATAAGAAACTGGCCGATGAATCGCGCGAACTGGATCTGCAAGTAATCAACAGCGGCGTACCTATTCAGTATGAAGAGGAAATAGAACTGCGTGCCGGTAAACGTTACTTCCTATCAAATAAATTCCCTATCAGAAATAAACGGGGTGAAATACAGGCCGTTTGTGGGATTTCAACTGATATTACCGAATTGAACAAAGCCCTGCGCGACCTGGAAAAAAGCCGGGAGAATTATCGCAACATCGTAACCAATGTGCCAGGTATTGTTTATACCGGTTTATTGGACGATAGCCGCACCATGTTGTTTTTAAGCAGTGGCTTTAGCAAGGTAACCGGGTTTGAGTCAGAGAACTTCCTGGATGGTGTGCAATCATTCACGAACCTTATTTTTGAGAATGATCGTGAACGGGTGCTTGACACCATTAAACAAGCCGTACTGCGTAACCACTCATACGAAGTGGAATACCGCATTGCCGACGTGAAGGGTGAGATGCGCTGGCTGCATGAGAAAGGCATGTCGGTTAAGCAAAATGATGGAGGCTATTACCTGCAAGGTGTAATGATAGACGTTACAGCAACCAAAGAGGCCATTTCAGAAGTTATGATGCGTGACCGTTTCCTTGAGGGCGTTGCCGAAGCCGTTAAGGAGCTCATTGTGAATCAGGATGCATTCGAAGCTATACAGAAATCACTACGAATAGTGGCACAAAGTGCCATGGTTGACCATGCGTTTATTTTTAAAAATGATGTTGCTAAAGGCAATAAGCAGCCAACAGCCACCCACATATACGAATGGCAGATTGACAAAATAAAGCCGGTGGAACGCCCCGGATTGAGTAATATCAAATACAGCCAGATCGGTTCACGCTGGTTCCATTTCTTATCTGATAAAAAAGACATAAATGGTTTTAAGGATGATTTTGTTGACGAAGAACAGTTCCTGTTCAATGAACTGGGCCTTGAGAGTTTACTGATCGTTCCTGTCTTTGCCCGTGACAATTTCTGGGGCTTTATAGGTTTTGGTAATATCGATAAGGGCATACCATGGCTTGAATCACATCGCGCCATTTTCAGAGCCTTTACAGTTACCCTGGGTATTGCTATCGCAAAAGAAAAAGATGCTGCCCTATTAAAAGAAGCTAAAGATGATGCCGAAGCAGCTACACGTGCTAAAAGTGACTTCCTGGCCAGGATGAGTCACGAAATACGCACGCCGATGAATGCTATTGTTGGTTGGACACACTTAGCTATTGAGAAAGAAGTTAACCCGGGTCAGGCCGACTACCTGAAAAAAATACAGGGAAGCTCCAAGTCATTGCTTGGTATTATCAATGACATTCTTGACTTCTCAAAAATTGAAGCAGGTAAGCTTGCCATGGAACAGATCGATTATGACCTGGAGCAGGTTTTTGATGACTTAAGTAACATGGTAGCCTATAAGTCGCACGAAAAAGGACTGGACTTTATTTATGCTCTTCATGCTGATGTACCGCTCAACCTGATTGGTGACCCACTGCGTGTATCGCAAGTATTGGTTAACCTGGTCAATAATGCGATCAAGTTCACCAACACCGGTGAAATTGTAACAAGCGTACTGGTTCTGCAGGAAGATGATGAAGAAGTTGAGTTATTATTTGAAGTAAAAGACACAGGTATCGGTATCAAGGACGAGCTGCGCGAGCATTTGTTTGATTCGTTCTCGCAGGCCGATGTATCCACTACTCGCAAGTATGGCGGAACAGGCTTAGGCTTAGCCATTTGCAAACGACTATCTGAATTAATGGGTGGTCGCATATGGGTTGAAAGCGAATATGGCGAAGGAAGCTCTTTCTTCTTCACAATGAAAGCCGGTAAACAAAAAGCGCAAAAACGCGACTTATTGGTTCCTCCTGAAGACCTGGCTAATAAACATGTACTTGTACTGGATAATCACCCGTCCACATCATCGATTATCAAAGACATGCTGGAGCTGCTTAAGTTCAAAGTCACTCTGGTTAGAAGAAACGACGCTGCCCTTCTTAAGCTAATGGAGAGCCGACAGTCAGAGCCTATTGACCTGATAATAGCAGACTGGAATATACCCGGAAGCAAGTTCAATCATGCGGTACAGGAACTATTTGTCAACAACACACAGAAAATTCCTATGCTGGTTTTAATTAGTGCTTTTGGCCAGGATAACGAATTGCAGTCGTTCATTAAAAACAATACTGTTGGTTCAATTATAAAACCAGTTAATTTCTCAACCATGCACGACGCCTGTCTGGAAGCATTTGGTAAAGAGAAAACCAAATCGGCATGGCGAAAAAAAGAACCCGGATTATACCTTAACGAGCTGCGCGAGCAAGACAATGTTAAAGTGTTGCTGGTGGAAGATAATGAAACCAATAAGCAGATTGGTATTGAGCTGCTCGAACTGGCAGGCGTTAGTGTTGATGTTGTTTCAAACGGTGAAGAAGCGATTGCAGCAGTTAAAGATGGAGGAGCTAACTTCTTTGATCTGGTACTGATGGATATTCAAATGCCGGTAATGGATGGTTTCGATGCCACTAAAGGCATTCTGGAAATGGAAGACCATGCCAGCCTACCTATCATTGCCATGACGGCAGATGCCATAGGTGGTATCAAAAAGAAATACCTTAATGCCGGAATGGTTGATATGATAGCCAAACCTATTGACCCGGAACAGGTTTATAAGAAAATATTAAAATGGGTTGAAAAAAAGCGGGGCGGTAAACGCCATAAGAGAAAGCCAATCGCCATTAAAGAAAAACCTGTAATTGAAATTAAGGAATCGGGCAACAACCTGCCTGAAATCAAAGGCATTAATGTTAATGAGGGCGTCAAACGATTCGCTAACCGTTGGGACTTTTTTAAGCGACTTTTACAGCGCTTCTATTATGACCATCTCAATTTCCTGAATGAATTCAATAACGTTCGTGAGTCTGACAGGGAAGTTGCTGAGCGTATGCTTCATTCATTCAAAGGAATATCCGGTACTATTTCAGCTCCTAAACTTTATGACCTGGCCATCAAAACTGAAGCTGACTTTAAAAATGAAAAGCCTGGTTTTAATGAGAATTTCAAGGAATTATCAAGGGAATTGGAAACTATTTTGAATGAACTAAGTACAAATAAAGCAGTTGATGTTGAGGGCTTTCAAAAACCAAATTAAACTATATGCAGGCATTTTACAGGCTGTTTGTTGCTTTATTCATATTCATTGCATTTGGTGCTTGTGAGAAACAAGTGCAGGTGGGTAAGCCAATTATTGAATACAATTTTAATAATTCGCTTAAAAACAGTGGCATGGCATCAACTGCCATTTATGGGCCGCAATCTGTTTCTTATGCCTTTGAAAAAGAAGATACATGCCTCGACTTATCATTGGACGCAGCTACCAGAAAAGCCTTATCTATTAAACTGAAAGACAACTTTTCACTGACCGATTACAAAGGCTTTTCAATCTCATGCCGGGTCAGGAAGCATGCTGAGGACCCGGAGGCATACACCATCCTGTCTCATACAAAAAACGATTCGACAGGCTGGGAAGGATGGAAAATCAAAACCCAAAGCAATGGTGCCTGGCAGTGGAGTTTTTCAAATGGTAACAAGCACTGGCATTACAAGCCAACACGAAAACAACGCATCAACGATAACCAATGGCACCAGGTTGCATTTTCATACGATGCCAATAAGCAGGAAGCTAAATTGTATTACGATGGTAAAAATGTAGCTATTTATTCTCTCCAGGGATCAGCCCTTGAAATTAACAACCCGAGCATTGTCATTGGCAACGACAGTGTTAACACAGATGAAAAGAACTTATTCAACGGTCATATTGATGACTTAATGCTGTGGTCGAGGGTCATGAACGATGATGAAATAAATGCGATTTACAACCAGAGGGGCAGGGCAAAATTACCTAAGCAGAAGTTTAAGGAAAACATAAAAGTGATGACCTGGAACCTGTGGGATGATGGCATACATGACGGACGTTTTGTTGGCGTTCAACGGATCATTGATGTAATTGAAAATGCCAATCCCGATATTATTTTTTTACAGGAAGCTGATAAGGCAGCTGTTTCCATTGCCGATGAGCTGAACTACATTTTATACAGGCGCAGCGATCAGCTTTGTTTATTAAGCCGCTTCCCTGTCAGTAGTACCCACAATGTTTTCCATCCCGATATTTCGGCATGTGCCGAGCTCACGGTTGGTAAAAACCATTCTGTATTCGCATGTCCTGTGCGATTTAGTGAAGAACCACAGCTCAACGCCTACATTAAATCTGATGCGGCACAGGTAGATTCAATACAAAAGTGGGAAGATCAGTCACGCGGTAAAGAAAGCCGTTTTCTTTTGAGCGAACTGAGTCATATTATTCAACAGGCCAATGAGCATCCGGTTATAATTGGTGGTGATTTTAATGCCGGCTCACACCTCGACTGGACTGAAGCCAACGCCAATAGCAAGTTAGGCCTGGTCATTGAGTTCCCCACCAGTGTCAACTTTCTGAAAAAAGGGCTGCACGATTCATACCGTATTCTTTATCCCGACGAAACGCAGCACCCCGGCTATACCCTTGCTCTTCGCACTGATACGATATTACCTGACAGAACCAGCTTCATTTACTACAAGGGTAACAAGATCACGCCGTCCAATAGTATACTATTAGCCGATCATCCCAAAGGGTTTCCATCAAACCAGGCGGCCGTCATCACCACTTTTGAGTGGAAAAAGGATTAGTATTACTTTTTTTTAAGCAGAACACTAAAAAAAATGTAAATTGGATAAGGGAAAATTCATTTAAGTCTGTCCTTTAATAAACCAATTGTAGATGGCCACACAATTTGAAGTCAATAATGATGATAAGCTTTTACGAAAGATAAAGGCTGGTGACGAAACGGCCTTTGAACTGGTATTTAAAAACTATTACCCACACCTGGTGCTTTTAGCTCAAAAATACCTGGGCGACAAAGATTTATCTGAAAGCATTGTACAAAGTGTTTTTGTGAAAATGTGGGAAAAACGTCGAGAAATAGAAATACGTTCATTGAAAGGCTTTTTAGTTGTGGCTGTTCGAAACAGATGCACCAATGAATTAAAGCATCAGCAGGTTGTTCGTGAATATGAAAAGATCAGCGACACAAAAGAAGAAGCTGTCTGGATGACATTTAACGAAAATGTGTATCTCCAGAAAATAAATAATGTCATTGATGAACTGCCCGAACAACGTAGGCGCATTTTTAAGATGAGCCGGATGGACGGATTGAAATACAGAGAAATTGCTGAGAAATTAAATATATCGCCAAAAACAGTTGAAGTACAAATGGGCAAAGCCCTCAAGTACTTAAGAGAGCAGTTGCAGCCTTTGAAAAAGCAGTTGCTGGCAACCATTGCGTTATTAATAATGCTTTTAAAGTGAGAATGATGAAGACAGAGAACGAAAATATTAGTTGGGAACTTTTGGCTAAAGACGTGTCTGGAGAATTGAGCGCTGCAGAACATCTGCAATTGCAAAAGGAACTGTCCAAAAATCCTGATATAGAAAAGCAGATGAAAAAGCTTTGGGGAGATGCGCATTATGCACAGGCGCTAAAGGACATTGACACTGACAGTGCCTGGAATAATGTTCGCTCGCAGATGCAAAACAATAAAATACGGAACATTAAATGGTTAGGCGCCATAGCAGCCGTTCTGCTGATCGCCATCGCCAGCAGTGTATTCTTTGGTATTTTCTCAGCGTCACCCGAAATAACAGTTATAACAGCTCAAAATACAGAAAAGGTAACATTACCTGACGGTACCGTGGTTGACCTGAACCATGGCAGCCAGTTAACTTATGAGGAGAACTTTAATTCTGATATCAGGAAAGTTAAGCTTGTTGGAGAAGCATTTTTTGATGTAACACGCAATGAAGAACAACCATTTGTTATTGAAACACAACAATTGACCATTGAGGTACTTGGAACGTCGTTTAATGTTAAAGCCTACAACAACACTACTGAATCGGAAGTAATTGTTTCAAGCGGAAAAGTGAGTGTAAATGCCAAAGAAATAGATTACAATGTTGTTTTAAGTGCAGGTGACGCAGCAAATTATTCTTCTGTTTCCAATAATCTTGCCACGCGAAAAGTCTTTACTTCCAACTATAAGGCCTGGAAAACAAAAGAGATCGATTTTGACGAAACACCATTGCCTGAAGTACTGAAAACCATTGAAGAAACATACCATATCACTATTGAACTGGATGAATCCATCGTGATCGATGATGAAATATTTGGAGGAAGCTTCAGTCAGCATTCGCTGGAACATGTGTTAGATGCCGTTTGTACAACATTCAATTATAAGTACGAAAAACAAAATGGCGTCTATTTTATAGCGCCTATTCAATAAATGAAAGGGTATATTTGGTAATTTTTTAATACATTGTATTTCTATCTGACAACCGAAACCAAACATTAAACACAACAATGAATAAGCCTTCGATTAGTAAATCAACACTTCTCATTTGCTTTTTTTGCTTATTCATTCATGCTCAGGGTCAGGTAACTTCATTTAAACAACAAGGCATCACCATTGAGGCCTTGTTTGACTCTCTCACACATAACACTTCCATTGGCATTGCTTATGATGTTAACGCCATTCCGCATGATAGTGTTATCAATGCAGACTTTCAGAACAAGCATGCCCTCCAGATTGTACAGGAGGTATTGGTGCATCAGAACATTGATATCCGATATCTGGATGGTCAGATAATTATCAGTAAAGCACTTGAAACGGCAGAAATAAAAGAAAAATCGATACGCCTTACCGGCACCGTATTCGATCAGGCCAGCAACTCCACTCTTCCTTTGGTCAATGTCACTGTCACAGGCAAACCACTTGGCTCAATAACAAATAATGAAGGTCAGTACGAATTCAAACTTCCGTCTGACTATGCCGGCGAACAGCTGGCCTTTTCATTCCTGGGTTACCACACCTCTTATTTCACCGTTCCGGATCATGATTCCTTACTAAACATCAGACTTGAGCCAACATCCATACAACTGAACGAAATAGAAGTAACTTATAAAGATCCTCAAAAAATCATTGAACAACTGCAGGTACACCATGTCGATAATTACATGGATGAGCAGTGTGTACTTGAAGGCTTTTTTCGTGAATCAATCAAACAAGATGGCATTTATGTGCAGGTATCAGAGGCCATCATTCAAATTATTAAACCCTCCTACTTCAACCCATCAAGCCTCGAACGGGTGAAGTTTATTAAAGGACGAAAGAAGAATGATCTTCAATCAATGGATTTTGTGGACTTTAAACTGGAAGGCGGACCATTTCAGTTTTCACGCGTTGACGTAGCCCGTTACCAGGATTTCTTTTCATTG
Organism: Carboxylicivirga agarovorans; assembly: GCF_050589845.1. NCBI lineage: Bacteria > Pseudomonadati > Bacteroidota > Bacteroidia > Marinilabiliales > Marinilabiliaceae > Carboxylicivirga > Carboxylicivirga agarovorans. Next base: position 64,884 of record NZ_JBNGPA010000023.1, on the reverse strand, counting down.
GAAAACGAGATCTATAAGTATATATACGATGGGATTGATGTCTTAGACGAAGAAATCGTCTATAAAGTTAAGTTCCGTCCCTATGATGATAACGGAGACTTGCTGTACAGCGGTGTGCTATACATTCATGCCGACAGTTACGCATTGGTCAGAAGCGAATTTCAACTTACCAACAGGGCTTTGAAAAGCAGTGGCAAAACCCTTATCAGAAAAGCATCACGCAAGATAAAGGTCAAACCGATGAAAGCTTCTTATTTTATCGATTACCGAAAATTGCAGGGCAAATGGATATTAAATCGTATTAAAGGAGAAATACTGGTTAAGATCAACGAAAAACGCCATGGTGTAAACTCAGAATTCATGGCAACGACCGAACTGTTAATCAGCGACTGTGAGATTAATGGTAAGTATAAGCTAAAGCCTTCAGAACTATACAAATCACGATTTGTATTAGCCGATCAAATTAAGGAAACAGACGAGCAATTCTGGAAAAACTACAACATCATCAGGCCAGATGAGTCATTGGAGAAAGTGTTTAAGAAAAACTAAGGTTGTTTCCAAATAAGTTGATGGGACGATAAAATGAGTGGTTTTATAGTCTTAGATTGGAAACAACCTCATGGGATTGGTCATTGAAAAAATCTTATGCGCAATGCTTCTGCAAATAGTCTATGGTAGATTTTACAGATGTTAATTGCGGTAGCTCCTCGTTCTGAATAGCTACATCAAATCGCGTTTCTAAATAAAATAAGAAACAATTCATGTCTAATTCATCAACAAAAAGTTCGTCACGTAGCGATGCTTCTTCACTAATTCGGTTCTTAGGCACACCAGTTTTTCTTAAAACCTTGTACAAATTACGCCTTATCGCTTTAGCATTCATAATCAAATCTATTTTTGTTTACATCATTAAGACAATCAAGTATGCCGGTGGACGTACCCAAAAGCTGAATTTTTTTCAAAAAAGTTCAAGTCTTCTATACGTGCGCACATATAACACTGATTTAGTGGACATTAAAAAATAAAGATTTTTATACTTTTTCTCACTATATTTGAGTTTTCTATAATTCCTGACAGATTTATCGTGAGAAAGCTCGTTTTTTGTTTTATCCTAACGGTTCTAGGTATAATTTCTTCGTCTGCACAAGTTGATTCTTTGAGCAACAAGATCCTTAATAACCTGGACTCGTTACGCTTCGCCGAAATTGAACGTAAGTCATTCAAAATAATGCCATACATAGCTCCTTCCTACACCCCGGAAACCGAGTGGCTGTTATCAGGAGGTGGCTTAATCACTTTTAAAACACATAAAGACAAGCTTTTAAATCTTTCATCCATCCCTTTTTCAGTGGGTTATAGCTCCAATGGCTCCTTTGCAATTAAAGCCGTTAACGTTATTTACTGGAAAAATGATAACATTCGCTCCATTGGTGAGTTTCAATTACGCGATATGCCTGATAACTACTGGGGTGTCGGCTACCATAATGGAGATACGGTTCCGCAAGGGCCATCGACCACAGGTTATAAGCGTATGTACTGGCGTTTCTACCAGCGCATGATGTTCAGAACCAATGAAACAATGTTTGTCGGCTTTGTAATTGATGTCAACAGAACTCAGGCCATGGATATGAATCCGCGTATGCAGCAAGATATTCATGTAATTGAAGGAGGAACAGACATCTTTAATACGGGTATCGGCATTGAAGTTGACTATGATACACGTGACTTTATGCAAAATGCCTACGAAGGTGTGTTTATCAGCGGCATATTCACAGCCTATGATGAATTTTTTGGTGGTGACACCGATTATAATATCCTTGAATTTGACTACAGGCATTACAAAACCATAAGGCGAAAACGCCGCACCCTGGCATGGCAGGTTAAAACGCGCTTTACATTTAGCGGCTCTACCCCATGGACCGACAAATCAATGCTTGGAGGCCTTGAAAACATGAGAGGCTATACAATGGGGCGCTTCAGAGACGACAACATGGTCTTTTCAACTATTGAGTATCGCCACATGTTTAAGCGGAAAAAACTCAATAAGAAAAATAACTACAACAGTCGCTTTGGTTACGTTACATGGATAGGAGCAGGTTCGGTAGCCTCAACATTAGAGTCATTCAGAAACTGGCTGCCAAATGCCGGAGTTGGCATCAGGGCAGAGCTGCAACCCCGCATGAACATACGTCTTGACTATGGATTTGCCAAAGGAGAAAGCGGAGTGTATGTCACCTTTGCAGAAGTTTTCTAAGCATATATAACTCATTGTCTGAAGCTAACACATACTCCCCTTGATATCTGATCAGGAAATTTCAAATTAGAGTATACTAAGTGCAATTCTATTTTATCTTTGTCTGCTAAAAATTACGACCATGCAGAATTTATTTGAGTGTAAAGTCAAGTATGAGAAGATTGATGAGCAATCGGGCAAAGAAAAAAAAGTAAGCGAGACATACTTGATCGACGCGGTATCGTTCACCGAAGCCGAATCAAGGATCTATAAGGAGATGGAGTCAATGATCAGAGGTGAATTTGTTGTTACTAACATCAGAAAAGCCAACTATACTGAAATTTTCGAGAATGAAGACGGAGATATCTGGTACAAAAGTAAGATCTCTTTTGCCTCAGTTGATGAAAAATCGGGAAAAGAAAAGAAAGTAAGTAACCAGATATTGGTATTAGCCAGCAATGTGAAAGATGCCTTCGACAAAATTCATGAAGGAATGGGTGGCTTAACAGTTGATTTTGATATCAATGCTATCTCTGAAAGTCCAATTCTGGATTTCTTCCCCTATTTCAAAGGCGATGAGGTAAATGATGAAATTCCATCTAACCTAAAACCATTAAGCGAAGTTCAGCCTCAGGAGAATAGCTTTGAAGCTGAATCGGATGACAACTAAAAAGACCTGCTGACTTGTTTTAAGCAGCTATCGCATGACACCAGGAGCCATTCTATTTATTTAGAGTGGCTTTTTTATACCATTTTAATTGATTACTACAGCTTCCGTTTTCTGTATTAAAGGCTGGCTATTATATGCGAAATACCAGGACAAAGGATTCACAAAGACAAAGACAAATCTATACAACAATCACGGAGAAATCAAAACAACAATGCTAACAGTATGGACCGAGAAAGGAAGAGAGTTTATCCATTGTATAGTCACCGGCAACAATGACAAAGGACCAAAGTAGATCAATTCATATTGATATATCAAAAAAGCATAGGTAAGCCCAGGGGGGGGTATGAATAGGGATCGGGCAATCGCTTTGGACAACCTAAGGATTCTAACTGACACACAAAACATCCGTATTCGCGCGAGTGGGGGGTGATAATATAAAATAAAATAATGGCATTACAGACAGCTACAATCAGTGCAAGGCTGGAGGAGTTGGACTTTTGGAAGCTTACAATGACAATTTCAATTAGCCAATGGGTAGTATTAGATTTAAACTAAAACTTGTGTAGGTCTTTTGCTTAATTTGCCTTTACTGACTGTTTTGACAGGGCGAATTACCGTTATTTTAATGTGGATACAGACCACCTTAGCTTACCATAATACAAAACGAAACCTACTATAATAAACAAGAATATTTTTTAATCCCCACATTTAACAGATAACTAACCAGCTACCCACAAAAATCTATAACGGGAACATTGTAACAGCATTACCCAATAGAGCAAATACTATAAACTTATTGCCGATGATTGCTTGAACAATATTTAGTAATTTGTCATAATTAATAGATAAAATCAACAGAATATTTTCACATTTAAGTATATTCATGGCTGTAAGTAAGAAATTTAACACCCCTCAGAATGTGACTGAGCAGGCGAAGCTATCGAGTTCGTGAATGAGAATAATAAGCACAAAACGATATTATCTGTTATTTATGGTAGTGGTCTGCGAATTGGAGAAGTACTGAAATTGCACACTGAAGACCTAGACTCTAAACGAATGCGTATACGGATTTTGGGTGCTAAAGGAAAAAAAGACCGATATACCATCATAGGTCAATATACATTCGAATATTCAGACTGTATCATAGACATACGGAGTCAGGCACAGTTTTAAATATATACAAGAGTTTAGGCCACAATATTAATTTAACGCTGATAATTAACAAGTGGCAAACTGGATATATGGACAATACCAATGCAGATACAGAAGAGTTAGCGGCAAGCAAAAAAAACCTTACTAAACAATTAAAATAAAACGAGTTAGATTGACGTTCATAATAATGTTAAAATTAAATAAATCAGCAATTTAAATCCCAATGAATATGAAAACTAAAGCTCTAAAAACATTATTAAAGTATTGGCAAGAAATTATATTTATAGTTTCAATTGGATTATTACTATTTGAAGTCACAAAGTTTAACCTGATTAAAAATTCAATTGATGGATGGGATATAGCTCTTCTTTCTTTTATTCTGCCATTATTTGTTTGTCTTATAGGACAATTCTACTGGAATAATAAAGCTTTATCCATCATCTTATCCGTGATTTTATCTATAGGTTCATTCGTTTTAATTTTAATGGCTATTTATTTTATTGGCACAACAAACTCTAAATTATTACAAGCAATCTCAATGTTGATTTTTGGGGTATTCTTGTTATTTACTGGACTAACAATGACAAGAAAAAATAGAAGTATTGAGACGCATGTTTAAGACATTAAGGCTTGATAAGCACACATTGAAACAATGCCAGCCGCTAACAAACCGCAATAGCGCATAAGTCGTTCGGCTCATTTTGGTTGGTTCAAAGCCTCGGCTAACAGCGCCAAATCCTTGATTTGGCCTTATAAGGAAAAGTTAAAACAAAATACAACGCTTTGGCTTTGTGAAATTTGAAAGTGAGTACGATAAAAATCTCACTTACGCTTCATAGCTAGGTCCGTCAGACTGACGAACGTTGGGCATAATTTCCCCTAGAGAACCTCAAAGAAAGAAAATCAACAGACAGATTATAGATACGAAATAAATTAAAATGGAAAGACCATATACAGGACGTGCTAAGATAAATGAATCAATTAAAGGATTTTCAATTGAGATAGCAACAAGACGCAATTGGCTGGAAATTATATTTCTGACTTTTTGGTTAGTATGCTGGCTAATAAGTGAATTGATTGCATTGGCTGTTATAACTGGAATTTTTGGAGATATTATAGACATTGGTGGTTTATACATTTTATCGATTTGGTTAATTGGTTGGACTATAGGAGGAGTTTTGACTATTAGAAACTGGTTATGGTTGTTAGTCGGAAGGGAAATAATAAGTTTTGAACAAAAAGATTTAATAATAACAAAAAAGGGAGCTCCTCTATATTCACCGAAAATTTATGATTTACGTGAAGTGAGAAATTTCAGTTTAAATCAAGGGTTAAACTCAAGTAATATTTTTGGAATGAATCGCAATGCGTGGAAAAGAGGTAAAAACGGGATTTTTAAATTTGACTATGGACGTAAAACCATTAAGACAACGAATGAATTAGATGAGGCTGAAGGAAGATATATTTTAAATATAATAAGCGAAAAGAACTACTTAAAAAATTAAAAGCATTTTGATATAATAAAATAAACAATGCCCAACACGCCCCACATAGCGCATGCAGGGCAAGCGGGGCTTTGGTCGTGCAGATTCCGGCCTCGATAGTCTCGTCCTCTCGGACGGACAATATCAACGAAGAATCTGCTACAGCGCCATGCGGCCAAACGTTACAACCCAGTAAACACAGTGCATTAAATAATATTAAAATTCAAACCGACTTATGAGATTACAGATTCTATTTATTGCCTTTATTCTAACTGCCTGCTCTAATCCAAGCAATGAAACAACTATTAAGGGGGTTGTTAAAGGAGAAATTCGTAGAACCATTCGGTACACATCACCAATTAATGGGTTTTGTAATGACCTGTTTACTGAAACAATTAATCCAGATTCGTCAGGCATTTTTTCTGTTTCTACGAATTATGAAAAACCTTTTATTATTGAATTTTTATTTGGTAAAAGCACTAATCGTCTATTGGTGGAACCTGGCAAAAGTTATGAACTAAACATTTATAATGGTGTCGATTCAACAGAATTTGCAGTGAAAAATCCTAGTAAGGCACAAGTTTATTACAGTTCTTTACCTAAACTTAGTCCAAGACGGTGTGTTTATTCATTTGGAGATGACATTAGTAGCTATGAAAAAATTAGTAGTCAATTGAATGTTACCTACGAATCTGAAATGAACGAATTGAGAAACTTATTGGATGCAGAAAATATTTCACCCAAACTCTATCTATTAATCAAACAAGATAGAAATGTATATTATCAAACAGCTCAATCTGTTCTAGCTTCAAAAAACGTATTTGAATTCGAGAAGAATAAGAAAAAAGTACCAGAAAAACTTATAAAGCTTAGAGAAAAAGCAATTTCCCAAGTAGATTTGACAATGCCTATATCGCTACAATCAAGTGATATCTATGACTTTCTTTATATGTATAAATGGTATTTCATGCGAAAAACTTTTAAAATAGAAGAACTAAAAAGTATTCGTGCAACTCACCGTAGCAAAGGCACAGTTCATTCTCATTCAATAATGATGGCTAAGCAGTTTTTACCAAAAGAATGTCAAGAGTTCTATATTGCATCATATATTACTTACTATTCTCGTAGTTTAAGAAAAGAGAAGGAGTTCATAAAGATAATGGAGCAGTATAAAATTGACTTTCCCAATAGCAAATACCTTCACTTTTTTGAAGATTATATTAAAGAAATATCAACAATAATATCAGAACAAAAGTAACGGGTGGTAACACGCTGCAATAGAGCATGTGCGACTTGAATCATTTTGAGGAGTCCTTCGCTTCGGCAATCAACGCCAAAGGTTGATTTATGAACAAAGGGTTTGTTTCTTTTGGAGTTCATGATTTTCAATTGGCTTAAAAGAGAAAAGTTAAAACAAATACAACGCTTTGGCTCTGCTCAACTTGGAAAGATTGTAAGGTTAAATCCCCTCACGATGCCATGCAGCGAGACCGTTAGAGCCAATCCGGTATGCATAAAAAACACTCAAGATTATGAAATTACAGTACATAATCATTTTTTTGATCTTTTGGAGGTGCAACACTCCAGAATCGTCAGTGATCTATTCAGAAATTAAAAATCCTGAAACAGGTGAGCCAATACAATTATCAAAGAAACTAATAGAATCAGAGGTTGATTTAAGGCTTTTAAGTATGAGTGATTTACGACTTTTAAGAAACGAGATATATGCAAGGAAAGGCTATGTTTTTAAGTCAAAAGAATTAACACTCCATTTTAAAAAATTTCAATGGTATAAACCGAAATATGAAGGAAATGAAATTGATAATTACCTTAATGAGATTGATAAATCGAATATAAATTGGATAGTAGACATTGAGAATTACGTTCGTCCTGGTAAACTATTTGAAGAAAGGAAGAAATCTCTAAGGTTTGTAGATTTTCTAGAAATATTACCAGAAATTAAGTTGCCTTCAGGTCCTGAGAATTGGAGCTCTGCAAAAATAAAATCAGAAATTGATCAAAACGTAACACTCCAAGCATTATGGGACAAATATGATAAGTATGGCTCAACATTTGGAAAGATTTCACTAACTGACTCACTATTTGCAATTGGTATTAATTATGCTTCTGATTTTTATAATTACACAACGTTTTTATTTGTTAATAAAGAAGATCAAGAGCTTGGACGAAAGCAACTACCATTATCGTTCATTAGTACAGCCGACAATTTCGATGATATGAATATAATTGTAAAAGATACGGCAGTTATAGAGTATTATCGTGATGTTACAATCACAGAAGATTTAAAAATGATTGTAGCAAATTGGAACAAAAAGATGGAATATGACTCTATTGGACACCTGATAAAAACTGAATTTTCAGATACAACTGTTGTAGTTGATGACTTTTACTAGAAAATATCGCAATACAACACGCCGCTATAGCGCAAAGCATAGCTTGTAGTATCTTAGTTGTGCAGATTCCCACCTCAATTGTCAACCTTGCCGGACAGACAATATCAACGAAAATCTGCTACAGCGCCATGCGGCCAAACGTAGGCAGTCATTACAAAACAATAAGATGAAAAAAAATATTACAATAATATTAATCGGACTACTACTGTTTCAATGTAAAAACAAGACAAAGTCAGAACAGACGGATATTGAACCAGCTTTTAGCATAGAAGTTTCTGATACCATTGTTTCATTTGAACAAGAAACTGAAGAGTTTTCTATCTTAGAAATAATCACTGACAGCTTAAGAATTGCGGAAAATGGAAACTATAAGATTAGTCTCAAGCAGATCCAGGCAACAGATGGTGTTTTTGCAGAATTTGACTTTTTCGAAAGGAATAATTCAAATTGGAAGCATATACAAAATTTCAGAATGGAAAAAGATGCAATTACTGATCTTAGTCCAGAGTTCTTAGATTATAATAATGATGGTTTTAACGACTTAACTTTCAGGAATGGAGTTGCTGCTCGAGGTTCAAATGAATTACGAAGTCTCTTCATCTTTGACAAAGAGAAGAAAGAATTGGTTTATATTAAAAACTCTGATAGTTATCCGAACATTAGATACAATGCTGAACTTAACTGCATTGATGCTTGGTTGATCTATGGAGGTAGCACAACTTTGTTTCTGAAAATAGAATCAGATACTTTAAGAGAATTTGCAGGAGTTAGTCTATTTGACACGAGAGAAGTTTTTATCATTGATAAAAGTGGTAAAAGAGAAATCTTAAGCCAGGAATTAATTAAAGATTCTGTTGTCTACAGGAGATATTCTAATTACAGTCCGTTGAAAGAGAATAAAGAATTTCAATAAAAACGAACCACCAACAATGGCTGCTATGTAAAAACATTGGGGGATTCACAATGGCTTGGATAATCTCTGCAATAGCGATCACCGCCAAAGGATTTTTTGGCTTTAGAGATGAAAAAATAACTAAATACTACGCTTCTGCAACACAGGATTTTGGAATCAAAATCTGGCAACACTCCCCTACACTTCATAGCTGAAACCGTTGGGTTTAATACTCCAAACAATACTAAACATTGATAGTTTATGAGAGACATAAAGGATGAAAACACAGGATTATTTAAAAAGTACCTATTACCTGTTTTACTAGGAATTTTAGCATTGGCAACATATTACATGTTAATTGAGGAATATAACTTAAATAAAGGGGATTTTATTGGAGCAATTTTAGTCGTTGCATTGCTTGTAATAGAATTGATTAATAATCAGAAAGGCCCTGATATTCCAATTCCATGGTTAGATAAAGTATTCAAATACTATTTAGGGAAAAAAGAAAATGATGCTATTAAACCTGACTTTAATATTAATGAGTATGTGGATAATGATTCGTTTATAATTTCATATTCAAAATCAAAACTTTGGTTTAATTTTTTTGGATTAATTACAATGACACTTTTAGGAGGTTATTTCCTCAGTAAAGAAGGTTTATACGTTATTTCAGTTGGGATAGCATATGTAATGGGTCGTGGAATTTATACTAATTGGGATGAGTTAGGAGATGATAGTCCAAAAATTGTTATGAAAAAAGATGGAATTGCAACACCGCAGATTGGATTTGTCAAATGGGAAGCTGTTAAACTAATACAGTTTAGAGATACAAGCTCCAGTGAAACGGAAAGTACAAATTTGGACATCTTCTTGACAGAAAAAGAAAAGTGGAAACATCCTGAATATACTATTATGATTGACCACTTGAATAAAAGTAAAAAGGAGATGTCAAGAAAAATAACTGAATTAAAAGGTACTAAACCCAACAATGTGTAATACGCAATATGTCTGCCGCAGGTGCAGCACTGACATAACGCACATACACTCAACATTGGCAAGCATAAAAAATACCGTAACGCTTAATCAATACTAACATGAATGAGTATATAAGAAATGAGAAGCTCATAGAGCTTAAAGTGCTTGGACTGAATAAAAAGCGTTGGAGCAGAAATAGTTACCATCTAGTATTGGTTGATAAGCTAAATGAGAAAGTTCGAATGCCAGTGATTATTGGACATCTTGAAGCACAGAATATTGCTATTGAATTAGAAGGCTTGACACCTCCTCTTCCTTTATCTCATGACTTAATGAAGTATATTATAACAAAATTAGATTCAAGCTTAGACTTCGTCAAAATTACAAACGTGTCAGAAGGAATTTTTAAAACAATGATTTGTTTGAAGAATAATCATGAAGAGTTAATAGAAATTGAAGCTAGACTTTCTGATTCAATTGCCTTAGCCCTAAGATTTGATGCTAAAATTTTGGTGAATGAAGATATACTAAACGAATACTCTATAGAAATTAAATAACGCTTGCCAACAATGGCTTATAAAGCAAAAGTGAGCCGACTATTTTTGGTTGGTTCGTAGCTTCGGTGACCACCGCCAAATCGCATTCTATGATAAAAGAAAAGTTAAAACAAATACAACGCTTTGGCTTCGCTAAATTTGAAAAGGAAGTACGGTCTATAACTCCTTTCGACGCTAAGCAGCGGAACCGCCAGGCACAAAAAATTAATTTATGAATAATCTTTGTACCCTATATTCGAGTGAGAGAATTGAAAAGCGCTTATTGGAACTGATCAATAAAAAGTTCAGTAATTCTGACATTAAAATAAATAAAACTTCGAACAGTCAAATTTTCAATTTTTCTAAAAAGAAAGGTCTTTTTAAAGGAAAGACTAATTTTCAAATATCAACTCGTTTTAGAGATAGTATCGCACTTGAACTAGATCAATCTGATTTATCTAAGAATTTACAAGGTATAAAAGGATTTATCTCTCAGATTCCTTCAGCACCCCCAATTGGGATAAAGAATTTAAATACGATAATCGACTCCGTTATAAGTGAAACGGCTATTCTATGTTCAGAAAATGATTCTGTAGAACTTTTTGAGCTGGTGGAAATTATTTCCACGGAAAAAGAATGCATACTATTTTGTCAATCTGATAGTTTCGTTGGAAAAGGTAACTTTCCACATTTTTTAAGTAAAGAATTACATTTACTGCTTGATGTCAATGGTAATTCAGAAATATATCCTTCAACAGGACCTTTAGTTGACCTGGAAGAACAAGAAGGGACAGAAATTTTCCCTGACCAAATAGAGCGAAAAAGAAAGAACATAGAATTTATCTCAAGTCTTGGAATTCCAACAATTAATCATCTCCCATTTGTGGAATCAGAGAATGAAGTAGAACTCAGAAATTCCAAGGAAATTGCTTCAAGAGCTGTAATACTGGCGATCACTAACCTAGTTGCGTTCAGTAACATTTCAGAACAAGAAGCTAAAGGCATTATTTCTAAATACTCTCTTGATCAATATGTCACACCTGATGAAATAGATTTCCTCAATAATCCAACTGAAAAATTAAAAAACCAAATGTCTTGGAAATGTGAAGCTATATGGACTTTGTGTTGGGCATTAGGGATTGTTGAAAATCTTGGGCAAGCAAATGTTCTTGCTGATCTTAACAATATAGATTCGGACAGTTATCCAATTTCACAAGGAGTTGATCCTAATGACTTTATCAAAAAGGAACATTTAATCCGTTCAAAAAAGGAAATTCTAGATCAAAATGACCTATACTATAGACTAAACTGGGCTTGCGTGAACGAAAGATTGAAAGGAAATGAATTAACAGACGTACATCCTGGTGTAGTATATGAAAGACAATATGCTTTGAATTGGTTAGTAAACTATATGGATCAAGAATGGGATGAAGTCACATGTGATACTTAAAAAGTACCAAACAATGTATAACAAATCATAGTTGCCTTCCAACTGGCTACGATTGTTACAGTAATCGTTGGCAAATATTTAAAAATGAAACAGCACTATAATATAAAATGGTTGACCGAGAAAATTGAAAACGGAGATTCTTTGAAATATCTGTATTTCTGGGGACACACAAAAAAGCAAGACCAAGAAGTAGGTAACTTTTGCTTCAGTCAGTGGTATGAAAGTTCTTTTGAGATTAATGGATTGACTTATAAAACAACTGAACACTGGATGATGGCCCAAAAAGCGCTATTGTTCGGTAACAAAGAAATATTCGAACAAATAATTGATTGTGAGAAACCAGGTGAAGCAAAAGAACTTGGAAGACAAGTAAGCGGATTTGACGAAATTACATGGGAAGAAAACCGATTCAATATAGTGAGAATTGGAAATATACATAAGTTCAATCAGAATCGTGATTTAGGAGAATATCTTCTTAAAACAGGAAATCGAATTCTAGTTGAAGCGAGTCCAGTTGATACAATTTGGGGAATCGGATTGACCAAAGACAGTAAAGACATTGACAACATCTATTCGTGGAGAGGGTTAAACCTGTTGGGTTTCGCTCTTATGGAGACACGCGATTTCCTAAATGAATTTGGTTTCTTTTCGGAATTGACTAATGGACTAATAGCTCCTTATTTCAAATTTCCAGACATTGAGTGCAATGACATGTTTTGGAGAATGGGTAAAGGAGAACAGTTTATGACTGAATTTGATAAGTCATATCATAACTTAACAGAGAAAGAACAGATTATATTTAAGTTGACCAATCCGGAACCATATAATTGGAAGGGGTTTTATGACTAAGAATAACTGCTGCTAATAGCGTATTCTGGTTACAAAGCACTTTGGTAAGTCCTTAGCTCGGGCTACCAGCGCCAATCCCTGATTTGGCTTTAAAAATGAATAGTTAAAACAAATGCAACGCTTAGGCTCTGCTCAATTTTGAGAGTTAGTAAAATCCCTATACACTTCTTAAAATGAGACCGTTGCCGGTATTTCGGGCAAGTTAAATAAACGAAAAGTATTTATTCAAAAATGCTTTGAATTACATTTCCTAAAGACACATTTGATCTTCATAACCAAAGCAATATTAATAACAATATGAGCAAAGAAGAAGTGCTATGAAGTTGATAATGAAAAGAATTTTAAGCCGAATTAATTCTCATTAAGCTTCAAACTAGTAATCCGTATGAAGGGAATACAAACAGGAAACACGTTACCACATTTGTTTAAACATTATAACACAAAAAAAGCAGTCACTTTTGTAACTGCTTTTTTTAAGTACCGAGAGGCGAGGTAACACCTAGGCAATTTCACATTTTCACCAACACCCCTAAAAACAGCACCAACCCCAGCAAAACCAATGCCTAAAGGCAATACAAACACAAAACCCTAAATTGTTTTAAATTGCAATAAATCGCATTTGGTTGTGCAACGGTTGTGCAAATGTTGTGCAAGTTGTTATATTTGTATAGAATCAATTTTGAAAATATGGCAACAATTAAGTTTAGGGCAAGGGGACAAAATCCACAACGGGAAATTTATATCCGGTTATCAGCTGGCCGTTCTGTTAATCTTGAAATAAAAACAGGATATACCATAAATGCCAAACTTTGGAGATTTGATAAAATCACCAAAGGAACCAATAAAGGTAAACTTGCAGAATTTGGTATGCCAAAACAAACAGATGCCATAGGCAAACAATTAAAAGAACAACTGGATAGTTTGTCAACAGAAATTAACAAACGCTACAACCAGGCTACTGAGAAAGGAACAAAAATAAATAGCACCTGGCTACAAGCTCAGATAGAAGAATTGCAAAATAGAACCTCATCTGAAGAACAGGATAAGAGCGACCTCCTAACCTACCTACAATATTATATCGAATATTTACCCAGTCACATTAAAAAGAATGGTCAAAGAGGCTTGAGTAAAAACACTATTCAAAAGTTTAACAACCTAAAAAACCGATTCGCCGATTTTCAAAAAGCTAAACGGAATCGATTTAACCTTGCTGATATCACACCTGACCTAATAGCTCAATTTGATAAGTATTTGCGAAAAAACGGCTATTCCGACAACTATATCGGCACATTAACAAAGGATATAAAAACGCTGGGAAAACATGCCAGAAAAGAGGGCTTTAAAGTCTCAAACCAGCTTGACTACATCACAGCTGTTAAAGCTGAAACATACAAGGTTATTTTAACACTTGATGAATTAGAAAAAATCAAAAACACCACATTTGAACGTGATGCACTAGACAATGCTCGGGATTGGCTTTTAATTGGCTGCTTTATTGGTCAACGAGTAAGTGATCTATTGCGTTTAACTGCAGATAACGTTGTTTCGAAAGGTGGTTTATTAATGCTTGAGCTGACTCAACAAAAAACAGGTAACAAGGTTATTTTACCTCTTCAGGATCAGGTCCAGGAAATTTTACAAAAGAGATCCGGACAGTTTCCCAGAAAGATAAGTGACCAAAAGTTTAATACTTACATAAAAGAGCTATGTAAACAAGCTGAAATCAAAACCCCAACAAAAGGCACTATTAAGCAGGAAGTTAAAATAAACGGCAAAAAAACGTTTAGAAATGTTTCTGGCGTGTTTCCTAAACATGAATTAATTACGTCGCATATCTGCAGACGTTCATTTGCTACTAATTACTATGGAGATATTCCAACGCCTTTATTGATGAGTGCAACCGGCCACACTACCGAAAATAAGTTTTTGATATACATTGGAAAAAGTGCAACAGATCAGGCACACCAGTTGGCCGAATACTGGGCCAAGCTATCGGCAATGAACAAGAAAGAAACCAACCTTAAAGTAGTAAAGAAAGCACAATAAAAATATGAAGTTTACAGATGATCAACCATTAAACGAGCTACTTAAGGCAGTTTTCTACAATGACTTTAACATAGACGTTTATTATAAATATCAGCAAGATACTGTAAAGAGATGGTACAAAGCACAATTTATGAAATCTAACCGATGGAATAAAAAAGCAATTTTCTCTTTTCTAAGGAACTTCCCCTATATGCATAAAAAATTTAAAGAGATATTTATATTCTTATTTGACAATTCAAAATCGACTAACAAGCAATTCATTGAGCATTACAACAATTTCTTTGATCAATTAAGAAAGGAACAAGAAAAGAAAGATGAATATCAAATTTATATAAAGCAAGATGCCTACCACGATTTAATAAAACTACTTGGATCTGCAAAGCGAGAAGGTAAAATTACCAATACTTCATACACTCAAATAGCGCGGTTACTAATCAGGAATTTTACACCTGAAGAAGAGCTGAGCGTTTCTTCGTTACTTGATAGGCTTAGTGATAGAAAAGCATACACTAATTACATCTAACATTGAAATGTTAATGTTTGTTAATTAGTATCGAAAATTAATGTTAAAACTGCTTCAATTTTTCGAATATAATAAGAAAATGTTTGTTTGTTTATTTCATTATTTCACACCTCATTTCACTGTCTATCTGCACCTTACCTCCAATAACAAACAACAACAACAACAACGCCCTTGAATAGAATGTAATGCGTTTTATTTGTGCTCAGAACAATTAAAAAAAAGCACAATGGAGCAATTACAACTTATTCAAATTACCCCAGAACAATTAGAGAATGCAATAGTAAGTGGCATTGAAAAGAAACTCGATTCACTAGCTGAAAACTTCCAACCTAAAGAGCCAACCGAATGGTTAACTCGTAAAGAGGTAATTGAAATTCTAAAAATAAACCTCTCAACACTTCATACCTGGACAAAATCAGGTAAACTAAAAGCATGGGGCCTTGGCAATCGCGTCTACTATAAGCGTCATGAAATAGAAGCTTCATTAATTGAGTTATCCAAGTAGTTAATGTATGATTATATCAAAGCATTAAGCGTCTTTGTAAATACAGAAAAGCTATTGCAATGCCACGAATTAAGCTTTACGACTCCTTTTGATGAATCGACCGGTGAAATACACAGGAGAAAATCTAAGGTAGCTCAATACAAAGGCATGTGTCTAGCTATAAAAGGAAGTGAACTGAAGATAACAGGCTCTCTTCACAAAATGAATAATGATGGATACCACAACTATGATGATTTTAAATACGATGATGTATGTAAAATTATCAAGGACCTTGGCTTTTTGATTGGTGCTAACGTTACAGAAATCCCACTTAACAACCTTGAATTTGGAGTAAACCTAGCTACTGATTACAACCCATCGTTGTTTTTGCGGGACCTTTTGACACACCGCTCAATTCCTTTTAACACAACAAAGACATCATCAAAACATTTTTGCCAGGCGGAACACCATACCTATAGGATGAAAATCTACAACAAGGGTTTACAGTTTGGCCAGGGCAACATTTTACGCATCGAGTTGAAATACAATAAAATGAGAAACCTCAATAAGATAGGATTACACTCATTGTCTGATTTAATGAATCTTGACATATGGTTCAAATTGGGATCCATATTAGCAAATGAGTTCAATCAGGTTATTTATGTCAATTCAAGCATTGATATGCAAAAGCTATCGGTTAAAGAGCGACTATTCTACAAAAAGGTGGATAATCCGAAGTATTGGACCGGTGATGAACCAAGGCACAAGAAACTTAGATCAAGGAAAAAACTAAGCCAGATAATAGATGATTATTCAGCATCAAAATATCCTACTCCGGATGACATCAAAAACAAGGTTGAAGAGTTGAAAAGTGTAACGTTCGCACCGCATTGTCAAGAGGTGCAAAATGTAACGTTCGCACCGATCGATATTTTTCCAAAAACTGGAAAGTGTAACGTTCGCACATTTTAGCTATACGGTGCAAACGTTACACCCCCTAAAATTGGCTATATGAAACTGAAAGAAATTGACGAAGCATATTTAACGGAAATTGTATACGAACCCTGGCCCGAGTTAAGCGAAGAAGAAAAAGCAGAAATGGAGGCAAAATATGAAGAGCTTTTACCCAGGTTCATTAACAGAGAAGAAAGAATTATTGGTAAAGGTGGTAAATGCCCAATGGACATACTTCATGATACAATACTGAAGGGTATACAAGCAAAAGTAAGTTCAGTTCAAAGAACGTCGCAAACAGAAGCTATACGAGAGGCTCAAAAACAAAGTGATTACCTGTCAACACAGAAAACCATATGCGTTCAGCCTAACAACTTCGATGCAAAACATTACCTGGAACAAAAACGAGAAACACTAAAACGAGTATTCAACAAAGTAACCTTTTAAACATGCCCCAGAAAGCACTTAAGATAAACTTCAAACATTCCCCCGAGGATAAGAAGAAACTGGATTACATCTCTAAAAAAGGAGGTGTCAACACATCCGAAGCAATACGAAAAAGCATAGCATACGCTTACCAAAGTCTAAAAGACATATTGGATCCAGAACCAGAACACAATGGACTAAGCTCTTCAGATCAGTAAGGACGTAAACCGTCGGTACTGAAGTGATCAGTTACCACGAAATTGGTACCAACTGAATAAGATTGTTGGGGCGAAAATCCGCCCTAAGTCATTAACAACAGATTAAAAGCAATAAACCATGATTAAAATATTTCAAAATAACCAGTTTGGTAAAATTCGAGTAGCCACTAATGAGAATAACGAACCATTATTTGCCGGAATCGATATAGCAAAAGCATTAGGGTATGAAAATCCAGCGGAAGCAATTGCAATGCACTGTAAGTCAGGCGACATAGAAAAACACTATGTCCCTCACAACAACGGCATTGGCGGCACTAATTTACAGTTTATCAAAGAGTTTGCTATCTATCGTTTAATTATGCGCTCAAAATTACAAGAGGCAGAAAAGTTCCAAGATTGGGTATGTGAAGATGTTCTTCCCTCCATTCGTAAACATGGCGCCTATATGACTTCCTCAGTAATTGAAAAGGCCTTATCGGATCCTGATACGCTAATACAGCTTGCCACTACCCTAAAGGAAGAGCGCAAACAAAAAGAACTATACCGCCAGCAAGCAGAGAAACAAACCAAAGCGATAATGGAGAACGCGCCAAAGGTTCAATACTATGATGAAGTACTACAAAGCCCGAGTACATGCACAACCAGTCAAGTGGCAAAGGAGCTTGGCATGACTGCCTTTGCTTTAAATAAATTATTAGCAGTCCAACAGATACAATACAAGCAAGGTGGTGTCTGGCTATTGTATGCGAAGTACCAGGACAAAGGATTCACAAAGACAAAGACAAATCAATACAACGATCACGGAGAAATCAAAACAACAATGCTAACAGTATGGACCGAGAAAGGCAGGCTGTTCATACATGACATAGTTAAGAAGATTAAGAATACAGCTGTTGACGCTACACTGTTGAAGAAGCATAGCTGATCGGAAGCAAACGACAAGCAAGGATGAAGCAAAACAGAAGCAAATCACATGCAATATATAACGAAGCCCAAGGGGGTATGAATAGGGATCGGGCAATCACTTTGCAGAACCTAACGACCCTACCTGACACATAAAATATCCATTTTCGCGCGAGTGGGGGGTGATAATTTAAAAGTAAAATAATGGCATTACAGACAGCTACAATCAATGCAAGGCTGGAGGAGTTGGACTTTTGGAAGGTTACAATGACACTTTCAATTAACCAATGGGTAGAATTAGATTTTAACTTAAACTTGTGTAGGTCTTCAGCTTAATTTGCCTTTACTGACTGTTTTGACAGGGCGTAATACCGTTATTTTAATGGTGGATACAGACTATCTTAGCTTACCATAATACAAAACGAAACTTACTATTACACACAAGGGTATTTTTTACCCCCCCAAAATGTGATAGATAACTAACCAGCTACCTCAAAAAATTCATAACGGCAAGATTATAATAGCATTACCAAACATGGCAAAAACTATAAACTTATTGCCGATGGCTGCTTGAACAATATTTAGAAATTTGTCATAATTAATAGATAAAATCAACAGAATATCTTCCCGTTTAAGTATATTCATGGCTGCAAGTAAGAAATTCAACATCCCTCAGAATGTGACTGAGCAGGCGAAGCTATGGAGTTCGTATATGAGAACATTAAGCACAAAACGATATTATCTGTTATTTATGACAGCGGTCTGCGAATAGGAGAAGTACTGAAATTGCGCATTGAAGGCATAGACTGTAAACGAATGCGTATTCGGATTTTGGGTACCAAAGTGAAAAAGCCCAATTGATAAGCTTTTTGCCTAAAATATTAATTTAACGCTGATAAATAACAAGTGGCAAACTGGATATATCGGCAATACACATGCAGATACAGAAGAGTTGGGCACAAGCAGTTACATCATTGCTCAAAATCAATATAAAGTGAAACAATTACTTAATATTTATAAATCAACAAGCAGGTTAAATTTGCAAATTGGAATAATATTTCTAGCCTCATTAGGACTCCAATTATATGTAAAGGCTCCTGATTTTAATGCTGTATTTGGAGGCATAATCTTTCAATTCCTTGGTTCAGCGATTTTAGGATATGTAATCTCCCAATTCATAGCTTTTTATAAGAAGAATGACTGGAGAAAGATTTGGTTAAAAATTTATTTATTAATGGTTGCTCTATTTTACTTGACGGTTATACTTGGAATTTATCCATCAGTTAATAACTAAAACTCATGATTGAGATTGTAAGACTTTATTGGAAGATTTATCGTTGGGAAGTTGCAATTATTGTGGCATCTGTAATCTTTGTGACTACTATATTACTCCCCTTGTCAGGTTCAGAGCCATATGACTTTTGGGGTTCATTGATTCATGGATTTGCAACAATTGGATTCTATGTAATTATGACACCTTTTTTTATGATAGCATACCATTTTTATAAAAAGCAGCAGATTGAGAGAAATCCTGGTTACAAGATTGAAATGCCAGAAATATTTACACTTGATAATTTTCTAAGTGTGTTCACAGTCTATTCTGCTTTTGGCTTTATAGCTGGACTCGTAGCTCAGAATATAATCTTTGGAAAATAAAATACCAGTGCCCAACACGCTGCAATAGCGCAAAAGGGGTTTGCATCAATTTGAACCATCTCAGCACTGGCGAACATCGCCAAATCCTTGATTTGGCCTTAAAATGAAAAGTTAAAACAAAATACAACGCTTTGGCTTAGCTCAGTTTGGAAAGAAAGTACGGTCAATATCCCCTTTCGACGCCATGCAACGAGACCGTTGTATGCAATGTCCAAAAACGCAATAAAATGAACAAAACATCATTCCTTTTTTTATTATTAGTTCTTACATCATGTCACGATTTTGAATTATCAAAATCAATTCACAAAGACAGACTATATGAGCGAAATGGGATTGAGTATATTAAGCTAAAAATATCAAATAACAATATCTATTTAAATAAGACAGAAATTACCCATCTGTCTGAAATCTCTCAACTAGCAGCCTATGCAAGGGATACATCAAAGGAGGATACAGAAATTCGCACAATACTTTATATAGATAAAAACTGCAATTATTTCAGAGTTGATTCAATTATTAAGGAATTAAGAAAGTCGGCTATTCATCGATATAGTTTTAAAACAAATTCCATATCAGAATCATCATATGTAAATTTATGGTTTGGCCCTTTTTATGCAGATTGGGACAGCTTACAATACGAAATGCTCAATACAACTAAGTTGCAGAGAGACTCTCTTAATCTGTTGGTTATAAACAAGGAATCTAACAAAACCTATAACCTAAATGGTTCTATTCTAAGTAAAAAGGAAGTAATGCATAAACTGGGAAATTCAATACAAGATTCCGTTAGATGCATGTATATCATTAATCCAGGAATTGAAAATACTATTTCAGACGTTATTAAAATGGCTGATCTTTATAATCTTGTATTAAATGAAAAAAAAGAAAAGTATTCACAGACTAAATTCGGACAATCACATCACGAAATAGAAGACTCTTTAAAACTAGATATTCGAAATAGATTTAGAAAACTAATTAATATCCTTCCAAAACAATAGAAAACAAAACATACAACAAACAGCAAAAAAGAATCAGGAGGAACTAAAGCTTTTAATTGAAGAATCAAGACACAAAATAGAAGGGGGCCAAACACCAGATGCCGAACTGCAATCATTACACATACTGGAGATTAAATATGTTATGCCCCCGCTGGTGCGCGAATCCTTTCGCGTTCCTAACTCCATTTCCATCTCTCAATGCCACATTGACTATTTATCAAAAAATATTAATTTAGTATTCACTAATCGGAATAAGCCACCCTACCGGGCCGGGTATAATGCGAGAATTGTAATGGGTGGTTAAGCAATAATGTAAATGAGATAACAGTCGTCCTGAAAAAATATATACTATATATTTTTAATTAATACCATATATAAAGCATGGTGCTGTATATTGATTAGTTGGATGCCATGCAAAAAAACACAATGAAACAGGCAATAATATTATTAAGTATCATTTTTATCACCTATGAATCATATTCACAAACTGATAATGAATTTCCATGTAGTAAGCTTGAACGCTCAAGCAACATGAAATTTATTGCATCAGGTTTAGTAGATCACTGTGAAATGGAGATTTCATGGATAAAAAATGAAATTAAAAAAGATAGTATTCAAACTTGGCTAAGAGCATATATCAAGGAATCTTTCTTTAAGGATTTGGAACTTGATGGAAAGAATAAAGAATTATTGGAAAGAGAAGTTGAATGGATTAATCAACGGTGGGAAAAATTTAAAGTACATGTTGAAGAGTCAGATAAAGTCTACTATTATTCAACACCTCAAAATTATTGGGATGCACTTGCAGGACAAGATGGATTTGTAATTCTTCGGGAATGTACTATACTTGGTGTAATAGTTCTAACTCAAAGCTAAAAAAGAAATAAAATCACGGCATCCAACAAGCCATCATAAAGTAGCCCTGGCTTTTGCGTGGTTAGGAGGTTTTGCTCCCGTGCGAACAGAAGCAAAAACAAGAAAGCGAATATAACACACGCACCAGTGCCACTTCATATGGCCGAACCGTTGTGGGGCATTTGATCCAGCAGTATTGAGAAGAAATTATAGAACAATAGAATGATGTTTAAACAAGCAAAATTAACTTTTCTCATATTTCTACTATTCGCAATTGGATGCGATAAAGAAGAGATTAATAAGACATACCCTGAAATTGACCTAATTGAGATTTCAAGTTTCATAGGAAATTCAGTAGAAAATTTTTATTCAAAATGCGAAGACCATATTCTTAGTAAGAATGTAGACACGCACGGTTTGGAATATTATATTATAGAATCAATGGCGGGGAATTATTCATTATATGCAGAAACCAAAACATTAACATATGAAAATGAAGAGGCTGACAATGAAATAATAAGCTTCAGTGGAAGTTTATTAGAACCCACAAATAAACAAGAAGCAATTGAACATCTTAAAAGCATTGTTGAACACAATTTTAAAGATGATTCATTTTTAATGACATTAGGAAATCCTGGAGTAGTGGTTTATAAAGATAAAGAAGAATATTACAATCAGATATATGAAAAAATAGAAAAAAGTGAAAGCCCCAGCACAGTTAATATCTTCAGTTCTTATTTAAATAATCACTTCCATCTAACAATTGACAATCATCAGTTATCATTTGGGATTGAATGCTTTATGTGTAATTTGACTCATGATAACATTTAATTTTTAGAAACGCCCCACAACATGCTGCTATAGCGCATTCGGGGATCGTAGGACTTTGGTAAGTCCTTGGCTTCACTCACCAGCGCCAAAGGCTGATTTGGCTTATAAATGAAAAGTTAAAACAAATACAACGCTTTGGCTCAGCTCAACCTGGAAAGATTGTAAGGTTAAAATCCCTCACGACGCCATGCAGCGAGACCGTGGGACTTAATGCAGGAATGCACATACTCTTATAAAAATGGCTATATTTTAATTAAGCCAAATACTGTAAACTAAACCTTTGTTGACTATGAAAAAATTGAGAATTGGACTAATCATTTTTGCTTTAATCATCATAATTGGACAACTTATTATTGTTGATTATAACGATTTAAGTTGGACCGCAAATGCAGGAAGCTACCTTGGAATAGTGTCAATGGTTTTATTAATTATAAGCATGATTTACTCTAATCGATATGATACTAAAAACCAGACTGATTAATTGTAACAGACTACCTTAACTATTCCTTGACTTGAAATTGTACAAGTAGATTGATTTACTAGCAATTCATAAGACAAGTAACTATTGCTAGCCTTTTTTTTGTAGTTCATAACAGGAAATAATAAAGCACAAAAGCCCAACAATGGCTAATAAAGCATTGGTGGGGGCACAGCAATTTGGAGAGTATCTACAAAGGCCACCACCTCCAAATTGTTGATTTGGCTTTCCAAAACGAAAAGTTAAAAACAAAATACAACGCCTTGGCTAGGCATGATTTTGAAAGCAAAATCGGGCAACTCTCCCCCACGCTTCAAAGCCTTTACCGTTAGGCAAAATTTAACCATAACAAATCACTTTGATGACTAAACCAGCATTACTTACTTACACTTTGATTGCATTGACTATATGCATTTATATATCATGCAAAAAGGAAACACAAGAGCCCGAACTACCTTTAGCAACTCAAAATGGTGATAACACATTTGGTTGTTTAGTTAATGGAGAAGTTTGGTTGCCTAAAAAAGGGATGATAACTACTCCTCCATTATACGTGTCAAACAATAGCGATAAAGATAAACGATGGACGATAATTGCCAATAATTCGCTTCAAACGGTTAATTTAACTATCTGTAAGGACTCTGTTTTAAATGGTTCATCAACCTTTAAAATAGAATCTATAAACAACTGCTCATCAGCTAGGTTTAATGATTCATCAAACGATAACAAAGAATATTTCTTTACAGACGGAGATAATTATAACGGAAAAGTGACTATTACAAGATTTGACTTAGATGCACGAATTATTTCTGGCACTTTCTATTTTGATGCTATAAGTGACAAAGGCAACGTTGTTGAGATTCGGGATGGACGCTTTGACTTACAAATATAGCTACGAACCTTAAGGTTATACACACAAAATCTAATTGTGAACTTTATAAAAAAAATTGCCTAACAATGGCTTATAAAGCAAAAGTGAGCTGACTCATTTAGGTTGGTTCTTAGCTTCGGCATCCACCACCAAATCGTTAATTTGGCTTTTGAATAGTATAAGATAAAAACAAAATCAACGCTCTGGCTACTTAGTATTTTGAAAGGCAGTTTTGGCAACAAATCATTTTCGCTTCATAGCCTCGCTGTCAGACTATCTAAAAACCTGAATTATAAATTTTAATACTCAGGTAGGTATCTAAAAAAGATTTCAAATATTTAATCCTAAGAAGGTTAAAAATAGTTTTTAGACAGACAGCCGTTGTATGCATAAAAAACACTCAAGATTATGAAATTACGGTACTTAATCATTTTTTTGATCTTTTGGGGGTGCAACACTCCAGAATCGTCAGTGATCTATTCAGAAATTAAAAATCCTGAAACAGGTGAGCCAATACAATTATCAAAGAAACTAATAGAATCAAAGGTTGATTTAAGGCTTTTAAGTATGAGTGATTTACGACTTTTAAGAAACGAGATATATGCAAGGAAAGGCTATGTTTTTAAGTCAAAAGAATTAACACTCCATTTTAAAAAATTTCAATGGTATAAACCGAAATATGAAGGAAATGAAATTGATAATTACCTTAATGAGATTGATAAATCGAATATAAATTGGATAGTAGACATTGAGAATTACGTTCGTCCTGGTAAACTATTTGAAGAAAGGAAGAAATCTCTAAGGTTTGTAGATTTTCTAGAAATATTACCAGAAATTAAGTTGCCTTCAGGTCCTGAGAATTGGAGCTCTGCAAAAATAAAATCAGAAATTGATCAAAACGTAACACTCCAAGCATTATGGGACAAATATGATAAGTATGGCTCAACATTTGGAAAGATTTCACTAACTGACTCACTATTTGCAATTGGTATTAATTATGCTTCTGATTTTTATAATTACACAACGTTTTTATTTGTTAATAAAGAAGATCAAGAGCTTGGACGAAAGCAACTACCATTATCGTTCATTAGTACAGCCGACAATTTCGATGATATGAATATAATTGTAAAAGATACGGCAGTTATAGAGTATTATCGTGATGTTACAATCACAGAAGATTTAAAAATGATTGTAGCAAATTGGAACAAAAAGATGGAATATGACTCTATTGGACACCTGATAAAAACTGAATTTTCAGATACAACTGTTGTAGTTGAAGACTTTTACTAGAAAATAACGCAATACAACACGCCGCTATAGCACAAAGCATAGCTAGTAGTATCTTAGTTGTGCAGATTCCCACCTCAATTGTCAACCTTGCCGGACGGACAATCTCAACGCAAATCTGCTACAGCGCCATGCGGCCAAACATTAGGCAAATTACAATTCATGCCAATCAATAATTAATACATAAATGACAAAGGGGAATTACGTTTATAGATACTATAAAATTTCAATTAGCATTGGGCCATTTTATTCATGTAAAGACACACGAGTCTATAAACTACCAAAATTAATAATTCCGTATGTAATTGGTCTATTATATACTATTCTGATATTATTTCTTGGATTTTGGGGTTTTGGAATAATATATCGATTTCGTGGATTCAGAAATTCTCTTGAAGCAATCCATGTCAACTTAACAGGAGGAGAAGATATAACTAAGAAAGTTGATGACCACGACTATGATGAAAGAACAAACTTTATCTATAAAAACATCATGAGAAAGACTTGCGAAAAAGTTTCAAAGAAGGAAGTTGAAATCATTCTTGAGATTCAAGATTACTACCTTGAGACTCAATTTTCTCTATATAGTGATGAAAACTTGAATTTTATTATTCTTAACCTAGGAAAACTTGATATTCACAGGATTCAAAAGGAGGAATTAAAAGATATCTTTGATGGTATTGAAATTTATAATAAGCAATTCGAGGAAGAAAAGTACTTTGCTTAACTCGCTGCAATAGTGAAAAGGAAAGTAGAATCAAAAAATGTTTTTCCTGTGGAGTTTTAATAATAAACAGCGCCAGGCAGCCATGCGTTAGCTTTAATTAGGTACCCTATACAGAACCATATATGAAAAAGGAATATTTGCTTTTTATAATTCTTATTATACCATTCTGCGCCAGATCTCAGAACTGTAATTTAGAAGAATACAACTATCCGTACAACCAATCAGACACTTTGATTATTGAAAATGGATTTGAAAAAATTGAAGCCGACTCACTTATAAAAAACATGGTTCGGTACAGAGAAAACGGGTTGTTCTTGCATTCATATTCTAAACTCAAAGACAAAGAATTGCTTTGCTTAATAATGGACGAAGGAGAAAGTGTTTCTATTATGCTCTACATAATTAAATCTTGCAAAGTGATTGACTCAAAATCATTATTCTCAATCTCCCAATGGGAACACGGAATTCGAAAAGGAAAAGCAATTATAAAGCAAAATAAAATTGAGTGTTATTTATATTCAGCTTCAAGGGACTGGGGTGATTATACCGAATGGCAATCAGGTACAGAACTTGTTGAATATTTGATTAATCCAGAGGGAAAAATATTGAATAACAAACGCTAACAACAATTGATTGTAAAACAATTGGGAGAAGGTATCAACACATTGGGGATTATCTACAATGGCAACCGCCACCAATTCGTAGTTGCCCTTGACATATAAAAAGTTCAAAAAAATACAACACTTTGGCTACACAGGAATTTGGTAGCAAAACCTGGCAACACACCCCTGCACTTTATAGCCAGAACCGTTGTACTCAATTTCACTCAAACCTGCACAATGAAAGGAATAAATTACAATTCACTTATAATTTTACTTGCGTTTGGGTGCTGTTCTAATCAGGACTTGCTCAAAACGTGGGAGTCTACGATCTCGTCCTCTATGACGAACAACTTCCATTCAAATCTGCTACAAAACCATAATGTCATCGTTAGTAACAAGTGAGAATCTCCTTAAAATATATTTTTACTTTTTCATGTATAGAAGCATAGACGGGAGGTTATGCAAGATTGAATTACTTTAATGAAATAAGCTATTTGTAATGAAAAAAAGAAAAAAATATCAGATACTAATACCTTATATAGCTGCCATATTTTTCATTTTATCTATTTTCAAATTCATTCATGAATCAAAAGAGCATTCAAGACTAAATGAAGAATACTTTAAAAGTCTTAATTGCTATATTACGGGAAAGGTTATAAAATCTGAGCATTATGATCTATCAAAAAAAGGCAAAATTATTGTCTTAAGAGTTAGTAAATCTAATATTGATATAGTTGATCCAAGGGATTCATTAAAGCTTTTTTTCGTATTGAAGTATTATAATATCGCGGTTTTTGAAGACAATGGTGATTTATGTGGTATTGCAGATTATGAGGTAGGAGATTTTGTTGAACTTGATTTCGAAAAAAGGAGAATCCAATGTTTTGATAATAATGGCATATTAAAGTTCCAAAAAGAAGGTGAAGAAATGGGATTAACTAGCGAAGGTTTTTTTCCTAGACAGAAAATAAATAAAGTTTTTGGATCATATACTGGCAGTTAGGATTCTAGATTTATAACTGATATTTTACTAAAAGGCTATATGTCAATATTGAGGCAAAGACGTTTAAGGCAATAATGGTGTTTAAGACATCATAAACACCTGTTACCAACACCCTAGTATAAAGCCATTGGCGCTCATGTGTACCTAGAAGTTAGATTGGGTAATCCAACATCGCCAAATTGTTGATTTGGCATTAGAGATGAAAAGTTAAAAACAAATACAGCGCTTTAGCTCAGCTCAATTAGGAAAGATTGTAAGGATAAAAACCCTTACGACGCCATGCAGCGAGACCGTTGGTGGCAATCAGGACTTCACAGTATATTTAAAATAGAAATAAAGAATAATTAAATGAAAAGTATTGCAATTGTAATTATTGGAATAGCATTAATGACATCATGTCAAACAATCGACCAACATCAACTTGCTAGTTTTAAAGAAGCTATCAATATAAACTTAGGATTAGATAGCGTAGTAATTAGGAATAACAAGAACCTTTCAGTCGATTGCTATACATATACTGATGAATCTGATTTTGACAATGAAATGACAATTTCGTTAATCACCTATTTTCTAGGAAAACACTATTCTCCTAACGTAATTCCTCTTGATAAAAAATTAATAATTAAGTTGGTGGACACAGCAAGAGTATACTCATCTAGCATGGATTTAATTGAGGCTTACAGGTTATCAGCAACAGCCGACAGTGCATTTGCTAGAACTTTTGAAATTTTTAGTGGTGAAGGTGATTGTAGTTTGGTACACCAATTTCGAGAAAGCCAAGATTTTGATGTAATTATGCGAGATACGTTAATTAGAAAAATTGACATTAATGGCCTTGTTAAGACTAAATTCACAACACATTATGGAGCGACAATGATAGGTTATAAAGCTAGAATGCGAATACTTGGTATTAACCGAAGAAGTTTATATTTATATTTCAACAAGCGGAAAGAACTTGAAAAGATTGAGCTAAATAAGAAAAATGTCAAAGACCATTATGAGGAAGGTGATGACTATAAAGGCACTGCCACCAACAATGACTAACAAATCATAAGTGAGCCGACTAATTTTGGTTGGTTCGCGGCTTCGGTAATCTGCGCCAAAGGTTGATTTGGCTTTAAAAATGAAAAGTTAAAAACAAATAAAATGAGAAATGTATTTATACTATTAATGTTATCGCTTCTGAATTTTACCAATGTCATTGGACAGAACGAAAAGCAATATTACTTTGAATTGAATGGAACAATAAACGCAGATACCGGAACAATCAAGCTTTTCTTCTTTTCGGAATATGTATCCAATGATTTAATGGAATTGGAAACTCCAATAGAAAACAATAAATTTTCGTTCTCTGGATATATAACTGAACCACAGGGTGTATCTATATTTCTCGACAATAGGTTTAGATCTTCAAATTTCATCCTTGATAAAGGGACACAATCGATTACGCTGGTTACTGATTCTTCAAGAAAAGTACCCAATGTTGATAATCGAATAATGACTAATGACTATCCAGAATACAAAGAATACTTTGGAGAATTAAGAAAGAAGTGGGACAAATTTTATAGGAAGGACGATAGCTTGCAAGTTCATTATAACTATAACATACCAAATACAATCAGCCTGAATCTAAAAAAAGAGTATGACTCTCTATGTATTGAAGATAATGAAATGTTACTGAAGTATTGTAAAAAGCATCCTAATTCCTTTTTTGCATTTTGGCGACTTGTACACCTCTTAAGTTGGGGGTATGAACCAATATATGACTCAATTTATAATGTTTTATCTGAGGAAATAAAAGGAGGATATGCAGGAACTATTGTTTGCAAGAAGCTAAACGATGGTAAACAACTTACAGTTGGAGAGGATTTTCCGTTGTTGAAATGTAAAGGTTTAAATAATGAACCATTTAATTTAGATGTTTTTAATAAGAACTCGCTGACATTAGTTGATTTTTGGTTTAGCAGCTGTCATCCCTGTAGAGCACAGTTTAACAAATTAAGGAGTTTGCATCAGCAATTTAGCACACGCGGGTTTGAGATAGTTGGTATATCAATAGACAAAGATTCTAAAAGAGAGGACTTGATAGATGTAATTAAAAAAGATAAACTTGTTTGGAAACAATATTGGGATATTAATGGTAGAGAAACCAAGCAACTTTCTATAAATGCTTTTCCAACAAACTTTTTAATTGATAGTAAAGGGGTAATAATTGCAAAAAATATTTCGATGGAAGAATTAGAGGTAACTATAAACAAATGCTTGCAACAGGATAATTAAACAACGGGCTACAACAATATGCATAATACATATCTTGCCGCAGGCGCGACTCTAGTCCCGCATCATGCACTAAACGTTGTAGCCATTAAAATAGCATAATGAACAAATTATTACTTACTGCCATATTCCTTATTCCTGTTTCATTATTTTCTCAATCAAATTACAATAACTTGTTTCTTGAATCTATTGAGTTATTAGAGCGAAACTATATAGGTTATAAGTATATTAAAAGTAACAAAATGAGTCACTACGGGTATTTTAAATCAAATCTAACAAGTGACACTTTGACAAGTAAAGGAGACCTTATCAATGCCTTGGCAAAATACATATCATTCTTTGAAGACAAGCACTTGTACTTAAGTACTAAGAATTACTACGAACCCAGTAAATCATCTGAAAACGGATTTCAAAGTAAATTTTTAAATTCAAATACATACTACTTAAGAATTCCAAGTTTTAACAATCTAAAAGCCATTAACAGTGTCCTAAATTATGCAATTCAAACAGATTCAATGTTTCAAGTTGAAAATCTAATTATTGACATTAGAAACAACAGTGGAGGTAAAAATAAATACTATAGGCGCTTATTACCTATCGTTGCTACTAATGAAATTTACACGCGTAAGTATGAATTATTAGCGACAAAAGAAAACTGGGAATCACACATGACAAGAAATAATATGCCAAACATCTCGGATAACGTTGAAGGTTTAATTGTAGATGCACCATGGCAAAACCACGATGGTAAGTATGTCTTGGAATATAAACCTTCGGGGATTAATGAACTCCCTAAACGAGTTGCTATTCTTATAAACAGAAATACAGCAAGTTCAGCCGAAAAATTCGTTGAATGTGCAAAGCAGAGTTTTAAAGTAAAAACATTTGGAGAAAATACCTGTGGTGCAGTTGACTTTGGTGATATTATAAGTAGTGAAATAATTAAAGACTCTCTGTACATAGTTTATCCTACAACTAATGTTTTTGATTTTAAAGTAAACGGGGTTGATTCAAAAGGAATAGCACCTGACTTTTATCTAGATTCAGAAAATCAAGTAGACCAGGTTTTAAAATACTTTAAGGTGTGGCACTAATAAAAACGCATGCCAACAAACCGCATTAGATTTCATAAGAGATGCGGAGTAATTTAGAAGTTTTGCGGCTACGGCAATCAAAGCCAAATCATTGATTTGACTTTGAAATAAAAATATAAAACCCAACCAACGCTTCGACTTCCCACAATTTGAAAGGTTAGTAAGGTCAAATTTCCCTTACACTCCTTGCGGCAGGCCGTTATATGTAAGTATAACTGAGGTTGCTCAATTATACTTTGAATTAAAAATACCTTCATATGAAAGTTTTATTGATTTTAGTATTGATTTTTAAAACCATTTGGGCATTTTCTCAAAGAGAGGATTTTAAGGTTATTATTCAAAATCCTGCAACGAGTGTCAAATTTCAAATGGAATCTGGACAATTTTGTTGGAGCTATGCAACATGCTCTTTCTTAGAGTCTGAATTGATTAGAATGGGCAAAGGCGAACATGATTTATCTGAAGATTACTTCATTTATCACGGATTTATTGATAAAGCATTTAATTATGTGCTTCGTCAAGGGTATACAGGCTTTAAAGATGGAGGTCTGGCACATGATGTAATAAGAACTTTGAATGAAGAAGGAATTGTTCCAGCACCTTATTATAAGATTGACTATACACCGTATACCAAAGGGCCCAAACCTATACTTGCTAACCATGTAAAAACAGTAATAACTGAAGATTTAGCATCTCAAAACTGGCAGAAACACTACCTGGCATTACTTAATAGCTATTTTATCAAACGTGCAGATCGTTTTACATATAAAGACAAGACACTTTCTTCAAAAACTTTTGCAGAACACCTTGAACTTGATGGTAATAATTATTCTTCAATAACATCATTTACTCACCACCCTTTCTATGAGGAGTTTATACTTGAAGTTCCAGATAATTACGCAAACGGTTCCTATCTTAATATACCTTTAAATGAATTTATACAAATTGTTGATTCCTGTCTGATGAAGGGTTATACTCTAGTTTGGGACGGTTGCATAAGCGGAAATGGTTATTCAAATGACAGAGGGTTGGCAATGTTACCAGCTAATAGGTATCTAAAAGAGCAAAACCTAAATTCAGAAATAAAAGAAAATGAAACTAATCAGCAGAAACGCCAAATAGCTTTTGAAAGCCTGCAGACAACTGATGACCATTTGATGCATATAGTAGGAATAGCACAAAACGTAAATGGTAACAAGTTTTACATCATTAAAGATTCAGGAGGGGAATACGGGCCTTATAAAGGTTATCTATATATGAGTGAAGAATATTTTAAAATGAATACGATATCAATTACTTTGAACAAAACCTCACTTCCCGAATTTATTACTGATAAAATCAATAAAAAAGAACCTGCATATAACATGCTGCAATAGCTCAAAAGGGGTTCGCATCAATTAGAACCAGATAAGCAATAGCAATCATCGCCAAATCCTTAATTTGGCCTTGAAATGAAAAGTTAAAAACAAATACAACGCGTTGCCTCAGCTCAATTTGGAAAGATTGTATGGATAAATTCCCTCACGACGCCATGCGGCCACCGTTGTATGCCATTAGGGATAACTGCTGAATAGAAGAGAACTTAAATCATAATGGAAAAGACAAAAAAGACAATTGAGTTATTAAAACGTACATTTCCTGATTCTTCATTTGATTTAGTTAAAGAAGAATGGATTAGTGATGTTGAGAATATATATCCTAATATCCCTGAGAACTTAAAATATTTGTACAGAAACTTAGGGTATGGAACAGTAGGAGACTCGTATTATTCTATACATGTATTTCTCGAGCCAAGCGATATTTATGACAAAGAAACCGCAGTTGGACTTAAAGGCAAGTATATCGTCGGAGATAATTTCTGTGGAGATTGTTATGCATATGATGCAGAAAACAATTGGATTTTTGGTTGCATTAATTCGAGTGGAGAATTTAATACACTATCAGAACTTTACGCTGACTTTGTTGAATTTTTAGAAATGCTCGCAAAGAACGAGCAATAGAATATCCTATAACTCATGATTGGTTATAACAAGAAATAACGGCATACAACACGCTAGTATAAAGCAATTGGCGTTCGTGAGCATTTAGAAGTTAGGTAGGGTCATCGAACACCGCCAAATCTTTGATTTGGCTTTAGAAATAAAAAGATATAAACAAATAAAAGATTTGGCTCAGTGAAGATTTGGCAGGTTTGGTTCGTTAAATCGCCATACGCTTCATCTAGCCAACTGACGTATGCCATGCAAAAAGCAATACCGTAATATGAAACAGATTGGAATAATAATATTGACTCTATTTGTCATTTATTCTTGTGGTAATAAACAGACTAAGAAAAATAAGCAAACTGAGATTGTAATACAGAATGAATTAACCAACGAAACCTCTTTGACAAGGAAAATTACGGAACCAAAGAAAGAAAAGATTATTGAAAACATTGGACTATCAGAATCATATAGAAAAGCGGTTAAGTGTTTTCCAAATGATAGCGCTTCTCTAAATAGACTCTATTTCAAATGGAATTCGACAACAAACCAGGAAAAAATTGACAAACAAATAAAACGACTTGAAAAACTAACATCTAAACAATCAGTCGAGAGATACAGGAACATTGAAAATAACTTAAAGCCATTAATGACAAGGGTTGTAAATTCAGCAACAATTAATCAATCTCAATCTGACAGTTTGGTAACACTCTATTCGGATTATGATTATTTTTCTGGGGAAGCACTCTTTACTCAATTATTGACGAACGATGAGAATTATACTTTAGTTTGGGAATCATTCAAAATTATGGTAAAAGAAAGTAGAAAGGACACATGCTATATATCTGGATTGATAAAACTAAATAGGAATGTTCGAACTAATGTTGAGTTAGCTGAAGCCTTAGAGGATTTTAAAGTGGAAGCTATTACAAATAACCCATTGGGCTTTCTAGATATGTATAACAGCAGGCATGGAGAACAAAGAAATAGTTTTGCATATAATATTACAGTTTGGGAGGATCCAACAAAGGAAATCATGGATTTATTCATTGAAATATCCCAAAACTCAACTGATGAAAATTATAAAAAATTAGCCACAGAGCTGATTGATAAATTTAAAGTAGATTAATCACGGCAAACAACACTCTGCATAGCGCATCTCGGGATTCGAGTATTTTGGAAAGCCCGTAGCTTCAGCAACCACCGCCAAAGGCTGATTTGGCTTAAAAATGAAAAGTTAAAACAAATACAACGCTTTGGCTCAGCTCAACTTGGAAAGTTTGTAAGGGTAAAACCCCTCACTGTAGCCTTTTCCCTTTTCAGGAAAGGCTACATCACGACGCCATGCAGCAGGACGGTTGTGGGTAATATGAGAAAGCATACTGTATTAATTTCTTATAATGGAAAATATGAAATACTTGACCTTATTAATTATCGGAACATTATTCGTTATGAATGTTTCAGCACAAGACCAAATATTTAATCTGCATCCAATTGTTGGAGACACAATTGATGCTCAAGAAATGTCATATTATATGTTGTTTCAAGACTATGAGTTGGATAGTATCGACTACCTCCTTTTAACAAAAATTGATAGTGTTTATACTGTAAACGGATTTGCCAAGAATGCAAAAGTTATTAACATCAGATTAAAGCCTGAAGAAATAGAATTGCAAAAAGATAACATAGAGAAACTGAATAAATATTTCTCAACAGTCTGCAGGAATGACTCAATTGATAACAGAATTTTGACTTCTTCTGATTCGATTTCATCGCAAGAAATTAACATGGATATTATGACTCCAGAATTATTGAAAGATATTAAGAAGAAAAATCGCTGGAAACGATTGTCAGATTATCGTCAAGAGGTTAATAAGAACAGAGAAAAAGGAATGATTTATTAGGTGCTACTAATAAACACTACCCACAACACGCTGCATAGCGCATTTCGGGATTCGAAAATTTTGGAAAGTCATTAAGCCTCGGCAACCAACGCAAAATTGCCAATTTGGCTCCACCAAAGGTGGCAATATTTTAAGGATAATACGAATCCAAGCTGGTAAGGAGTAACCCCAAGAAACTACTCACCAGATGGAATCTGCTTAAAGTCATAACAATCTATAATACATAAGACAAGAAGTCCACTGTCTACAGGTAGAAAAATGCTCTTGTAAAAAGTACCAACCGAATATCTAGCCGTGTGAGGTTGACCACCTTCTGGTGAAAATGTGACACTTCCGTTCCAATAAGCAGCACTGATAAATCGATTGAACCCAGGAGCTACTTCTTCCCAAACAGCAGGATGATATTCATAGGAATAGGTAAAGGTTCCTCTTTCATCTCGTTTATAAACTCCTTTGACGACATCATTAAGCATGTAGGTATAGTCATAAGCCAAAGTATAAGTGTTGTCAGGATAAAACTGAAGGTGATGATCTCCTGGCATCGTAGCACCATATTCATGTTTACCTTCATCATTTAGGAAGCCAGCGGTAATCAAATGACTACATTCTCCCTCGAAGAAAAGCATCCATTCCATTTCTGGCTCGGGACTTACCTCCTCATCACTTTCACAGGAATAAAAAGCGAACATTAACACCAATATGGATATCAATATTTTCACCTTGCTTTTCTTTTATACAAAGGTACCATCACAACTGAGGTAAAGCAATTAATAATGTTAAAGCCCAGGGGGGATATGAAAGGAGGAATGACCTAATCAATTCGAACCTAACGCCCCTACCTGACACACAAAATATCTGTTCAGGATTTGAAAATTAGGTATTCACAACTAACTAAAATTATTTCCAATGATACAAAGAGCCACTTTAATAAAGCTCCTGAAAGAAAAGGGCTTATATGAGAAACACTTTAGCCCAACCATTGACAAGTTGTATGAGTTGGAATCGCTCATTAAGACATGTAAAAAGTCGATAGAAGATGAAGGATTAAACATTGTTTCAACAAGAGGAAGCCGAAAAAATCCAGCGGTTGACCTAATTCCATCTCTCTATAAAGAATTTCGATATACTTGTTCATTACTTAAGCTAAATCCCAAAGATGCGGATTTGAAGCCGGATGATGACGATGACACTTTTAAGAAAATCTAATCTGACATTGAAGTTACATTGACAAAAGCACATCTCTATCTTAATAGATAGAGATTTTTTTGTTTAACCTCTATTTGTAATTATTCCTGCAATTTCTTTATTTAACATGGCAGAAAGAATGAGCAGACATTAGCATATAGTCTTACTATGTAGAGATTCATCACAAGATGACTAGGGGCGTCAGTGATCAAATAGTTTGCCTCCAGGCTTGGAACTCTGTGAAATATTGGCTTTTTTTATGATATACATGCCATATGTCAATGGTGATTGGCATGGTAACTCTTTTTAATCAAATTAAATTAAAACAACTAATAGAGAAGAGATGCTATGAAATTCAATATTTTAATTAAGGCATAAAGTATCACATGCGAAACAGTATGATACTGTCACTAAAAAAATGTGACTGAGGTAACTAAACAAAAATATACTACATTTTGAAATAACAAAAAAGACATGAACTATATGAGGGATAGAGAAAGTTCTCTGTCTATCCCCTATTTGAGTCCTAGTATAATCAAGAGAATCATAAACATTAGTAAACTAAAAAATATGATAGGTACAATATTAAAATTACTGGATACTCTTAAAAATGGGATTAATTTTTATAAAGACAGTAAGAAAAGCCTTTTTTCTAATTACTTAGAGCCGTCAATGAAAGATTTTCAGACTGTT
This sequence comes from Carboxylicivirga agarovorans, assembly GCF_050589845.1. NCBI lineage: Bacteria > Pseudomonadati > Bacteroidota > Bacteroidia > Marinilabiliales > Marinilabiliaceae > Carboxylicivirga > Carboxylicivirga agarovorans. The sequence goes on along the minus strand of NZ_JBNGPA010000023.1, from coordinate 28,229 downwards.
CATGAGAACTACTTGTTAACATTTAAAGAATATCTTGAACTGTTAATGAATTCCGAGATTCCTCTTAATAAGAATCACCCTGTGCTTAATAAGATTAGGAATGATTCTTTGTTTTCAGAAGATTTGAGAAATAAAGTGTTTTCATACTATGATTATTCAAATAAAGACTCCTTTTCAAACTTTAACAATTCCATTATTAGGTATTTTCAAAGTTCAATTAAGGTACCTTTTTTTGACAGTGCTCCATATCTACATTCTCCGAATTCAGCTCGAATAGATTTATACGGTGGATTGATTAACATTATATCTGATGAAGGAATTGTCGACAAATCAGAAAAAGCGATTGAGCAAACAAGGTATATCGTGAGCGAATTACAAGCAAATTATAGAAAAGTATTGGACAACTATAATTCGTTGAAGAATGAATTGATAATGTAAAATAAAATTGCTGGCAAACAAACGGTCAGAAAGTAGTCTTGCCTTTGGTGAGCTCTGGAATTTTTAACTCACGCGCGAACTATAGTCAAATTAAGAACACGAAAATACCACACGAACCCGTGCCACTTAATATTACCGATCCATTAGGAGCAAGCATAAACAGGCGTTCCAATATTTTTCCAATTTCATAAATGAAAAACAGTTTCTTAGAATGAGCATAAGGATAACTCGACCAAATAAATATGTCAATTTAACCAAAGAGATTAGTTCAGAAGAGTTGCTTAAAGGATTATTAGGTTTTGGACTTTTTGCAGATAAGTTACCTGATTTCTTAACTAACGAACCTTTTTATGAATGGTATATAGCTAATAGTAAACCTAGCTTCGAAAACAAGGGAAAAGACTATGTCAGATATGAAAATATGCGCCATGTAAATGTTCCTAGATTATTGGGTATCCCTAATCCTTTTGCATATGCTAACTTATGCAACGAATTGACTGCAAATTGGGATAACCTCAAATCTAAACTTATTACTAATGTAAAAAATCAAAAATTTAAAGTTAGTAGAATTCACATAAGGAAATTAACAGATAAGAATCATCTATTTGAGATGAACTATAATCACCATGAAAAAGATGGTAATCCAGAACAAAAAATTATAATTGGAAAACAATATGTGGTTGAAGCAGACATATCAAATTGCTTTCCAAGTATATATTCTCACTCAATACCATGGGCGTTAGTCGGAAAAAAAACAGCTAAGGTTAAAAAGGATGATAACTCTAAATGGTATAATAAACTTGACAAGTTTATTAGAAATACAAAGTGCGAAGAAACAAATGGTTTGTTAATCGGCCCCCATTCTTCTAATCTAATTTCAGAACTTATTTTAACAAAAGTTGATTCTGTTCTATGCGAAAAAGGATATGAATACATTAGAAACATTGATGATTATAAATGTTTTGTAAAATCTGAAGTTGAAGCTGAAAAGTTTTTGCTGGATCTTTCATCTGAGCTTAAAAATTACGAACTACATCTCAATAACAAGAAAACTCTAATTAAGCAACTTCCCCAGGCGTCCATTAGTGAATGGGTGAATAAGTTAAGTAATTTCGATTTAGGACACATAAAAGATGAAGCTGAAAAGGAAATATTAGAACTTAAAAGATTAAGAGCGATTCTTGATACTGCAATCGAGCTTATGCTCAAGGATAATAACTCAGCAATTATCAATTACGCAATTAAAATTATCTCAAAGAAAGTATTAAAAAGACATGCTTATAAGTATTACATTGATTCAGTACACCATCTATTATTACTTTACCCGTATTTATCATCACTAGTTGATGAATTTGTATTCGAACCTTTTGAAGTAATTCCAATAAGAATAAAGAAGATTGCTATGGATTTGTACGACGTTGGTATTGAAAAGAGGTTTTATGAAGCAAATTGCTATAGTATTTATTGGGCTCTGAAATACGACTTTAAAATAGGTAAAAATATTATTCAAGATTCTTTGGTAAGTAATGACTGTATTTTTATGACTTTAGCATTTCTATATTCAAAAAAGTATAAGTCAAAGTCATCATTAAGTATATTTAAATCAAAAGCCAAGAGTCTAGCTAAGACTGATTTTGATCGGTATTGGATATTTATTTATACAACATTACCTCAGCCTGAATTAGTTGGAGATTTTAAAAGAATAAAAAAAGCAAAAGTTTCTTTTATTCAACCCAAATTTGAAAAATAATGTCAGTCTTTTACTAACCGCTTTATAGCATATATAGTTAAGCTTAAATACGAAGCTTTGTGACTTTGGCAAACAACCCAAAATCACTAATTTGGCTTAGGAAATGAAACGTTAAAAATAAATACATCGCAAAGGTTCACCTCCACCTGGAAGTTTGTAAGGATACAAATTCCCTAACGACACCATTGAGTGAAACCACTTGCACCATTTATCACATCTTGCATCATAAAAGATTAGGTTCTTTAGCTAATTTGTGGATATTTAGAAGAATGTAAAGAGAGAAGATTAAATTATTTCGAATAAAACAACATGATATAATGGCAAAACCACGAGTATTTATAAGCTCTACATTTTATGACTTTAAGCAAGTAAGAGCTGATTTAGATATGTTCATCGAGAGCATGGGTTATGATACTATCCGAAATGAAGAAGGTGATATACCATACGGAAAAGACGAAGCTTTAGAAGAGTATTGCTACAAGGAAATTAAAGGAATTGATATATTAGTGTCCATCATAGGGGGGCGCTTCGGTTCTGAATCAAAAAGAAGCCATTCTTCAATATCTCAAATAGAATTAAAGACGGCTCTAAAAGAAGGGAAACAAGTTTATATTTTTATTGAAAAAAATATTCTTGCGGAGTACGAAACCTACCTTTTAAATAAAGATGGAGATATGAAATATCGCTATGTAAATGATGTAAGAATATATAACTTTATTGAAGAGGTTAAAGGATTAAAAGCCAATAATAACATTAAAGGTTTTGAGACTGCATCAGACATAACTAAATATTTAAAAGAACAATTTGCAGGCTTATTTCAAAGATTCTTAGAAGAACAGACTCGCATTAAGGAAATCAGTATTATTAACAATCTAGAAAAAACTGCGCAAACCTTAAACAAGTTAGTTAATTACCTTAGTGATGAGAATAAGGGGCAAGCGGAAGAAATAAATAGAATCCTAACAATTAATCATCCGCTTGTAGAAACTCTTAGAACTATATTAGATATTCCATACAACTTTTATATTGAAGGCACTAAAGACCTAGATTCATTACTGGTAGCTCGTGGTTATAGAAACACTTCATCTGGCCTTCCTGAAATAGAAGGAATTTATACATGGGCAAAAGATACAAATAAGACATCTCATCAAATCAAAATTAGCACTGAGCTTTTTGATAAAGAAGGCAAATTAATCTTTGTTAAAAAGTCAGATTGGAATGATGAGTATTTGCAATACAATGAATTTGAAATTGCAGATTTGGAGGATTTACCTTTTTAACAAAAAAATGGTTGCTAATAAAGTAAGTGAGCTTACTAATTGTGGTTGGTTCTTAGCTTCAAAAAGAAATAAAATATCGTTGATTTGGCTTTTGAAATGAAAATGATTAAAACAAATTCAATGTTTGGCCTTGTAAAATTTGGCAGTGTAACCTGGATAAAATTCACTTTCACTTCTTAACCGAGTCGATGTAGCCAAATTGAAACAGCTTTATTAATTAATGTTTAAATCACAAATATGAAAAAAATACAAGCAATCACATTTGAAGGTGGACAAAAATCAGTGAGTTATGACCATAACCCATCCAGTTGTCCGTTTTGCCACCAAAGTATAACTCCAAGAACGTATCAAGCATTTAATAAGAGTAGCATCTTAGAGATAACGTTCATATGTCCAAATCCCAAATGCGGAAGAGCTTTTTTTGCAATATATAAAAATGGATATTCTAGCATTGGGAAAAATCCAAGTACATTTTACTATGTTAATTCGTCGATTGGCAATGTGGAGGGCCGAGAGTTTTCGAATAATATAACCAAGATATCCAGCTTATTTACAGAAATATACAATCAATCATTAGAATCAGAATCCATTGGTTTAAATCACATTGCTGGTATAGGATATAGAAAAGCTTTAGAGTTCCTTATAAAAGATTACCTAATAAGTCTAAATCCTGACGATTCAAATACGATAAAATCAAAATTTTTAGGAAACTGCATCAAAGATTACATTGACAACAAGAACCTAAAGAGCGTAGCTGAAAGAGCTGTTTGGTTAGGTAATGATGAAACTCATTATGTTCGAAAATGGGAAGATAAAGATATTAAGGATTTGAAAAAGTTAATTGATTTAACCTTGCATTGGATAGAAATGGAGATTTTAACCGAACAATACAGTTCTGAAATGACAAAATAACTGACAACACTAATAAAAAGTTGTCGATCATGAGTATTTGGAAGTTAGATTGAGGAATGGAACACCCTCCAACCTATGATTTAGCTTTAGAAATGAAAAGGCAAAAACAATTAAAAGATATTGCTCAGAGAGCTTTTGTAGTTTTTTTCAAAAGACTAAAAATGAATAAGTCGTAAGCCATATGGCGTTAATTTGGTATGGTTGTCAATAATTTCGAAATAAATATGAAACAATGATTTGTAGCGATTGTCTTATTAATGAAGGACTGAAAATTGAAGCCGAAAGAATTGGTATTCGAAACAACAACCAATGTACAAATTGCAACTCATTTTCAGGAAAAAAACTCAATAAAGAAATCATTCAAAAGATAGTTGATAGATTTTTTAGACAAGGTTCTATTGATAACGACTATCATCTACCAATCTATCAATTGAGTTTTGTTGAATATGAGGAAATGATTCCTTTTACAGAAGAAACTAGAGCTGACTTAAAGCTATTGAAAGCAAATTCTGGTATAAACATAGCGTATCATAGTCCTCGTTTAACAGACTTGGGCTACACTGATATTAGCGCAGAAATTGAAATAATTGAGCATGAAGCTAAAGAAAAGCTTAATGTACTTATAGATAGACTATTCAGTAAATTTAAAGATAAAACACTCAACACAAACACAAAACTGTTTAGGATTAGAGTAAACCCAAATTCTCCAAGAACAAATGCGGAATTTGATACCCCACCGAAAGAATATATAAGGGAAGGTCGATTAAACAATAAGGAAACTCCAATATTTTACTGTTCGGAGGATTTAAATACTTGTGTTCACGAAGTTAAATCAACGGTGTATGACAATTTATACCTTGCGACATTTAAAACTAAACAACCTTTAAAAATTTTATCACTTATAGATTATAATAAAGAACTAGACTTACACGAAATGGAAAATTACATTTCCTATATATCTTATCTTTTTAGAACTGATTTAGATTATAACATGTGTCAAAAACTAGCCATTAGGGCAAAGGAACGAGGATATGACGGAATTGAGTATTATAGTTTTTTTTCTAAGGTAATTGGTGATCGCAAATCAAACATTGCCTTATTTGGCTACCCAATGAAAGATGGCATATTATCCTTAAAATCAGTTAATCGCCTAAGAATTGAAAAAATTGATTATAAACTAAATTTTGGTCCAGTACAATAAAATAGCACAACGATGCAAATAAGACAATAGCCATTCTGGCTGGGCATGCATCGATTGTCAGTCTTTCTGTGCAAGCATTACGCCCAAAAAATCTGCAATCATTCATATTGAAAATCTATAGTGGCTGCCAATACGAAAAGCTTCATCCCGACAATATCACATGTATAATATCACTCTAATAACTACAACTCATACTGAAAATGGAAAATGCAATTCACAAGAATTGTATAAAATAATTGATTCAATAAAACCAGATGTAATCTTTGAGGAAATGACCACTGAAAACTTTGATCTGGTTTACAATAAGAACCAAATTCCTCAAGGCGCCTTAGAAGTAAAAAGTATCAAGGAATATTTGAAGAACCATATCATTAAACATATTCCTGTTGACATTCCTCCAAACCCAGATTTATCTACCAATGAGATTAAGACAATGTTTGACGAATTCAAGAGGTATGAAGTGTATAAAAACTTTGAAATTGAACAAAACAAACAAATTAATCAATTAGGCTTCAACTATATTAATAGTAAAAAATCTTCGCAGTTATTTAAAAGAATAGAGAAGTTTGAAATAAGCTTAATCAGTTTTGGCCAATACAAAAATAACATCCACAAAACTTATAAACGTTTTCATGCTGAGCAAAATAATCGTGAAAATGCAATGCTTCAAAACATCTATAGTTACGCCGCTGAAAGCCCATTTAGCAGTGCCATTTTTTTTATAGGTTGTGCACATCGAAATTCTATAATTGAAAAAATAAGAACGTTTCAATTACAAAAAGAACTCAATCTTAATTGGACGATCTATAACCCCGAAACAAATAAACCTCTTACCAACATTTTGGCATATATCATTACGAGCATTGCCAAAATGCGATACCTGGTCTCAGGTGTTAGGTCTTTCTTCAAATAACCCTTATTAGTTTCTCAACAGCTAAAAGAACACCCAATTTTATAGTTCAACATGAAAGACAAAACAAAAGATGAATATAAGAAAGAGCTCCAGCATATTCAAAGTCAAATTAACATAGTAAAAAGACTTGATATCGTCAACACTCAATTACATGATTATAATTGGGTATTTCTACATCCTTATAGTCAAGGAATGGATATAGAGATATTACAGAACATCATCAACACTAATGATGATGCAGAATATAATATCTTCAAGTTTTTTGCTAGAAAATTCCTAGACTTAAGAAATACTATTCATTTCATTGAAGGCTTTTTCCCTACTCGTCCATATATCAAAGATTATATCAATCCCATAAAAGAATCCGTCATTCTCTGTTTGCAAAAAGACTTTAGGGGAGCTATATGTATCTTAATTCCTGTTATTGAAGGCATATTGAGAAAATGTCTTGTTGATAAAGATGGAGAACATAAGAAGCATGTCACAGATATAAAAGAACTTTTGAAGTCAATTGATCGGTTAACTGATGAATATGTTTTTTTGCAACAGAGATACATGAAATCTAAATTTTTATTTCTCATCAATGAAAATGCTTATTTTGATTCAAATCAAGAAAAACAGATATTAAAGAAGCATAGGGAATATTATACGATTTGGACAAATCAGTTTAGAAATTACATGTCGAATAACTTATATTTAAATACAAAAAAAGTTTCAATTAATGACAGCTTCAATCGTCATGTAATATTCCATTTTCTTGAAGATGATATAGATTTTTCGTTTGCGAACTATCTTCGAATATACAATAGCATTATATACTTGTCTTGGGCCATTGGACTTGTATGTGAAGAATGCTCAATATTATCAGTGGCTAACGAAGAGGTAGTTAAGTATGAATTTGCTAATTATTTAAACGTTTTATTTGTTTCCGAATCGCTCACGGACATTAAAAGCGAAATATATAACACCGAACTACAAAGCTTTAATGAATTATTACCTCCTGAATATGTGAAAATAATTAGTAAGCCAACAAGGCATATTAATAGAGGATTATCATTAACAGATTTTTTGAAAAAATAAGCACGCCAATTTCTCAAGATTCCTAAATAACACAATAACGAAAGTACAATTATGAATTATTACTTATTGTTATTGCAATAAAAAAGGGGCAAACAGCCCCCAAATTTAAATTACTACTCAATCTTTGATAAATCCACCTCCCCTATTGAAATATACTCCCCATTGCGCTTAATATAGATTTGCTCCTTTGCGGTTTCCTTGGTTGGAACAAACAACTCTCTGATATCAACATCCAGGACCCTGGCGATTTCATTTAATAACTCTGGTTTGGGAAATGTTCGACCCTGAACAATGTTAGTAATTGACATTGCATTAACACCTGTTTTCTCAGCAAGTTCTTTACCGAGCATACCTTTTTCTTTTAATAATTCTTTAATTCTCAACATGCTTAAGTTCTTTCAATAATAGCAAAGATAACAAAACATGCCCGTCACTTATATTAACAATTAAAAAACATCAATATCATTTGGGTTTAACATACTCAGCAGTTATATTTGCATGCCAATAACATAAATATCACATATGTTTTGATTGAAAAAACAATTCAAATTAATAATAACAATGATGGATGCAAAGATTAAACAAAGAGCAATTATTAACTTATTGACTAATGCAATTAAAGTAAAAAGGATCACCAATAGCATTGAAGTGATCACCGGAGCACACGAACTAGTAGCTTCATTTAATCTATTAAGCCCAACATTAAGGCTTATGGGACTCAATCTAAAAGATAAAGAGCAACAAAAAAAGATTGAATACTCTGAAGCCTGGGATCACTTCTTTACTGCAAGCGCTTCACCCCAACCTCCAGAAAATGCAGCCTGGATTCTTTATCATGATTTAATGGACCTGATAGAATCCATAACGAAACCGGAAAACGAGTACGAGAAAACTATTAACAAAGCGATTGCTGAATTTATCCAGGAAGATAAAAGAGGCAACAAGGGAGCAATTCACAACCTTAACGGCAAATACAAAGCAGCAAACAGGCTATTTTCTGAAGCGAAAAACAATTGGCATAAAGGATAGACTAGGAAAAATTTCTCAGCCATATTTCTCATCTGCGAAAACCCAGATTAACCCATATAACCCAGTGGGTTTTCTGGGTATTTATTGATCCCAGTGGGTTTACCACTTTAAAACCTACCCTTTTGCATGAAAGCCAGGAAAAGCCACCAAAAGCCTATCCTTTATAATTAAAGCTAGCTGAAGTCGCAAAAGCAAAAAAAGCAATTGGTTTCTGAAGAAAGCAAACTGAAGCAAATGCTACCAAATGCTAGCAATTGCTAACACATGTTGATTCCCTCCTACGAGATTATACTACTGTTAACGAAAAACAACAACAGTTCAACGAAAAGCAACGACCGTTAACGACCGTCCAACGAAATTTAACGACCGTTGAAATATTACCACTATTTGGGTCTCCTCAAAATTCAGGATACCCCTATCCAAAGTTGTACACACACATCAAAAATGAAGAAGCCTAACAAAGGGGTTCAACACTCCCCTACCCAAGCCCCTTAGTAAGCCCCTTGGCAAGGGTACAAAATATACCAGTTGTATTTTTGGTAAACGCTGGTATACGGTCGTATCTTTTGGTTTGCGCCGGCATGCAATGGCATTATTTGGTATGCATCGGCATGCAGTGGTATCGTTTGGTATCCGATCGCAAAGAATCGCACTCCGATCGGTATGCGATAAAATCTCAATTCGAGATATTGAAAACTGATTTTGAAAAATACACAATCTTTAAATTGCTGTTAATGCAAAATTGATTCAGAAAGCGAAATTTTACTAACATGTATGATTTCGCTTTTTATTCGCGGTTGTGCAATGGTTGTGCAAATGAAAAAAGCCTGCTAGTTAACTAACAGGCTTTTAATCTTTTGTAAATTCTCTCTGTACCGAGAGGCGGGCTTGAACCGCCGACCTCAGGATTATGAATCCTGCGCTCTAACCAGCTGAGCTACCTCGGCATTATGTTTGGAGTTCTTAACACCGCTGTGTTTCTCCGTTTTTGCGGTTGCAAATGTAGGGCAAAAGTTGATACCTACCAACAAAAAAAATGAAAATATTTGCTTTTTTTTCTCTCCCCTCTTAAAACTGCCTATAAGTGAGCACTATTGATCTGAAAAAAAATTTAATCAAAGCTCAAGCTTAAGCTTAGTTTAACATGGTTTTAATTTTTTAAAGAAATCTACTATATTGTAAGCCATAACAGATCACTAAATAAATACCAACATGCCTACTCAAAAAGAAAAATTCGAACTTGAATATATTATTAAGACCTCTCCGTCTATCTTATTTGCCCGCTTAAGCAGTCCCAGCGGATTATCAGAATGGTTTGCTGACGATGTTAACTTAAAAGGCAAAATATATACTTTCGTTTGGGAAGGCTCTGAACAGCAAGCTGAACAAGTATTGCGCAAGGAAAATAAAATGGTGCGTTACCACTGGTTAGATGATGAAGACGATAAAGCTTACTTCGAATTCCGAATCAATGTGGATGACCTGACAGGTGAAACAGCATTAGTTATAATTGATTTTGCTGAAGAAGATGAAAAAGAAGATGCCATGGAATTATGGAATCAGCAGGTTGACGAATTAAAGCATGGATTAGGTTCTGTATAAGAAACTATTAAATCATATTATCAAAGTCCGGTTAGTACTATAACCGGACTTTTTTTGCTTTAGAAATAAGAGTTATTTCATTATTAGTTGTCATAAAAACAGTAATATATATGGCATTTATTCATGAAAAAACTTCACCTCTTTACCCTAAAAAGCTTTATTGGCCCTTTAATCAGTACTTTCTTTATCTCCCTGTTTGTATTGTTGATGCAAATACTTTGGCAATACATTGATATTTTAGTCGGGAAAGGTCTTGATATAGCAACCATAAGCCAATTATTATTTTATTCGATCTTACAGGTCATGCCCATGGCTTTACCCTTAGCCATACTGCTGGCCTCGCTGATGACCTTCGGAAACATGGGCGAGAATTATGAACTCACAGCAATCAAAGCCTCTGGTGTTTCGCTGTTAAAATGCATGAAGCCATTAATAATCCTGACCATCATACTGTCAATGGCTGCATATGCATTTTCTGACAACGTCATGCCCTGGGCCAACCTTAAGTTTTATTCTTTGATGTATTCCATAAAAACACATCAACCGGAACTTGAAATTAAAGAAAAGGAGTTTACTAAGTTAGGGAACTACAGCATCAAAGCTGAAAACAAAAACAAAGAGTCAGGTGCCCTGGAAGACTTAATGATATATGATCATAGTAACTCAAATAATCCGGGCGCTAATACAACTATTGCAGATGTTGGCTATTTAAAAATGGATGAAAATAGTAATATGATGCGTATTACTTTGCACAATGGAATACGTTATGAAGAAAACGCGAAAAACAAACAAAGTAGTCTGACAACTAGTGATCAGCAATTTTATCGTCGCGACAAGTTTAAACGGCAAATCACATTAATTGATTTTCAGAATAAAGAGCTTAATGTGGATGAAGCAGGCTATGCCGGCCACAACAAGATGAAGAATTATAAACAACTCAAAGGCGATATTCTTAAATATCGGAAAGAGCAAAATGAAATTGTCTCCCAGATAAGTCAACGCTTCAAACATCAATTTGAATATAACAACACAGCTCCCCCGACACCGGCGGTAAACTCATACATTGAAAACCAAAACCACAGGCAACAACTTGTAGCTATCAACAATGCTAAACGAAAGACACAAGAACAACTGCTTTCCTTAAAAAAGGAATTAGCTCATCACGACTTACTTCAACGCAAAGAAATTTCGCATCAGGTAGAAATAAATCGCAAATTGACACTCCCCTTTACTTGCATCATTTTTTTCTTCATTGGTTCATCGCTGGGAGCTATAATCAGAAAAGGTGGATTTGGCATGCCGGTCGTTATAGCCATCATTCTGTTTATAGTTTTCTACATGCTCGATACTTTTGGCTGTAACATGGCTAAAAAAGGAGCGCTTCCAGTTGTTATCGGCACATGGTTATCATCTGCCATATTGCTCATTATAGCCTTGTTACTAAGTTATCAATCTTCTACAGACTCAAGCCTCCTTAACATTGAGAACATCAGAGACCTTTTCAGAAAAAAGCTAAGATTTGGAAGTCTGTAGATAAGCATTACAAAGATTTTAAATGCCACTATTTCTTTATTTATGCTCTGGTAAAAGCAAAAACCTAAAACACATTGTATGGATGTTTAAAGGATTCAACTAACTTTGCCTCATCAAACGCGTTTATAGTGTAGGAGATTTCAGAGCACATGAAAAAGTTACACCTCTTCATATTAAAAAGTTATTTGGGTCCCCTGGCCATGACTTTCTTTATATCCTTGTTTATTCTGGTAATGCAATTTTTATGGCGTTACGTAGATGACCTGGTAGGTAAAGGACTGGATTTTTTAACCCTGGGTGAACTTTTATTCTATGCTTCAGTACAGGTAATACCTATGGCTTTGCCACTTGCTATACTACTGGCGTCGTTAATGACCTTTGGAAGCCTGGGCGAAAACTATGAGCTTACAGCCATTAAGGCTTCTGGTGTTTCTTTGCTTCGTACCATGAAACCACTTATTTGGGTAACCATAATTATCTCGGTACTTGCATTTGGCTTTTCCAATAATGTATTGCCATGGGCCAACTTAAAATTATACACACTGCTTTGGTCGGTTAAACAGAAAAAACCTGAATTAGAGATAAAAGAACAGGTCTTTTACGATGGCATTGAAGATTTCAGAATTAAGATCAGTAGCAAAGATCCTGAAACAGGTTTAATGCACGATGTTATGATTTATGATCACAGGGATAACAGAAACCCGAACTCTAATGTTACCATTGCCGACTCGGGCAAACTACAGGTAGCTAAAGACAATGGTTTTATGAAGTTAACCCTGATGGATGGTGTTCGTTTTGAGGAAAACGTTCAAAATGAGAGAAAAAGGATTAACAAAAGAAATCAGCAACGGTTTAGAAAAGATAAATTCAAAAGACAGACTGCTTTATTTGAGATGGAAGGTCACAACCTTGAGCGCTCTGACGAGCAACTCTTCTCGAGCCACGACAGGATGAAAAACCTAAGTCAGCTGAGTGATGGGATAGACACGCTTGACTTTCAAAAAAATGAAGTGGTAAGCAGCATCTCCAAACAAACAGACAATTTTTATTTCCAGCAGCGTCGTTATCAGCAAAGGAGAAATAAAGAAGCCCCTAAAGTTTCTATTGACTCCAGCGCTGTACTCAATTATGATTCCTTATTCCAAAGCATGAGCACTCACCAGCAAATGATTGCCATTGAAGGTGCTAAGCGTCAGGTACAGGACAACCGGAGCCAGCTGGAAGGAAAACTGAGCCGCTACCGGAATTATCAGACCAAAATAACCAAGCACTACATGGAAGTACACCGTAAGTTTACTCTTTCATTTGCCTGCTTCATCTTTTTCTTTATCGGCGCTCCCCTTGGAGCGATCATCAGAAAAGGAGGACTTGGCATGCCGGTTGTTATCTCTGTGCTGTTCTTTATCTTTTACTACATCGTAGATACCCTGGGAGTAAAATTTGCCAAAGAAGGTGCATGGCAGGTATACCAGGGCATGTGGTTATCATCAGCTATATTGTTTCCGCTTGGTGCCTTTTTAACATACAAATCGGCAACTGATTCGACTTTACTTAATGCTGATGCCTATATTATTTTCTTCCAAAAGCTCTTTAAAAGAGAAAAATTTGACCTGAAAAACCGCTTGGATAAGGAGAAAGAGGATGAAACTATTTCCAAGACCTGAGTCATTTCATTGTTTTGGTATTTAAAATCATTAATTTTGCAGTCCCATAAAGGGTAACACTGTCAAAATATTTATATAAAATGTCAGCAGAACAAGAGCTAAAATTGAATTCAATACCTGAGGCTATTGAAGCAATTAAAAATGGTGAGTTAATTATTGTTGTTGATGATGAAGATCGTGAAAACGAAGGCGATTTCATTGCAGCTGCCGAAACAATGACACCTGAAAAGGTCAACTTCATGGCAACACATGGACGTGGCCTGATATGCACCCCATTAACAGAAGAGCGATGCGAGGAGTTGGAATTGGATTTAATGGTGGGTAAAAACACAGCTAGTCACGCTACTCCTTTTACTGTTTCTGTTGATTTACTGGGCTATGGATGTACTACCGGTATCTCAGCTTCCGACAGGGCAAAAACCATATTAGCATTAACGAATCCCGACACTAAACCTGAAGAGTTAGGTCGTCCGGGACACATATTCCCGCTTAAAGCGAAAAACAGGGGTGTACTGCGCCGTGCAGGCCATACTGAAGCAGGTGTGGATCTGGCTCGTTTGGCAGGTTTACAGCCAGCAGCAGTATTGGTTGAGATATTGAACGAAGACGGAACAATGGCTCGCTTGCCTCAGTTGGTTAAGATCGCTGAGAAGTTCCAGCTAAAAATTATCACCATTAAAGATCTGATAGCATACCGCCTGCAAAAGGAAAGCCTGATCATTAAAGGTGTTGAAGTTAATTTACCAACGGCACAGGGTGATTTCCGTTTTATTCCGTTCAAACAAAAGTCAAACGGTCTGGAGCACATGGCTCTTATCAAAGGTGAATGGACTGAAGATGAGCCTGTATTGGTTCGTGTTCACTCATCGTGCGCCACAGGAGATATTTTTGGTTCATTGAGATGTGAGTGCGGAGAGCAATTGCAGAAAGCAATGGAGCAGATTGAAAAAGAAGGTAAAGGTGTACTGGTTTATATGAATCAGGAAGGACGTGGTATTGGTCTGATGAATAAAATCGCTGCCTATAAATTGCAGGAAGAAGGCCTTGACACTGTTGATGCAAATATTCAGCTGGGATTTGAAGAAGATGAGCGCGATTATGGCGTTGGTGCACAAATTCTTCGTGAGTTAGGTGTAGGTAAAATGCGCTTAATGACTAACAACCCAATCAAACGCATTGGCCTCGAAGGCTATGGCCTTGAAGTTGTTGAAAACGTCTCTATCGAAGTTAATCCTAATCCACACAACGAAGACTACATGAAGACCAAGAAAGAGCGCATGGGCCATAATCTTGATTTCTTTAAGTATGAGAAAAAGTAATTAGAATAAGCATATATGAGAAAAAGGAGACATGGTTCTCCTTTTTTTTATGCCCGAATGTAAATATCTGTAAACATATTTATAATTGATGTGTTTCATTAAGTAAGAGGTGCTGGTGGAAGCCATTACTTATTTCTGCGGTCAAGTAATATGGTCATTAATGGGTGTGATTAGTGATAAGTTTGAAAATGATCATGACGGCTCCACCAGTTTCTTTTTTCTCCACTTTAAATCACAATACTAAATAGCACTTGCCCGAATAGACGGATAACTGAAATGCGTACTTTAAATAACAATACCAGAGCTGCAGGATCTGTCAGCTCCTGTGACAGTTTTTAAGCAATTACTTTCTCCATTGAGCCTCAGAGCTCCAAGCAAGGCGAAAACCAGTGCTTCTTTGTAGTCAATAATTTGCCTGTCGGGTATAACAATCTGCCCCGAGCAGTATTGCTTTATCAGGTCCATTAAAAATACATTTAATACGCCACCCCCGGTAAAAAGTATCTTCCCTCCTTTTGCATAGCTGTTTAATTCCTTTGATATTATCAATGCCATATGTTGATAACATGTACGTACTATATCGGCTAAATGCTGACCGGCATAGCGGTCTATAATGGGCTGAAAAGAGCACTCAACCCACTCCTGGGCCAGGGATTTAGGTGCATCAAGCTGATAATAGGCCAGGGTATTGAGCTCATCAAGCAAGGGCTGTATAACTTGTCCCTCCTTCCCCAATGCGCCGTCTTTGTCCATTGATAAACCAATTTTATCTACCAGTCGGTTTAGTACAAAATTGGCAGGACAAATATCCCAGGCACGCCTTTCTCCATCAATATCACATGATACGTTTACGAATCCCCCGATATTAACACAGGCATCGTATTCTGAGAAAAGCAATTGATCGCCTATTGGCACCAATGGTGCACCCTGACCATTGAGGCAAATATCAAGGCTTCGAAAATCAGAAACAGTGACTATTCCTGTTTTTGCAGCGATCATATTCGCGTCACCCAGTTGAAAATTGAAATTGTTTTGCGGCTCATGAAATACGGTATGCCCATGCGATGCAATCAGATCAGGCTGCGGGTTTACATCTGCCAAAAAGTTCATAACACACTCCCCCAGCCATGAACCATACCTGCGGTGCAATAATAATAGTTCCTTGCCCGACAGCTTAACCGCCTGTTCTAAGTTCTTTTTCCATTCAACTGAGTATTCAATGCTTACACTCTTTATAATACTATACTTCCATTGATCATTCCGTTTCTCAAGGTGGCACAAAACCATGTCTAAGCCATCTAATGATGTTCCTGACATTAATCCTACGCAACAATACGAATTCTTTATTTGTTTTATCATGGCAATCTGTCTACAGCAATGAAGTTGCTTAATGTTGCAGTGGAATTTCGAGAGTGATAGATTGATTTTTAGTGACTATGCTCAATTTTGAATCGCATGGCCTTAGCTACCGAATAAAAATTAGCAGAAGTCAATGAAATCAAGATATTACTTACAGATTTTCTGTATAACTTTAAATAACTTCAGTATAAAGTTGTGAAGATTTTTATTTAGAAAACCCTTTTTTCAACAAAAATTCTAAAATTATGCCCGACATTTCTACCACTTACCTTGGACTAAAATTAAAGAGTCCGATAATTGCAGCCAGCTCAGGACTGACAAACTCATTAGAAGATATTAAGAACATTGAGAAAGCCGGTGCAGGTGCAGTAGTGCTTAAATCACTATTTGAAGAAGAGATCGTTACAGAGATGGAGCGTGACTTACATCGTTTGCATTCAGAAAACCATCTATATCCTGAAACAATGGATTATTATGACACTTTTGATGTGGAAAACACATTGAGTGATTATCTGAGGTTGGTTACCGATTGTAAAAAAGAAGTTAACATTCCCGTTATTGCCAGCATTAACTGTATCACTTCTCATAACTGGCCATCGTATGCCCGCACTTTGCAGGATGCCGGTGCTGACGCTCTTGAGCTAAACATCTTCTCATTGCCATCGGATATTGACAGAAAAGCGGAGGACAATGAAAAGGTCTATTTCGATATTATCGAAGCTGTTTTAAAAGAAGTTAATATTCCTGTTTCAATAAAAATAAGCCATTACTTTTCAAACCTGGCCGATATGATAACTCGTTTATCTAAATCAGGTATAGCAGGCATGACACTTTTCAATCGTTTTTATTCACCCGATATTGATGTTGATAATCTTGAAGTAATTCCAACGCATATATTCAGCCAGGAGCATGAGTATACCATGCCGCTTCGCTGGATTGCCATTACATCAAACAGGGTAGAGTGCGATTTGGCAGCAACAACAGGAATACACGATTCAAGAACAGCAATAAAAATGTTGCTGGCAGGTGCAAAAGTTGTGCAAATGGCCAGTACGCTTTATAAAAACGGGGTTGAGAGCATTGAGCGCTTCAACTACGAAATTGACAAGTGGATGGACAAGCATAATTACAAAACAATTGCTGATTTCCAGGGAGCTTTGAGCCAGTCGAACGCTGCTAATCCGGCAGGGTATTTACGCGTGCAGTTCATGAAGCAATTCAGCCAGAAATAATACCTCTTCCAGGTAAATAACTTCATTTTATAATACAGGATCGCATCTTTCTTTCACTTGTGAAAAGTAAGATGCGATCTTTTTTTATGCCATCATGCATAATTCCCTTTATATTTGTCAATTCAAAAAAGTGATCAATGGATTTTGACGATTTTTACATGTCCTCACCCCTCGAAGAAAATGTAGATTATTACATGGACCCGCGAGGCTTTAGAATTATGACAGAGAAGTACCTGAAAGAAAGAGGTTATTGCTGTGGTAATGGCTGCAAGCATTGCCCTTACTTTCCTCCTCATACAAAGGGAAACAGAGAATTAAAAGAATAAGGCAAATACTATTATGGCGAATAAAGATTTACGAATCGTGTTTATGGGTACTCCCGACTTTGCTGTTGAGAGTTTAAAAGCACTTGTTGAAAACAATTACAATATAGTAGGGGTAGTTACTGCCCCTGATCGCCCTGCTGGTCGTGGGCAAAAGCTAAAGCAGTCGCCGGTTAAGGAATATGCTGTTTCTGTTGATATTCCGGTTTTACAGCCTGAAAAACTGAAAAATGAAGAATTCCTTTCAGACTTAAAAGCATTAAAAGCCGATTTGCAAATTATAGTTGCATTCAGGATGCTGCCTGAAGTGGTGTGGAGCATGCCTCCCCTTGGTTCATTTAATTTGCATGGCTCATTGTTACCACGCTACCGTGGTGCGGCTCCCATCAACTGGGCTGTCATCAATGGTGATAAAGAAACCGGCGTTACGACCTTCTTTTTGAAACACGAGATTGATACCGGTAATATTATTTTCCAGGAAAAAATGCCTGTTAATGATGAGGATACTGCTGGTACTATTCATGATAAAATGATGGTTCTTGGAGCCGGCTTGGTGGTAAAAACTGTGAAAGCCATTGAAGAGGACGCCGCTGAGGCATTACCGCAAAGTAACGATGAGAATGAGTTAAGACATGCACCTAAGATCTTTAAGGATGATTGTCGCATTGACTGGCAGAAAGATGCTGAGGCCATTCGCAATCATATACGTGGACTATCACCTTATCCAACAGCCTGGACTGAGTTCAGCATGAAAAACGGCAAGCAAATCAGTTGTAAAGTATTCTTTGCAGATAGAAATAAAGACAAGCAACTGGCAGCAGGTCAATTTGACTCTGATAATAAAACTTACTTAAGCGTAGGTACCGGAAGTGGCGTATTGAATATTACACAATTACAACTGGCCGGCAAAAAGCGCATGACCATCGAAGAATTACTGCGCGGCTTCGACACCGAACAAATCGAAAACATTTTATAAAACCAGGATCATGGTTTAAACTGAACCAATACAACATATAAAAAGAGGGTGTCTGAAATTCAGACACCCTCTTTTTTATGCGTTTATACGGCTTATTTTTTCTTTCTTCTCAGGTTAAGCCTATCTCCGGGTTTAACCTTTTCATTGTCACGAAGGCGGTTAAACTTACGCAGTTTAGTCATTTTCACTCCATACTTATGTGAGATATAGTGTAAATCTTCACCTTCTTTAACCACATGATACTCGTGGTTCTTATGTGCCTTACCTTTCTTACCCTGAATGTATATATACCGGTAATCCTGTATATCAGCCGATTTAGCTAAGTCATTGTAGTGATACAGTTCCCATGGACGCAATCCAAATTCTTCTGATACCGATTCGAAGGTATCTCCTTCTTCAACACGTATGTATTTAACGCCATTGTTATAATCAACCACGTGGGTGTTATAAGTGGTAATGACAAAATTATCATCGCCTGTTGCTGTTGCCGGCTTCTTCCAGTATTTATTTTCATCCAGCAGATACAGCTTATTCTTCTCTATAATATCGATCAGGCGATGGGCATATTTAGGATCAGTGGCATAACCTGCCTTCTTTAAGCCTTTCGACCAGCCTTTATAGTCAGTTATCTTCAAATCAAACAAACTGGCATAACGCTTTTTATTGGTCAAAAATTCTGAATGATCAATATATGACTCGTAAACGGTTTTGTATTTTCTGAAGCATTCCCCTTTTGCGTCATCGTCGTGATACACTCGTTTTCCTTTCCAGTCACTATGACATTTGATTCCAAAATGGTTGTTGGATTTTCGTGCCAGGGTACTGTTACCATTCCCCGACTCCAGTATTGCCTGCGCCATTGTAATACTGGCCGGAATACCAACACGCTTCATTTCCTTAATGGCTAAATCCTTGTACTGGTCTATGTATTCAGGCGTAGTGTTTTTACGGTACGATTGTGCCGTAATCGCAGTGCTCATGCACCATCCAACAATTGTCAAAATCAATAATAACTGCTTCATTACTTTATTTTTATGTATATCAGGCCGTGGCAAAGATAAAAATTTAACGATGCCCTTTGGTTTAATAAACGTATGAATTATTGAATAATTATAGTTTGGTTGGGAATGTTGTCAGGTACTGCATATATCCCCTGTTACGCATTATTGGTTAAAGAATAGTTAAAGTGTGGGCATTCCTCCTCTTAAAAAGTATTATTCCGCTAACTTACTTACATATTTTTTATCTTTGCTCGAACAGTTTGTTCACCTGTTGTTTTTCAAACACAATAAGCAGCAGCTCTTCACCCTTCAACAATTGAAACAATAACGTGAAGAATTATACAAACATTTAGTATTGAAAAGTTTTAGAAAATGAAAATAGCACTTATCGGTTACGGAAAAATGGGTCAGGAAATTGAGAAAATTGCACTTGACCGCGGACATGAGATTGTCAGCAAAATAGATGTATCGAGTAAAGACTCATTTACCGACGAGGGATTTAAGTCGGCCGATGTAGCCATTGAATTCACACGCCCTGAGGCTGCTTACAACAATTATTTGAAATGTTTTGAAGCCAATATTCCTGTTGTATCAGGTACCACCGGATGGCTAGATCAATTGCCGGATATCCAGGAACGTTGTAAAAATGATAACCAGACGTTCTTTTATGCTTCAAACTTCAGCCTAGGCGTTAATATCTTTTTTGAGCTCAACAAACAGTTGGCCCGCATCATGAACAAGATGGACGAGTACAATGTATCAATGGAAGAGGTACACCACACTCAAAAGCTTGATGAACCAAGTGGAACAGCTATTACCTTAGCCGAAGGTCTTATTGAGAACATGGATAAGAAAACAGATTGGAAACTGGATGCCGAAGAGAGCAATTCTGACATAGCCATTAAGGCGATACGCGAAGGACAGGTTCCGGGCATTCATACCATTAAATACGATTCATCAGTTGATGAAATAATTATACATCACAGTGCCAAGTCGCGTAAAGGTTTTGCCCTGGGTGCTGTTTTGGCAGCTGAATTTGCTGCTAAAAACTCAGGCTTCCTTACAATGAATGACTTATTAAACTTCTAACCTAAAATAAACTCTAATGCAGAATATTCCTTTATTCAGATGGATCAAGCTTGGTATTGCAAGCGTAGTATTTCTATTATGGGTTATATGGGTAGGTAACTTCTGGTTACTTTTATTGTACCCATTATTGTTTGATACCTATATTACTAAGAAAATTCCATGGGACTTTTGGAAAAAGACAAAAGACGGCAAAAAACCAAGTGCTTTTATTGAATGGGCCGATGCGCTTATATTCGCACTGTTTGCGGTGTACATGATCAATATTTTCTTATTTCAGAATTATAAGATACCAACAAGCTCATTGGAGAAGTCATTGTTGGTGGGCGATCATTTGTTTGTAAGCAAGGTGAGTTACGGGCCACGTATGCCAAATACACCCATAGCATTTCCTTTGGTTCAGAACACCTTTCCTATTACCAACTCCAAGTCATACACCGACTGGCCACATTGGGATTATAAACGTCTGAAAGGATTTGGCGATGTTAAACGTGACGATATTGTTGTATTTAACTTTCCGGCTGGTGATACCGTGCCGTTCAGACAAACCAATCCGGATTATTACAATCTGACAATGGAACTTGGTAAATCGCAGGTTTTGCGTAACAAACAGCTACTGCCAAAACAGCCTTTTTCTTCTGACTGGCATCGTAACCATTACCTGATGAATATTGGACGTCAGGTAATAGACAGCGATCCTGGCACTTTTGGTGATGTCTTGTATCGTCCGGTTGACCGCCGAGACAATTACGTAAAACGATGCGTTGCTATCCCAGGCGATGTATTTGAAATCAGGAGCAACCAGATATACATTAATGGAGAGGCGGTTGAAAATCCAAAGGATATTCAGCACAACTACAATATCGAGACCGATGGTACTGTTTTAAACGATCGGTTTTATGAGCGTTTGGGTATAGCTAAAGCCGACCAGAGTGGTATTCCTCCAAAATACTATTTACCGCTTACTGAAGAAATGGCTGAGAAAGTTAAAGCCATGTCATTTATCAAGAGCATAGAGATTGAAGAAGAACTGGCTGACGGAACCGGATTCCAGGCCTTCCCTTTCAGCAGCTCTTACAATTGGACACGTGACAATTTCGGCCCATTGAAAATGCCTGAAGCTGGTGCAACAGTTGACCTGAACATAAATAACCTGGTTATTTATGAGCGCATTATCACGGCTTACGAGGGTAACGAACTGAAAGTAAAGAATAACCAGATATACATTAACGGTGAATTGGCAAGCAGCTACACCTTCAAAATGAATTATTACTTTATGTTAGGTGATAATCGCCACAAATCAGCCGACTCAAGATACTGGGGTTTTGTACCTGAAGACCATATTGTAGGTAAACCAATTCTGGTGTGGCTATCCTTAAATAAAGATAAAGGCTTCCCAGCCAGTATTCGTTGGAACAGATTTTTTAAAATTGTTCATAAATAGATATTTTTAGGAAGCTCAAACAGAGCTTCCTTTTTTTTTATGACATGATAAAGTCAGTACTAAAATACATTGTTATCATTGCTCTTTTGCTTCTGGTTATATGGAGCCAGAGCTGGGCATTGTGCATAACACTTTTATTTACCTGTTTGCTCTTCTGGAAATATACATTATTCACTTTTATTCAGAAAGGCCGGCAGAAAGTCACTCCCTCCTTTTATAAGATCAGCGAGTGGTTGCTTGCTGTAGCCTTATCACTTTTTGTGCTGTGGTTCGTCAGCAGCTACCTTTTAAGCTTTTATACAATTAAGGCCAGCAGTATGCTTCCTGCCTTTTACAACAATGAGTTGATTGTCATAAATAAGCTAGCCTATGGTCCGGCCATTCATCCCAATAAAGTAGGCGAATACCGACGCTTGAACGGATATAGTGAAATGAACAGTGGCGATATAATAGCCTTCTATTTTCCTGAAGGTGATACCAGTTTTGTCGATTTTAAAAGCGAGGATTATCACTTTATTAAACGACAATTTGAAACAACGCATACTTACAACCCTTTACTTGACGGCAAAGTAAAGGCTAACAAGGTAACGAAACGGCAGGTTTATATTAAACGCCTGGTCGCTTTGCCCGGCGATACGCTTCGCATTGTCAACGGTGATGCTTTCATTAACAATGTGCCATGCAGGTTCAATAAACTGACCATCGCACGATATGAGGTAAGTAGTAATACTCCATCGCAGGTGATCGATCGAATGATTAAATCGGCAGCGACAAGCTATCGTGAAAATGGCTCTCAACTGATCGAGATATCGTCGTCCATTGTAGAAGAAAACAACTGGAACCAGTACCTTGTTAAAGTTGAAGAGGTGATGAACATGCCCAATACAAATGTCTTCCCCTTTAAAGCCAGTTACCTTTGGAATGCTTCATGGCTGGGACCTGTTATTATGCCAACAAAAGGAAAAACAGTACACCTGACATTAACCAATCTCCCCCTTTACAGACGTATTATTGAAGCCTACGAAGAAAATACTCTGTCTGTTGTGAATGACCAGATATTCATTAACAATAAAAGAACCAGTGAATACACTTTTAAACTGAATTACTACTGGGTAAGTGGCGATAATAAGAAACATTCCTTTGATAGTCGTTATTGGGGCTTTGTACCAGAGAACCATATCATTGGTCGGGTTGAAAAACTATAACCGGGATACAGTTTATAAGCCGATAAGCGATAAAATAATTATCTTGCAGTCATATTAACCGGAGTTATATATTAACTTTTAACCAACAAACAATGAAAAAATCATTTTGGGTATTACTGATATTATCCACTTTATTAGTGATTTTCTCAGTTCTGAATGCCGAACCTGTAGATGTTGACATTTTATTTAGCCAGATAGAGATATCACTGGCCATCTTATTAATCATTGTCTTTCTTGCCGGAGTCATAGCGGGAGCTTCTTACTTTTTCATTAAGTCAAAAATGAGGAAAAAGCCGGGCTCAGCAAAGGAAGAAGCAGAAGAACCTATTGAAGCAGATGTTTCTGAATAAAACGATTCCTTTAACATATTTAGGACCAATACATTTATTTGCCTATGTTGTTAATAGCTCGCAAGTAACAATTGAGCAGCATGCCAATTATCAGCGTAAAACATACAGCAACCGATGTACAATAACAGGAGCCAATGGTCCTCTTAGTCTGGCTGTGCCTGTTGTTAATGTGAAAAATGAGAAGGTAAGCCTTAAGAATACTCAAATTAGTTACGATACCGACTGGCAAAAGCAACATTGGCGCTCAATAGTATCGGCCTACAACAGTTCGCCTTTCTTTGAATATTATGCCGATGACTTTGCTCCTTTTTATGAGAAAAGGTTCAAGTACCTGGTTGATTTCAACATGGGTTTATTCCACGTTCTTCTTGATGAACTGGAGTTAGATATTGAAGTAAAACTTACCGATGACTACCTTCATCAGGATGAAGCCACTGATGATATACGGCGTTTAATCCATCCTAAGGCCAGGCCCGAAGATGATAAGATGTACCAGTGCCGTGAGTATCGCCAGGTGTTTTCTGACAAATACCCCTTTATTCCAAATTTAAGTATGATTGACTTACTTTTCAGTAAAGGTCCTGAAACCTATGATATATTAAAGGATTCCATCCTTTTGAAATGAATGTAGCGCTTCCTCCATTATCAACTGGTGATCAAATGCCAGTGGCGGAAGCTCATCTGTTCCAAACCACCTGGCTTCTGCAGCATCATCCATACCAATTGCTTGCAGGGGCGATTCTGTAACTGATGTATAAACTACTGATATGGTTCTGTGACGCGGATCCCTGTTAACAGCACCGTAAGTTTTAAATTGTCGGATGCTTATGTTACTTATGCCTGTTTCTTCTTTTAGTTCACGCAGTGCTGCGGCAGGCAAATCTTCATCCATATCAACAAAGCCACCGGGTAAAGCCCAGCAGTCTTTATAGGGTTCTTTGCCACGCTTTATTAATAATACCTGTGGAGTGGGTTTAGTCGATAACAAAACCACATCTGTGGTTACAGCCGGACGTGGATATTCATAGGTATAGCCCATTATAACACTCGTTTAATAACCCTTAACTTATGGCTGTATGACTTTGTTTCTTCATCAAATATACCCTGATGATCCAATTTATCAATTCTTACGCGCCCCGATGCATGAATAATTTCACCTTTACCAAGACACAAGCCAACATGAGTAATTTTTCCTTCCTCATTATCAAAAAAGGCCAAATCTCCTAAAACAGCTTCTTCAACAAAATTAACGATATCACCTAACTCTACTTGCTGCGAGGCATCACGTGGTAATTGAAAACCAGCTATTTTATATACGTTCTGTGTTAAACCCGAACAATCAATACCAAAAAAACTGCGTCCTCCCCACAAATACGGAGCATTTATAAAAGCCGTGGCACTATCAGCAATTGTTCCACCCGGTTTAGATGCGTTAAAATTGCCCGATAAATAATACTCTTTATTACCGATTCTAAATGAATTTCTATCGGCTTCATTAAAGTAAATAGTGCTTCCCCCCGATAACAAATGGGTTGTTTTATCTGGTTCTGAAACGACTCTGATAAAAGGGGCAGGTACAACCCATTTCTCTGCATTTATCCAGTTTTCAACTTCCTTATCCATTAACGAAACGACCAGCCTGGAATTTATCCAGCCTTCATACTGATCATGATGCGCCCTTATTTTACACCAGTTTTCCTGCTTTTCAATAATATCAAAGGTTTCTCCAAACAGCAGCTGCGTAACCATCTCAGCGCTTTCGGCTGCTTCACTCCGTACCGGTATAAAACCATATGTACATATCGACTTCTCCATGTGTTGAATATCTGTTGATATAATAGTAACGATAGTTACAATAACTATCGCTGACAAAATAAGGTTAAAAAAACTTAGCTTTAACTATCTTTGGTCATATTAATCATGCCATTAATAAAAATCAGAATTATGCTTGAACTCTTTTCACGATTTAAAAGTAAATTTTATAAACCCATAGCAAGGATATTACTTTTTTTAGCAAGCATTGCCATCATAACCTATTTATTGCCTAAAACGGGAAAATTTGCATATGAATACCAGAATGGCACGCCCTGGAAACACCAGGCACTGATTGCTCCGTTTGATTTCCCGATCTATAAAACGCAAACAGAGCTCAATAATGAGATCAATGCAGCCAGTAAAAACCATCGCCCTTACTTTGAGATGGATACCCTTTTGTCTGCCATTATAAAGCAACGTTTCTCCAGCGACTTCGATCAGTTCATCGATAAAAACAAAACCAATTTTCAATCCCTGAGCAGTAATTATGCGACCGACACTTCCTACTTTGCTTTGATCAAAGGCATCATCATCAATAACCTTGATGCCTTATATGCCAAAGGAATCATAATGCTCCCGGAAGAAAACATCGATGCTCCGCCCAGTTTTGAGTTAATGCTTATTAAAGGGGCCTTTGTGGAACCCTATGAGCTGGCTGAACTCGAACAACGCACCAGTGCCTATAAAGAACTGGTAAGCAATATCGTTGCAGAACTTTCAATTAAAGATGATGCTTTGATCACATTAACATCTCAGTTTATTGATGCACTGCAGTTAAACAAATACATCGAAGCCAATATTGTCTTTAATCAGCAGAGAAGTAATGAGGAACTTGCCTTGCTTAAAAAGAATATATCCCTGACTTCGGGGCGCGTCCTGGCAGGCCAGCGTATCATTGACCAGGGTGAAATCGTGACGCTTGAAACAGAAAAAGTAATCGATTCGTTAAGACGAAAGTATGAGGCAAACATTGCTTCTGAAACCGATTATTACTTTATATTGGCCGGTCAGTTTCTGCTGATAGCCTTTCTCTTCACAGCAATATTTTTATTCCTGTACTATTTCAGACATGATGTTTATAACTCAATCAGCTCCATTGGCTTTATATTGCTGATCACACTTTTAATGGTTGTTTTTGCCAGCCTGAACCAGTTCTTTGTTCATTTTCCTTTTTACATTATACCTTTTGCTATTCTTCCAATTATCATTCGCACATTCCTCGATAGCCGATTGGCATTTTTCATGCATGTCATCACTATTTTAGTATGTGCCTTCTTTGCACAAAATAGCTTTGAATTTGTATTTATCCAGATACCCGTCGGTCTTGTTGCCATGTTCAGCTTATTCAGAATGACCCGACGAAGCCATATTGTAAGGGCAGCCATGTTTATTATCCTGACCTATTCGCTAATTTATACGGCATTGGTATTATGGCAAGAAGGTACACTGACCAACGTCAACGCTTTTATGTATGTCTACTTCGCGGCCAATGGTGTGATGCTTCTAATGGTTTATCCTCTTATCTGGATCTTCGAAAAACTATTTGGCTTCCTGTCTGATGTTACTCTTATTGAACTGGCAGACACCAACCATCCTGTTCTGCGTGAAATGGCGGAAGCTACGCCTGGCACATTCCAGCATAGTATCCAGGTAGGAAATCTGGCCCAGGAGGTAGCCTATAAGTTAAATGCTAATCCTGCTCTTGTGCGAGCAGGAGCTATGTACCACGATATCGGTAAAATGGCTTCTCCAATGTTCTTTACCGAAAATCAGGCAGGGGGGCTTAATCCCCATGCTGACCTTGAGTATGAGGAAAGCGCTAAAATTGTTATTAACCATATTGACAACGGCGTTCGACTGGCGCAAAAGCATAATCTGCCAAAACAGATAATTGATTTTATAACAACACACCAGGGCACCACCAAAACAAGATACTTCTACAATTCATTCATCAACAAGTATCCGGATAAAACACCTGACATTAGCACATTCACTTATCCCGGACCTACTCCTTTCACCAAGGAAACTGCCATTCTGATGATGGCCGACTCTATCGAGGCAGCTTCACGCAGCCTTAAGACATATTCTGATGATGAAATTGATAAGCTCGTCGAGAAGATTATCAATATACAGATGGAGGAAGATCAGTTTATTAATGCTCCCATCACATTCCGCGAAATAAACGAAGCGAAAGAGGTGTTTAAGAATAAATTGAAAAACATCTACCACGCACGGATTGAATACCCGGATATAAAGAAGAAAAAGAACTAACAGGATAAAAGAGGAGCGACTTGCTCCTCTTTTTTTGTTCCATATGCAGTGGTAGCAAAGGAACATATACAAAAGTTGGGTCTAATTTTCTGGTAACTTAGAATTAAACTAAAGAGGCTATTAAGGAAGATACCAGCTTTTCTAAATGCATAATGGATCCAGTTTGTAAATAAGATATTTCTTAGGCTGAATTGAAAATCGACGCAGTCAAAGCCTAAAACATCACAACAAGGGGCAACGCCCTTTAGTGTTCGAAAAGAAGTTTTATAAACGTATAGATCTATGCATCATGTAAATCAGCTCTCCTCCTTACAAAAAGCTACTCTTTACTGTTATTATTGTTCAATATGCTCATAGCAAGCAAATAACCTTCGTATTTTATTGTAAAAATATCCAATCCTTGCTTTATTGAGATATATCCAGGTCGGGGTTGGGAGGCATATCCG
>NZ_JBNGPA010000022.1:0-82580 GCF_050589845.1 Carboxylicivirga agarovorans | reverse complement strand
AATTTACGACACAATAGAGGCTTATGTGTTTCTTATTACAAACATACAGCCTTTTTGTAAGGAGGAGAGCTGATTTACATGATGCATAGATCTATACGTTTATAAAACTTCTTTTCGAACACTAAAACCCTCGGTGCCTTGCAGGCACATCCTTTTATAAAGGACTGACCAAAGATAGCTATCGTGTGAGCTGAGGTGTTTAATGCCTGGTATGCTATTTTCCCTCCACCTGACCAAGGTGCAACTGAAGAGATTATATCCAACATAATTTAATAGAAATAAAAAAAAGAAATTAATACTTACATTTGTAACAGAATGCATAATCTGATTGCAAGGGGATCACCAGGTCTGTAAATTGCTGTGTTTCTATTGTTATGAATTTAAAAAACAACCTATTAATTACTCTATTTCTGTGTGTGGCAAGCTTTACACATGCTCTTGAATATTCATATGTTCCTGATATTACATCTTTTGACAAGAATGAGTACCGGGCCGGAAGGCAGAATTGGGATATAGAGGTTGATGCTAATAACGTTGTTTATATTGCGAATAGTAAGGGTTTACTTCGTTATGTATATGGGCAATGGATATTAAATGAATTACCTTCAGGTAAATCATTAAGGGCATTATGTATTCACAATAATAAAATTTGGTGTGGGGGAGATGAAATTGGTTACTTTGACATTGATGAAACAGGTCAGTTAAGTTACAATTATCTGGCAGACATTGATGGTGGAGTCTGGAATATTGAGGTAAATGGTGATAATGTTTACTATCAGGCAAATAGTACGATTAAAATATACAACCATAAAACCAAAAGCCTGGCACAATATACATTTCCACAGAGAGTTTCAGGATTAGGAAAGTGGCAGGGCAAAGTTTGGACTACCACTGCAGATAAAGGGTTAGGTACTTTGGATTCCGAAGGATTTACTTTTGTTTCTCCTTTTGAGCAGGCTCATAACCAGGAAGTAAGGGTGCTGTTTGAACATGATAATCATCTTTATATAGTCATGTTGAATGGAGAGGTGTTTGCTTACGATGGTAGTAAAATTAGAAAAGTGAGTATACCCGAACAATCAAGCTGTTTTTCTGCAACTCATTATGATGAAAAGACCTTTTACCTCGGCTCTATTTTAGACGGTATTATCCCTGTAAAATCAGATAATGAAGGGGCTCATATTCAAAGAAAGATACAACACCAACATGGATTGTTGGATAATACTGTTCTGTCGCTGGCTATTGATAATAATGGTAATTTATGGGCTGGCCTCGACTACGGCATTGCCAAAATTAATAAGGAGAGTTTATTAAAATCTATCATTAGTAAGGGAGCAACATATGATATTCTGTTAGATGATGATAAAACATACGTTGCAACCAACAAGGGACTATACTCTAATGAGCAATCTGGTGACTTTGCTCTTGTTCAGGGCACTCAAGGGCAGGTTTGGGGATTAAATAAGTCTTCAGCAGGTGTTTTTGCATGTCATAATAATGGATTGATTAAAATTAATAAGGCTACTGCGCAGCTCATGTATAATAATACGGGAGTGATGGATGTTGCCCAATTTGGTGATTCAAACAATTTTATATTTTCAGCCTATACCGGAATATTGTGGATGCAACAGGTCGGAACCGGTTTTGTGGAAAAACAAAACCTATGGCTATGGGGAAACCCTAAACTTAGTTATGATAGTTCCAATCGTTGCATTTGGGTGTATGGTAGCACCAGCGATTCAATTGTTCGCAGTATACATGTGTATAATGATTCATGTGTTGTGCGAGATACGAAAATGAAAGATGTTTTTGATACAGATTATGGCTTGTTGTTTTATGATGGCAATGCGCTTTATGAATTTAAGGAGGGGCATTTTGTAGAAACTCAAAGGATTTTAACCCAGAGTGTTAAGGGTGGCAATATAATCGCCCTGGAAGTTTCTGTCGATAACAATATTGCAATTTACATTCAGGATAACGAACTACGGATGATTGAGGAACTGGCCAATGGTTCAATTGTTGTTCACAATAAGCTCTTAAGTGAGGTCAATAATGATATAGTTGAGCAGTTCGAATGTTTGAAAATATATGATAAATTTCTTTATATCGGCACGGATAAAGGTGTTAGGGTATTACCCCTCAATCTTAAATATAACTATCAGGCATTAAAAGATCCTGTTATTTCAGAAATTGAAATTACTTATTCAGAGATTCATAAGCCCAAAACGTTATATTATCCATATACGAAGGAAACTTTGACACTTGAGAGTCGGGATTTTAAAACAGTAACCCTTTCTTTTGCCAGCGACAAAAAAAACAATATTGAATATCGCTACCGGCTTTTGCCTTATAATAAAGAGTGGTCAGAATGGTCCTTATCAAATAATCAAGTAGCCTATGGGGACTTAAAACCTAGAGATTACTCATTTGAATTGGAGTGCCGTTATAATGGTACGATAGAAAGAAAAACAATATTGCCCATTACAATAAAAGGCATTGGCTATTACTATCTTCGTATTGGAATAATAATTGTTATTATTCTGGCTTTCATCTTAATAGGCGTGCAATATGCCAAATACCAAAAGCTAAGGTTAAAACATAAATATGATCAGAAACGTTCGGCGGCAGAGCAGGTACAGGCACAAAAGAAACAGTTATTACAGTTTACTGAAATTATCAGGCACAAAAATGCATTTTTAGTGGACGTCAGAGAAGCCTTGGCTCAAATGAAAAACAGCGCGGCCTCACGCTGGGTCAATAAAATTGATCAGGAGATAAACCAGGAGAAAAAAGAGTTTCTGTTTTATAAGCTTTTTTCAGAAGATCATCAGGATTTTATTCAGAAAGTTTCTGCGCAATATGAAGAACTGACTCCTAATGATATTCGTTTAATATCATTTATTCGAATTAATGCCAATACAAACGAAATAGCTAAATTTCTGAATATCTCACCCAGTAGCGTAGATACCGCTCGTTACCGTTTAAGAAAGAAGTTGAAGTTAGAACATTCTCAAAACTTGTATAAGTTCATCAGAGAGTTATAGACCAATACCACACCACGAAAAGTTAGCTGACTCATGCTTATAACCAGTAATAGTTTTAAGGTAGTTAGCTTAAGCTTCATAATATGATTTAAATAAGAGGCTTCAATCTTCAATCCCTTGCCTTCATTTTATCTGTTTGGCAGGAAATATACTATCTCACAACAATTCGCTGACGAGCTTATTCAGGTAAAGATGTTCTTCGTTTTTTAGTTCAATTTTGAGTAGATGATCGCCTATTAATCAGAACAAGAAACTATATCCGCTTTAGTTAAGTGACTTCTGATGACAGTATGGAGATAATGACCTTTAAAAAAGTTTATGCTTCTATAGGTGCTGATTAACAGTGCTTAACAAATCCCTGTCTATAGAATATCCATACCTGATCTGGTCTGTCTACCATGTGTCTATGGTCTTTTTTGTGTCGCCTGCTTCCTATATCATAGTTTTACATTCATCACATACAAATCAAAAACTAACGAGTCATGAAAGGGACTAAATCTGTTAAAAAGTAAAGTTACTATGAAAAGATTAAAACTATTATTAGTTGCATTGCTATTGTGTAATGTAACAGGCATGTTTGCTCAGTCTTTATCTGTATCCGGAAAGGTTACTGATGATACTGGTAGTGGCGTACCCGGAGTTAATATACTCATAAAAGGTACGCAAAAGGGGGTGATTTCCGATATGGATGGCAACTATGTTATTGACAATGTTTCTGTTGATGATGTGTTGGTATTCTCATTTATTGGTTTGGAGACTCAGGAAATTAAAATTACAAATACTAACACTTCAGGTGGCCTTAATATAGTAATGGTGTCAGGCAGTATCGGACTTGATGAAGTAATTGCGGTTGGTTATGGTACGCGAAAGAAAAGCTCATTAACAGCAGCTATATCATCCGTAGGGGAAAAGGATATCGAAAAAACTCAGAACCTCAGAGTTGAGCAGGCATTACAGGGACGTACAGCCGGAGTTACTGTAACCAGCAGTTCTGCACAGCCAGGGGCTGGAATGTCGGTACGCATCCGTGGTGCAGGTACCAATGGGAATTCTGACCCGCTATATATTGTAGACGGACTGCCTGTGGGTGGTATCGATTATTTGAACCCTGGTGATATTGCCAGTATGGAAATACTAAAAGATGCGGCATCTTCATCTATCTATGGTGCACGTGGTGCCAATGGTGTTGTATTGATCACAACTAAAAAAGGTAAAGCACAGACCTTCACGGTGTCGTATGACGGTTACCACAGTATTCAGAATCCGGAGCGTAAATTATCACTGATGGATGCTGACCAATATGTGCTTTTTTACAATGAAGCTCAGTTAAATGACGGGGTCAGACCAATGGATTTTAATCGTCGTGCCAATACCGACTGGCAAGATGAGATCTACAATAAGAATGCGCCTATGATGAACCATAGCGTGACCCTAAACGGCGGTACAGAGAAAGCAAAGATCTCAAGTGGTATATCTTATTTTGGTCAGGAGGGTCTGGTTGCTCCTGATAATTCAAACTACAGCCGTATTACAGCTCGGGTAAATGCAGAAACAAAGAGCCACAACGATAAGTTACGCACAGGTACTTCATTGTATTACTCAAATATTGAAAGTAGTGGAATTTCTGTTAACAATATCTACGGCGGTCCTCTGGCATCTGCCTATAACTTAGATCCTCTGACACCTGTGCGTGATGAAAATGGTGAGTATGGCGTATCAGAATACGTAAGTCAGGGTATTACCAATCCTGTTGGTAAAATGGAGTATTTGCATTCGCAAACCCGAACAGACAAGTTTGTGGGTAATATGTTTGTTGAATACAGCTTTTTAAAGAACCTGAAATTCAAAAGTTCATATGGTATCGACCTGGCTTATGTTACCTGGGAAGACTATAACCCGGTTTACAAACTAAGCCCGTCTGATTATAACCTGGTCGACGATGTACAAAAAAGTATGACGCGTTACTTTAATCACAACTGGGAAAATGTCATTACCTATGATCTGGACCTTAACAAGCACAGTATTAATGCTGTTGCAGGTAGTACAATTTTAGAAGAAACATCTCACAGCCTTTGGGGAAGTGGTGTTGATATAACTAAAACACCTAAAGGTGAAGACTACGCTTACATTGATAATACCATTAGCGATAAAGAAACCCGTAACTCAAGCGGTGGTAAAGGAATTCCTAACCGTTTAGTATCGTTCTTTTCCCGGGTTAATTACGATTTTAATGAAAAGTACTTCTTTTCTGCTACATTCAGGGCCGATGGTTCATCACGATTCGGACCAGATAATAAGTATGGTTACTTTCCTTCTCTCTCAGGTGGATGGGTACTGACCAATGAAAATTTTGCCGCCTCACTTAAAGGTTTTACCAATTTCATTAAACTAAGAGCAAGTTGGGGACAAAATGGTAGTAATCACATCGGTAACTTTGTTTATGTATCAAACATTTCAGATGCAGGTGCTTATGTTATCGGAAACCCGCTTACAAGCGGAACGTCAATGCAGGGCCTGGCACCTAATACCATTCCAACACCTGATATTCGTTGGGAAACATCCGAACAAACCGATATTGGTTTAGATGCGCATTTCTTTGATAGTAAAATCACCTTTACATTTGACTATTACAATAAGTTAACGAAAGATTTGCTTCTGGCGGTTAAAATTCCGGGACACTATGGTAGTAATTCACCCATTGATAATGCCGCTGAGGTCCGCAACCGTGGTTATGAATTTGAGTTTGGTTACAATAATAAATCAGCTTCATTTAACTGGGGTGTAAATGCTAATATCTCATTTAATGATAACGAAGTTACTTATATCGGCAATGATGAGAAGGTATTGGGTGGAGCCACTGTTCAAACCTATGGAATGGTTACCAGAGCTGAAGAAGGTGAACCATTAGGCTACTTTTGGGGATACGAAACAGATGGTTTATTCCAAAATCAGACAGATATTGATAATATGCCGGTTTCTGTTAATGAGAATGGCGATATTGTAAAAATGTTGCCTGATGCACAGCCGGGTGATGTGCGTTTTATTGACCAAAATGGTGATGGTATCTTAGATGACAATGATAAGATAAACCTGGGTAACTCTAATCCTGTGTATTTCTATGGTTTATCATTGTTTGCCGATTGGAAGGGCTTTGATGTTTCAGTGTTCATGCAAGGCGCAGGAGGGCACCAGATTGCGAATTTGTCACGTCGCTTAGATGCAGGATTAACAAATCTGCCGGAAACCATGCTGAACCGTTGGACCGGAGAAAACTCAACTAACAGTGAGCCACGTGCTTCAATTGAAGACCCTAACAAAAACTATAGCCGTTTCTCAGACAGGTATGTTGTTGATGCTGACTATTTACGCGTTAAGAACGTACAATTGGGCTATACTTTCAGTAAAACCGCACTTTCACGTTTAAAAATAGAACACTTAAAGCTGTATGTAGCTGCTCAGAACCTTTACACCTTTACCGATTATCCAGGTGTTGATGTGGAGTTTGGTTCAGGTACCATCAATTCAGGAGTTGATACTGGTACATACCCTCAGGCCAGAACTTTTACTGTTGGTATGAATTTAAGGTTTTAATTGAAACAGATGTTTGAATCACATTTTCAAATAGATACAAAAAGTATACTGATCATGAAGAAATATATATTACATATAACAATGGCTCTGCTTATTTTAGGAGCTACTGCATGTGACGATTATCTGGAGGTTGATAATCACACGGCCACCACAGAAGACAACTTCTATCAAACCGAGGAAGATGCTTATGCTGCCCTTTATGCTGCTTATAATGCTACAACCGACGATAAAGGCGGGACCAATGAGTTTGAATTTTTTCTTAACATGTGTTCCGACGATATGTTTACCGGCGGGGGAAGTTCTTCCGACGGAACTGATATCAGACGTTTCGAGAAACATAAAATGCTGGCCACAGACTGGCAACACGATCAATTCTGGTGGAGAGGCTATGTAGGTATTTATCGTACAAATGTAGCGATGCAGAAAATCCCGGATATCACGTTCGAAGATGAGACTGAGAAGGCAAGGATAATGGCTGAGCTTAAGTTTATTCGTGCTTATATCTATTCGAATTTAGTACGTATGTATGAAAATATTCCATTGATCACTGAACCAATTACTTTGGCTGATGCTGATGTAGGTCAGGCTCATCCCGATGAGGTATATGAGCAAATTGCCAGCGACTACCTGGCAGCCATCGAAGATTTACCTGAAACGGTTGAAGGCGAAGAGGGCCGTGTGACAAAATATGCTGCTCAAGCCATGTTGGCCCGTGTTTATTTGTTCTACACAGGCTTTTATTCACAAACCGAAATGCCTGGTGTAACACTGAATACAATAAGTTCATTGCTTGATAATATTATCGAAGATAAGCACTATGGATTAGTTGATAATTTTGCTGATCTGTGGTTGGTTTCAGGTTCAGATGAAGCATATTACAGCAAGGAACATGTTTACCAGATTCCATATTCATACAATGGTAAAGGAGCAAGCAGGGGAGATGTACAGTTTTACGGACTAAGGGACCTTTCCAATACATCAACCTATGCAGCTGGATGGGGGTTTGGAACCATTCACCCTGATGTTTACAGCATCTTCGAACCCGCTGATGTAAGACGTAATGCTACCATATTAGATGCCAATAGCGAGGTCGGCGAAAATGAGTATAGTAACAGTTATCAGCATACAGGCTATTATTTTAAAAAATACACACCTTTGAGCCGATTTGTTGACGATCCTGCTTTTAGCGGACATCCTGATGGACGAACTGTTGTACGTTATGCCGATGTATTGTTAATGGCAGCTGAATTATCGTTAAAAGGAGGAACTTTTACACGAAGTGCACAGAGTTATTATGAGGAGGTACGAGCACGCGCCGGCTTCTCGACACACCCTCCTGTAAGTGCTGACAGGATCTTTGAAGAACGCAGAAAAGAGTTCTTTGGCGAAGGCCTGCGTTACTGGGATTTATTACGTCGGGGTATTGATGTGGCCGATGCCGCAATATCAAATAATTACGAAGCTCCTTTTGATGTAACATTTGACAAGGCAACACGAGGCGTTTGGCCAATTGCCGATGTTCAGATCCAACTTTCAAGCTCCAGCTCTAAGCCTTTAAAGCAAAATGCAGGTTACTAGGCAATTAAAATGAAATGACTATGAAACGAGCTTTGAAGATGGCACCTTACAGAGGTAAAACACCATGGCGAGTTGCATCGAATATTTTTTGAAAATTAAAATTTAATGAGATGAAATATATATCACAACTATTACTGTTCATCATGGCTGTAGGTTTATGGAATTGTGAGCCGACAGAAGTAGGTGCAGTAGATGACTATAAAAAACAAGATCCTGAAAGATTAAAAGAGCTGGCTGATCAGATCGAGATCAGTGTGACAGAATTAGCGGCACAGATCTATGAAGTTGAATATGTTCGCGGTGCCGGTGGTGAAGCTGATAATGCTATTCAGTTTATTACATGGGATTTTGGCAATGGTGAAACCAGTAAGCGTGATAAAGACACGGTTTACTATATCAACCCCGGAACATACGATATCACTTTTAACGCATATACTTACGACGGTGAACTGGCTAAAGTAGCGGAATCCATAACTGCCAGTGAGGTACTTGAGTGTGCCGTTCCTAAGCGGGTTATGATGGATAACTTCGACGATGATGCAGCATATGCAGGCTCATGGATCCAGAAGCATCCGAATGATGTTCAGCTATTTAAAGACTACCATGTTGATTCAAATCCGTATAAGTTTCCCGGGGAAAACAATGTGCTTCTGATAGGTAAAGCAGGTGGCTGGTGGACTGAAGTCGCTTATGATTTCGACACAGAGGTATTTGATTTTTCACATGCCGGTATGTGGCGTAAAGTGGCCATGCGTTTCTATATCCCAAGTACTTTCGAGGTTCCTGAAGGAAATTTTGATTTTAATATTCCGGAGTCGTACTTAAACCTTAAGATCGGTTTAAATGATGGCTCAGGACGACAGGAGATTGAACGCAATATTAAAGTAAGTGAACTGGATCAGTGGATTGATGTGGAGTTTGATTTTTCAGACAGTTCATTTGATCAGATTGACCCTGCAAAGGTTGAAAGCATTTGGGTAATGTTTACACACGCATGGGACAATGACCGTGGTGCTGGTCGTGACGGAACAGGTGTAATTATGGTTGATGATATAGAATTAATTCAAAAGATACCTGGTTGTTTCGAATAAAGAATGCATTCTAAAACGTAATGAAAATGAAAAAAATAATATATACTATCGCAATTGCACTGTTAACATTGACAGTCGCTTGTGAAGACGAAAAAAATCCAAAAGACTGGAGTGAGAATCTTATCGACCTTGATGTGACCTTTACAAATGTGTCTGATGAGATTGGAATTGCCAATAGCTATGCGTTTGAGAATAATACTCCTGGTTTGAGCTACATCGAGTGGGATTTTGGTAACGGAACCACAGTGCGTCAGGAGTCTGGTGTATTCATTTATACAGAGAACGGAACTTATGAGCCCAAAGTAACAGCCGTTTATGGGAACAGGGTGAATGTTGAAACCTTTGATGAGATCAACGTCCAGGCAGATGATCTTATTGTTGTAACTGATGTTTCAACACCTGGTGTTGCCGGAGAAGAGAATTTAAGACAGTTACAAATAAATGCTGATGCGTCAACTGTGTTTACCAATAGTCGTTGGGACTTTGGTGATGGAGTTTGGGTTAATACAACAGATACTGATATTACAGTGCGTTATCTTGATGCCGGAAATTATAAAGTGAAGTTTGAGGCTGCGGTTCAGGAAGCCATCTTGAGTGCTGAAGCTACAGTGACAATTGAAAATGGCGACATACAAAAACAAAGCATTGTTTTTAATGATTTTGATAGCAATGTTTTTGCCGGTGCATGGGGTGAAGGTAATGGTGACACCAAACTTCTTAATGATTACAATCCTGATACCAATCCCTACTCATTCGGTGGAAGTAATGTGTTGCTGATGGGGAAAACAGGCGGCTGGTGGACAGAAGCCCGTTATGGAATATCAAGTGACTTCCTCGATTTTTCAAGTGAGTTCAGTGAAGTGGCTTTGCGCGTCTACCTTGAGGGAAGTACTGTCAATATCGGAGGTACTGACTACAACTTTAATATGCCTGAAAACGAGCGTTTATTAAAGGTTGGTTTGACAACGATCGATGACTGGGATGGGAGAGTTGAGGTTGAACACACCATTACATCTACCGATACCTGGGTTGATCTGTCATTTGACTTCTCTTCCAGGGATTTCTCTCACAGTAAAATTGATGCCAATGATATCAGACATTTATGGGTGATGTTTAGTCATGGTAAAGGAACTAGCGGCGTTATTTACGTTGATGATATCGTTTTAAAGAAAGAGTATCCGGGAATTAAAAAGCCATAATAAAGTATCAGAATAGCTAAGGAGGTAGGTGCCTGTTTACCTCCTTAATTCCAATTTAAGTAATAATTGAATGGGCTAATTGCTTGAAGCAATTATTGCTGTCGACTAAAAAAAACATGATGAAACAGATACTCTTTTTAATAATAATGGTGTTTAGCATAGCTGTCGTCAATGCCCAGACACTCACCACCGATGGCCGCCTAATTAAGGATGATCAGGGTAATAAGGTTATTCTGCGAGGTATTGGAACCGGTAACTGGGTGCTGATGGAAGGGTACATGATGAAAACAGCTGGCGTAGCAGGTACGCAGCATGAGTTTCGGAATAAGTTGATCGAAGTGATAGGAGAGACCGCTACAGATGAATTCTTCGAACTGTGGTGGGATAATCACATGACAAAAGCTGATGTAGATTCTATGGCCAAATGGGGTTTTAATAGCTTGCGACTGGCTATGCATTATAACCAGTTTACACCACCAATTGAAGAAGAAAGTGCTGCTGACCTTAATAATAAGACCTACACATGGCATCAAAGTGGTTTCGACCGTGTAGATGATGTCTTAAGTTGGTGTGAAGCAAACAATATGTACCTGATATTGGATTTACATGCGGCACCGGGCGGACAGGGACGTAATGCTGATATTAGTGACTACGATGCCGGCAAACCATCTTTATGGGAAGATGTTAATAACCGACATAAAATGGTTGCCTTATGGAAAAAGCTGGCAGAACGTTATAAAGACGAGTCCTGGATTGGAGGGTACGACCTGTTGAATGAAACAAACTGGAGCGAACTAAAAGATAATGGTAATGAGATGTTGTGGAGTTTGCTCAAAGAATGTACCGATGCGATCCGCTCAACGGGAGATGATCACATCATCTTTTTAGAAGGGAACGATTGGGCGAATAATTATGACGGACTTCCTGATCCTTTGTGGGATGATAACCTGGTAATCAGTTTTCATAAGTACTGGAACAATGTAGATGCCAATTCACTCGATTGGATCATCGCAAAAAGTGAACAACACAATGTGCCACTTTGGTTAGGCGAAAGTGGTGAAAATTCCAATGTGTGGTATACACATCTGATTCAACTTTGTGAAAGCAAGGATATTGGCTGGTCATGGTGGCCTGTTAAAAAGAATGGCATTAACAATGTGATGTTTGTTGAGGAGCCTGAATCATATAAAAAGCTGATCGATGGTTGGAGAAGCAGTGAAACATCAGATGATGTTACAGGACAAGCTGCCATTGATGCAGTGACCGATTGGGCAAACAATCATAAAATAGAAAACATACGTGTCATGTACGATGTCCTTGATGCCATGCTTCGTCAGCCACATAGCTATGATACAAAGCCGTACAAAAAGCATGAAATTGGTGATAAAACATGGTTTGCCGACTATGATATGGGACGTAATGGTTATGCGTATTGGGATACAGATACTGCCAATCTAAGCCTGGTAACTGATTATACCGACTGGAACACAGGTTGGGCATACCGAAGTGATGGTGTCGATATTCAGCACTGTTCTGATGTCAATCAGGATGGTTCATTGGCAGGGGCTCCCTATAATGTTGGATGGACAGCTGATGATGAATGGTTACAATACACTGTTAGCAATACCGAGGCTACAGAGCAAGCATATACCCTTAATATTCGCCATGCAGGTAATAAGGCAAAAGTTAAATTAATGGTCAATGACATTGATGCAGCATCAATATTGGAGTTACCATCAACAGGAGGCTATGAAAGCTGGACAACAACGACCTTTAAGGATATTATCTTACCTGTCGGAGAGGTGAAAATCGTATTTTATTTAGAGCAGGGAGGTGCCAATCTTAATTATTTCGAATTTGTTGATCCTCAGCCGGTAAGTAGTGTTGGGTTTAAAGCTTTCTCTGCCAGCTCTGATGAGTATGGATCCAAAGTTTATCTGACACTTAATAAAGAGGTAACGTCAGTAAATACTTTGCAAATCAGTGACTTTGGATTATCTGATGAAAATGGTGCTGATTTTCCATTAACCGCTGTCGGGCTTCACCCCGAAAACTCAAAAGTATTGATTTTGACCACGGCTTCAGCCTTTACCTTTTTTGATGTCATGCACTTAAGCTATAATGGAAGCAGTGTTAAATCAGGCGCAGAAGAATTGGCTTCCTTTTCTAATTTGGCGATACAAAATAATTTACCATTGCGCCATGCCATACCGGGTAAGATTGAAGCAGAAGCCTTTCATTATAACCATGGCTTTACCTTTGAAAATACTTCTGATGTTGGAGGAGGACAAAATTCATCGTATGCCCGTGATGGTTATTTTTTGGATTACCTGGTTAGTATTCAAAATACGGCCTATTATGACCTAAGCATGCGTGTTGCATCAGAAAATAATGCACCAAGGCTGTCCATGTGGTTAAGCAGTGATAATGGTGTAAGCTTTGAAAAACTTGCTACAGTTAGTTTAAGCAGTACAGGAGGTTGGGCAACATGGCAAACGCAGAACGGACCTTCTGTTTTGCTGAATAAGGGAAATTACGTGTTGCGATTTAAAGTAGAACAACAGGAACATAATCTTAACTGGTTTGAGTTTAAACAGGTTGGAGAGGTGATCTCTGATGATCCTGATGAGATTTTTTCAGCTGATAATTTTCAACTGTCCTATGTTGCTCCATCATGTCATCAACTGGCAGATGGGAGCATTACCATAATAAGTAAGCTTGCACCGGTAGATGTTGTAATAAATAATGGTCAGATTCACCCGGTTAGTCAGAATAATGCTTATACAATTACGGATCTGTCTGCCGGAGAATATGAGCTGATGGTCACATCGGTTAATAATTACCACAGCCATCATAAGGTGATATTGAATGAGGCGCAGGCTCTTTATAGTAAAGCCATGGTGTCGGGCAGCAAAGTATCTTTTACCATTGAAGGAGGAGAAGCGCCATATAGCATCATCTTAAACGGACAAACCTACGTCAGTCAGTCTTCTGCATTAACACTTAAGAATCTGGCATCAGGAACATATACAGCCTCGGTGATGGATAGTAATCAATGTTCTGAAGATGCTCAGTTATCATTTACGATTAATGCAGTTGATATTTTTCCCAATCCCGTAAGTGATGGGGTTTTGAATATCACTTGTCCGACCCATGCTGAAGAACAGGCATATACTTTGGACATATACTCCATCAATGGACAGCATATTTTATCGGAACAGAGAAAAACGGCCAGTGGCTCAATGACTGTACAAATTAATCATCTTAAGAAAGGTGTTTATGTATTGAAAGTAAGCAGCGATAGTATAATAGAAACCATCAGATTTATCCTTCGATAGGCTTATTAAACAAAGAAGTTATGCGAAAACACATTTATATATTCGGTATCATAATGGTGCTAATGGGCTGCAGTAAATCTGAAGATCCTAATATGGCACCTGATCAGCCAGTCAACTTATTACCAGCCGACGGAGAAACTTGTGAATCTTTAAGGCCAATATTCTCGTGGGACGCAAGCGACCCGGAGGAGGATGTACTTACCTACACTTTATGGTTGGGAACAACAGAGAGTGACCTGAACATTGAAAAGGAGAATTTAGAGAATTCACGTTATTCACCTTCTAATAATTTATCCTTATCGACTAAATATTACTGGCAAGTTGAAGCACATGATGGTACATCAAGCACAAAAAGTGAGATTGTTTCATTTGCTACAATGGGTGAAGGAGAGAGTGGTGTGCTACCATCACGCCCAATACTGATTGCTCCGCAAAGTGACCAGGCTGCCGGTAATCTTACTTTCAGTTGGAATGCTTCAAGCGAAGGTGAGGGAAGTATTACTTATGACCTGTATGCTAAGCAGGGTTCAGCTTCTGCATTTGAATTACTGCGGGGAGACATATCAGGAACATCTCACACCGCTAACATGAATGCGGGGATGCTGAGCTGGTACGTTGAGGCTATAGATAGCAGAGGTCAGATGTCCAGAAGTGCAGTTATTACCATTTCGCTTAATTAAAACCAATAAACAAATTCGGCCTGAACCAAACCATCCTGACTTAATAAACAAGAATTGGCTTTATGAAATAAGTAGTTGTAGGAGCCTGATATATAATCAGGTTCCGGTCAACTTTCTCAGAATAATATAAAAATGAACAAAGTAATCATCATAGCTGCGGTAATTGGCCTCAGTGGCTTCTTAATTTCCTGCCAGCAGGAGAAGATAAATGCTCCATATGAAATGGAGATAGAGGCCTTAATGGCACAAATGACCCTTGAAGAAAAAGTAGGGCAGACCGCCCAGTTTACGCTTGATGTAATTGGAGAAGGGGAGAACGTATATTCCAGTCACTTTCCATTTAAGTTAGACAAAGTGATGTTAACGGATGTATTGGTGAACCGAAAGGCAGGTTCAATTCTCAATACGGCATCAAATACTCCCTTTACCATTGAAGAATGGCACAAGGTGGTAAGTCACATTCAGGAAGTTGCCATTGAATCAACTGGCATACCTGTTATTTATGGCATTGATGCGATCCACGGAACAACCTACACACAAAAAGCCACATTCTTACCGCAGCAAATAGGTCAGGCGGCTACTTTTAACAGAGAGTTAGTGCGAAAAGGTGCTGAAATGACGGCATACGAAACACGAGCATCAAATCTGCCCTGGAACTTTTCTCCAGTACTTGATCTGGGAAGAAATGCTGCATGGCCGAGAATATGGGAGACCTTTGGTGAGGATGTCTTTCTGGTTTCTGAAATGGGAGAAGAAGTGATCAAAGGTTACCAGGGTAGTAATAAAGATACAATAGGACAGCATCATGTGGCAGCCTGCCTGAAACATTACCTGGGCTATGGTTCACCTGTTAATGGTAAAGACAGAACACCAGCCAATATTCCATTACAGGAATTGATTGAAAAGCACTATGAGCCTTTTGTGAGAGCCGTTGAAGAAGGTGCACTTACCGTTATGGTCAATTCAGGCATTGTGAATGGAGAATCAGTACATGCCAGTTATAATCTGATCACGCAAATGTTGAAGCAAGACCTGAATTTTGATGGGGTGGTTGTGACCGATTGGCAGGATATTAATAACCTGTATGAACGTGATCGTATTGCAAAAAACGATAAGGAAGCGATCAAAATAGCTTTTAATGCAGGAATTGATGTGGCAATGGTACCATATGATGTTTGTTACACTGATTATTTGGTCGAATTGGTTGATGAAGGTGAAATATCCATGGACCGCTTAAACGATGCGGTGCGTCGTATATTACGCCTGAAATACCGTTTAGGTTTATTTGAAAAACCAGTGTTTGACCATACTCGGTATACAAATTTTGCCAGCGAAGAACACAAAGTTATAGCACGGGAAACAGCAGAGGAATCAATAACACTATTAAAGAATGACAATAATATACTTCCTCTTTCTCCTGAACAACGTATTTTGCTTACAGGACCCAATGCACATTCTTTACGCACACTGCAGGGGGGCTGGACACTATCATGGCAAGGAGATGGAGTGGAACGTTTTATCGATAATAAAAATACATTCTTAACATCTATCAAAGCACATGCTTCCAAGGTGGTTTATGCCCCTGGGGTATCTTATCGAAAAAATGCTTATTGGAAAGAGGAAACAACTAACATAGCTGAAGCAGTAAATGCAGCACAAAACGCCGATGTCATTATCGCTTGCCTTGGAGAGAATACCTACACGGAGAAGCCGGGTGACTTAAATGACCTGTCACTATCCGAAAACCAACGAAACCTGGTTAAGGAATTAGCTAAAACAGGAAAGCCTGTCGTACTGGTTTTAAATGAGGGTCGCCCACGTAGCATTTCTGATATTGAACCATTGGTCAATGCTGTAGTACA
Organism: Carboxylicivirga agarovorans; assembly: GCF_050589845.1. NCBI lineage: Bacteria > Pseudomonadati > Bacteroidota > Bacteroidia > Marinilabiliales > Marinilabiliaceae > Carboxylicivirga > Carboxylicivirga agarovorans. The sequence continues at coordinate 66,197 of NZ_JBNGPA010000022.1, read as the reverse complement.
GACTTATTTGCCTGGTACATTTGGAGGAGAGGTAACAGCTGATATTTTGTTTGGTATCACTAACCCATCCGGGAAACTGCCCTATACCTACCCTAAGTATCCAAATTCATTGATGAATTACGATTATAAACCGGCAGAAAACAGAACCGATATGCAAGGGGCTTATAACTATGGTGCAGTAAAAGATTTACAATACGACTTTGGGCATGGACTGAGTTATACAACTTTTGCCTATAGTAAGCTTAAAGTCGATAAACCCAGTTTCAGCCCATCAGACAGTTTAACATTCTCTGTGGATATTACAAACACAGGACAAAGGGCTGGTAAAGAAACAGTATTACTGTTCGCATCTGATTTATATGCTTCTATTACACCTGATAACAGACGTTTAAAGGGATTTGAGAAGGTAGAACTACAGCCAGGCGAAACCAGGACGGTTCAAATAAAAATCAAAGCCTCAGATCTTGCATTTGTAAATCTGGATGGAGACTGGGTGCTTGAAGAGGGAGAATTTAAGATACAGCTTGGCAGTGAAGTGCTAATGATAAGCGCTATGCAAAGTTGTAAATGGACCAATGCACTTAAAAATAAAGAAACAATTATGGATAGATAATACAAGCAAGTTAAAACGGTTTAACAACCATTTTTAGCTTCTCAATATGCACATATAATACCACTTCAACCAGGCTTTTGCTTGATACTTTTTGAAACAAATTAGCATGCTTTGACAGCTAATTGAGAAAGATAGGTGCAGTGAGGTAAGGTTCAATTAAGGTAATAATCAAAAGTTAGAATTGTAATTAGTTTTTGTGAATAATCCATTCCAAACGTGGAATACAAACCAGTTAATAATCCTTTAATACAAAAATCATGAAAAGAATTTTTACATGTTTTGCAATTTTAATGATGTCCATTGGTATGACAATGGCTCAAAGTTTACCTATTGATTTTGAAGATGTTGCTGACGATGCTTTTGTTGGCGATGGTGGATCTGTTTATAGCCTGGCTGTCAGCCCTACCGATGCAACAGATAATGTTGGAAAAATTGTAGGAGGAACAGATCAATGGAACAGTCGCATCGATATTGATCTTGATACATATATCGATATGACAACGGCTAACAAAACCTTTACTTTTGAAATTTATACATCTGAGGCAGTTGTCATGAAAGGCTTATTTCAGATCAGTAAAGATAAAAATGGTGGATACCCTATCGAAATGGAGTTTACTACAGATGGAGCCATTGGTTGGCAGACCATAACACTTGACTTTACAGGTGCTGCAAATGGCTGGCCCAATGCCGATAAACCGGTAGTATACGGTCATTATGAAGGATTGTCCATCTTTACTAATTTTGGTGATGATGGTACCTCAATATATTACGTTGATGATATTGCCGGAGCTGCAAATGGCTCAGCTGTTTTACCAGATCCTGTACCAGTAAATATGCTGAATGATTTTGATGGAACAAGTGTTTGTACAGTTGTGGAGACCATGGGTGATCCTGCACCGGTATTTAATATTATAGATAATCCTGCAGGAGGTACCAATCAGGTATTTGAATTTGTAAAACCAACAGCTAGTGGTTGGGGTAATTGGGACAGAATTCATTTTGAACTAAGCGAGTCTATTGAGATTATTGATGGTAAAGCAGCTTTTAGTATTAAAGCTTATTCACCTGCAACCAAAGGCTTCTTGTTAAAAATTGCTGATGATAGAGACTCTGATAATGCGCCAAACAAGGCTGAAATATGGCAGGATGTTACCGAAGTGGATACATGGCAGACCTTAACATATGTATTTACAGGATTAAAAGATGCCGAGTATAAGCATGTATTCATTTATCCGGCTGGTGGCGACGGCGATTTAAACTCATACTATATTGATGATGTTATGGGGCCAAATTTAAAATCGGCAACAGCCATTACTGAAGCTAAAGCCGAAAGACTTTCAGTCTATCCAAACCCAGTAACCGATATTTTAAACATTAGTAATATGGAGAGTGGAACATCAGTAAGTATTTATAATACTGCAGGTAGTTTGCTTAAAAAGGTTGTGGCTTCCAATGGAACAATAAACGTATCAGAATTGCCAAAAGGTATCTATTTTGTGTCTGTTAATGGCGCAACAACAAAGATCATTAAAAAATAATTAATGAAGCATTGATCACAACTCTTCGACAGCCACTTTGTACTAAAAGGGTGTCGAAGAGTTGAATGGTCTGATCTTCAAAACAAATAGATCGAACTATTGATATAGGTGAGATTTCGACAGCTGGAAATTGAAAATAAACAAATATAAAACACCAATTATGAAGTTAAACATTGTGTTATTAATGGCTGCTTTTGCAATAGCTTGCTCACCCGGGCAGTCAACGGAAGAGCTGGCGGTGAGTAAAAACTTACCTTACAATCCCGGGAATAAAGCCATCCATATTTACGAAACATCCAAAGCTGGAACAGAGCGATTGGCAGACAAAGGAACAGTTGAATTTGGTAATGCCGGACAACCTCTGGAGTGGGAAGTAGCTGTTTTTGTTAATCCCGAGAAGCAATTCCAGACTTTTATTGGTATAGGTGGCGCTATCACCGATGCTTCAGCCGAAGTATTCCATAAACTTTCAGATGACAAGCAAAAGCAACTGATCGATGCCTATTATGGTGCCAATGGTATTGATTATACTTTGCTGCGCACAACCATTCATAGCTGCGATTTCTCAAGTAAAAGTTATACCTATATTGAAGAAGGTGATAAAGAATTGAATACCTTTTCCATTGAGCGTGATAAAGAGGAACGCATTCCCATGATCAAACGTGCCATGGCACAGGCTTCAGAACCATTATTGTTTTACGTTAGCCCATGGAGTCCGCCGGCCTTTATGAAAGGTCGTGAGCACATGCTGCAGGGAGGTAAATTACTACCTGAGTACTACCAGTCGTGGGCCAGCTACTATGCTAAGTTTATCAAGGCCTATGAAGCTGAAGGTATGCCTGTATGGGGTTTAACGATCCAGAATGAGCCAATGGCAGTGCAAAGATGGGAATCATGTGTGTATACAGCTGAAGAAGAGCGTGATTTTCTGAAAAACTACCTGGGGCCTACATTGGAAAAAGAAGGTTTGGGTGATAAAAACATTGTGGTATGGGACCATAACCGCGACCTGATCTCTCACCGTGCCAACACCATATTTGGTGATCCTGAAGCCGCCAAATATGCCTGGGGAATCGGTTTTCACTGGTACGAGCGATGGGCCGGAGGTCAATCAATGTGGCGCAATCTGAGTAATGTAAAAGAATCATTCCCCGATAAGCAATTGCTGTTCACCGAAGGCTGTATTGAAGCGTTTGATGAAGCAGAATATGAGCGCTGGTCAAATGCAGAGCGCTATGGTACCTCAATGATCAATGACTTTAATTGTGGTACGGCAGGATGGACCGACTGGAATATTTTGTTGGATCACACCGGAGGACCTAACCATGTTGGTAATTTTTGCTTTGCACCTGTACATGCCGATACTCGTAGTAATGAGTTGATCTTTACACCATCGTACTATTACATCGGTCATTTCTCCAAGTTTATCCGACCAGGAGCAAGGCGCATCAGCACGACTACCAGCCGCAGCCATATCAACAGTACATCGTTCTTGAACACAGATGGCGGTATAGTCACCGTGGTGATGAATGATACAGAAGAAGCCATTAACTATAAAATGATCATAGGAGAGCAGCAAACCGAACTGGTAATACCGGCTCATGGTATCCAGACCTTGGTATATTGATAAGGTTTTTCATTATAAATACACAAACATCAACCTGCACCCTGTCTCAATTGACCAGACACGAAGGGTGAACAGAAGAGGATGTCCAAAATGTAGGATATTGCCCGCAAAGAACGCGAACGAAGAAAAACGCAGAGCACGCAAGGTGTTGAAAAATAATATCATATACTTTGTTGCCTTGGCGTAATTCTTAGCGGCCTTAGCGTGAAACTATAAATTTGGACAGCCTCTTTTTCCTCTCTGACAATTGCGGATTTGCACCCCTGGCATTTATAATACGCTTAATAATACCTGATGCTTAACTCCATCCCCGTACCTACGTTACGGTACTTCCCCTTAGCTCAGGCTAAAAGGGAAGAGCGATGCCTTGGGATATTTTGTTGTAAACAAGGTATACTCAGGGCAATAAATTAATACCAAGCTTTCAATAGCACTATCACCTTTAATTTCCTGTAGTCCATGATCCTTGTATTTTGAGTTCGTTTTCAATTCTCAACAAACATACTGCGATCAAAGGCGCTTTGCAATGACAGTGCATGCATTGTAATTTGGTAAAAATCACAACTATCACATATCGAGTCATATAAGGGTCTTTTGGTGCTCCTTATGTTTAATGCATTAACTCTATTCACGTTAGAGAAATCGGCCTTTTTCCTGCAAAATGCTTAAAAAGTGCATGAAAACATCATTTTTTGAGCCTGTTTGAGCCTTAATCGGGTCTTTTTCGGGTCGTATACGGGGCTTGTTCGGTATTTCTTCGGTAATTGTTCGCTTACGCGCGTAGCCGAACAATTACCGAACAGTTACCGAAGGATTACCGAACAGCTACCGAACAAAATACGAAGCGGTCCCGAAGGTGAGTGGTAGCAATTAGTAATACTTACCGAAGAACTTCCAGAAACTTGCCGCAGGATTCTAAGGGAAGAATTAAAGAAGGATGTTATCCCAACTTTTCGCTATGGCGAAAAGGAGTTGCTGAACCTGCCATTTCTCATCCCTTAACAGAAGCTGATCAGTTCAAACGGTCACACATCCTCTCCTGGAGGAAAGGACAGAGGTGAGGTGTTTAACAAGGCACCTCTGGCGACACAAGAAAATCAATTCCCAAACAACTTTACTCACTCAAAGTTATTGGTGAGGTTTTATAACCAATCCTCACGGCCCTTGCTGCAATTTTCGCATTCTTAGCTTTTAGTGGTTGTGAGTATAGTTGCCATTGATCAGATCCAATGGCGTCATTGAGCTGATAGGCAATGGATGCACCTGTGGTGGCAGACTTTAGCTCAATGGTTTTACCTTGCCTGATAAATTCAACAGGCTCAGTTTCAGGCTGTATGCCACCAGGCCACATCATGTTTACCAGGTCATGCTCAGGGATAAAACCTTTGTCATTGACCGATAACTGCCATTGATACAGTGCCTTTCGTAGTTCTTTGAGCCTGGTTTGATGGGCAGGGTCATTGGCCAGGTTGTGCACTTCATCAGGATCAGTCTCCAGGTCGTACAACTCCTCATAGGGAAGACTGTTTTGAAAAATGTAGCGGGCATCACCTGCTAGTTCACCCGCATCATTCATGCGTATCAGCTGGCTTGTCATTTCAATTTGTTCACGGTAGAAAAGAGGATAGGTATATGGCTGATCGGTCATGTAATTACGAATGTATATATAACGTCCATCTATTACTGATCTGCTCATTTGGGTATGCTCGTCAAAACGGTCTGCACTGCCAAAGGCATATTGATGAGGTTCGTCCGATTTATACTGACCTAAAAAAGCCTTTCCATGCATGTATTGAGGCGTTTCTAAGCCTGCCAGTGACATGACGGTAGGACCCAGATCCATGAGTGAAACAATATCATCAACGACTGTTCCTGCCATTCGTTTATCGGGGAACCGGACAATTAGAGGTACGTGTAAACCTGAATTACCAACGGCCCTTTTTTGTCTTAGCAGCGGCCCGCCATGGTCGCTCCAGAAGAAGATGATCGTCTTATCCAGTAAGTTCTCATCCTCCAGCTTTTGCAGCCATTCTCCAATTTGTTGGTCCAGTAACTCAATGTTGGAGTACTTGCGGCCAACATCGCGCCTTACAAGCGGAATATCGGCATAATAAGCGGGAATATGGATCTGGGCGGTGTCAACGCTTATGGCTTCATCCTGTCGTTTCCATATCTGTGATTCGTGAGTAACGCCGTGATTGAAAACTGCAAAGAATGACTGTCCATCAGCCCGGTTCTTATAATGGGCATTATTACCGACTTCATCCCAGGCTGTTATGGGGCAGTTAAACTGGTAATCGCATTTGGCATTGTTGGTACAGTAATAACCGGCTTCGCGCAGGTACTCGCTAAAGCAGCGCACAAATGATGGTGGCACCACCGAATATTGTGGGACGTTACGTCCGTTTTTATCTTTTACCTTTATACACCTTTCGTATTGCTCGTCTTCAGGCTTGCTATACCCCCAGTGGTTACCTGTGCGCATATTGTGTGTGCCAACACTAACAGGGTACATACCCGTTATGATAGATGCGCGGCTGGGAGCACAAACACCAACCGTTGCATAAGCCTGCTTGTAAAGAATGCCTTCATTGGCCAGCCTGTCAATATTGGGGGTTTCTATACCACTGGTGCCATATGCCCCAAGAACAGGGCCAATATCTTCACAGCTTAGCCATAAGATATTGTATTTTTCCTGTGCGTCAGATTGTATGCTGAAGCAGCTGAGTGTGATAATGATTAAGAATAACCGGAGGCGTATTGAGTCCATTTGCTTATACTTTAATGAATTTAGTGACCATCTTTTGACCGTTAACCGTCAGCTCAATAAAATAGATACCACCAGCTAAGTTAGAAATATCTACTGATTTCTGATGACCATCTGTTGTCAGAACGATTTGTCCCTTTGTATTTAAAATAGTCAGCATATCGATGTGCTGAACAGTCTCGATGTAAAGCACTTCTTGTGCCGGATTGGGATATAGAGAGAAGGGCGATACCGTATCATTAATATTGTCGGAGATCGTTACTGTTGTGTGTGATATCTTTAAATCGTCCAGATATATTTTGTAGTCAGTATTGGCAGGCAGCTCGAGGTTGTTTAAATAGATAAACAGGCGATTGTTACTCAATGATACAGTATCAAAATAATAGTGATATTCACTTGTTAAGGTGTGCCATTCATTGCTTTGCATATTAGCCCCGACCTTCACCTTTCCATTCCCTTCTGAATCGGTGCGGGCCCTGTAAGAAACAATATAATGACTGCCATCAAAACTGCTCAGATCAACTGTTCGTAATTTGGCAAGACTACCTCCGTCATTGACAGACAGTGGGTTAAAGCTGATCTCAAGCGCCTGGCTGCCTTCGTTGGCACTGTCATCAACCACCTTAGCTGCAAAACTATTTAAGAAACTGCCTTTCCATAAGCGGTCCCACAGTGATTCACTGTTAAGAAAGTAATCGCCATCAAAGGCCTCATCTATTTGATAGTCCTCAAAATGCTCAATATGGGGAATGCCAACTTCCCCGCCCGGCTGGCCTGTCAGAAACTGATATTGTTGAGTCCACCAGGCTGCAGCTTTGACCTTCAATTCACTCACAACAGAGGCATAAGCGGCATCACCTGCCAGGTTGGTTGTTTCAAGCGGGTCAGTATCATAATCATATAATTCAATGGTATGAATGCGCGATTCATCCCAGTCCGTCAAATCGGTCCGGTCGTTACTGCTGTTCATCCATAAGGTAAGGCGATAGCGATCAGTCCTGAACGAGTAGCTGGCCTTACCATCAGAGCGGTATTCTGAAACAGCCACATCCTTCTCAAGGCTTTCACCCTGAAGGGCGGGGGCCAGGCTGGTTCCTTGCAGTTTAGCCTGAGGTATTGTCAGTCCTGCTAAGTCACAAAGAGTTGGATAGATATCAGTAAACTCAACCGGAGCATCGTTTACCCCAACTGATCCATCAGGTGCAGAAACGATCAGCGGTGCTCTGACCGAATGTTCAAACTGTGTGTGCTTGCCCCATTGGTTATGGTCGCCCAGGTGATAACCGTGATCACCAAAGAGCAAAACAACCGTATTGTCAGCTATGTTTTTCTCTTCCAGCTTATCCAATAATAGGCCCACCTGGGCATCAATGTATGATACACAGGCATAGTAGCCATGCAAAAGTTGACGCTGATCATCGGGTGTTAGTATGCCATCGCCCAGACTTGGATCATTGTGGGTCCATTCGTCGGGAATATCGTCGTAGGAGAGTGGCTCAGGGCTGTGGTAGGCAAAGGTGGGACTACCCGTTGCCATTTTCTGAAACTGCGCCAGATCAATGGATGAGCGTTCATACATATCCCAGTATTGTTTGGGTGCAATAAAGGGGATATGCGGTTTTTTAAAACCTACCGCCAAAAAGAAGGGAGTGCCATCCTGACTGAAATCATCGAGTTTATTCAGGGCGTCTAAAGTGATCTGTCCATCGGTATAGCCATCATCTCCCACACCCTCGGGCCCTTGTTCAGTAGCTGTATTGGGTGTAACTCTGTGGCTTGTGCCTTTTACAAACGGCCCATATTCTGCCGGGTAGGTATAATCATTGGGCTGGATATAAGGTACACTCCAGCTGTAATAATCGTGTGAATTGTCCACATTACGGGGGTCATAAATTTTCCCACAGCCCGCCGTTACATAGCCATTTGTCAGAAAGTATTCGGGTAAAGTGACCACTTCAGGATTCTCCGTTCGCATTTGTGACGACAAATTACGGATACCGGTGCCATCAGGTGTTAAACCACTCATTATACTGGCGCGTGAAGGACCACAAACAGCCCATTGGCAATAGGCCTTTGTAAAGACCACACCTTGCTGAGCCAGTCTGTCAATATTGGGTGTCTTGATCTGTGTTTGACCATAGCAATTCAATAAGGGTTTTAAATCGTCCACAGCAATCATTAATACATTGTGCTTCGGTTTTATTTCTTTTGCTTTTAAAACGAGAAAATTAACACTGTGTTTCTTCGCTTCAAACACTTTGCCTGAACTATAATTGGCTTTATAAGGATCGATGCTGGCATAATTATCCGGGCCACCACCAGTTGTAGTTCCTGTCTGACCGTTAATATAGAATTTCTTATTGCCCTCATTAAAGTTGTCGGCATAAAACTCATGCCAGTAAATGTCGGCATCATCTGTATTCAGTGAGCTAAGGTCAATGTTTACATTTTTCGCCTCTGCATTACTGTTGATGATGACCAGTCCAACCTCGCCACTGCTAAAGGTGGAGGCATAAACCTGAACAGCAGAATTATCTGATACAGAGGTGATCATCTGATCGCCAAAGTGACTGTTGAAAAACTGATAGGGAATATAACTCTGACGAGGTGTAAAATCCGCCTGATCAGGATCTTCCTTCGCCAGAAAACCTTTACTTTCCTGTGCCGATTCACTCCACTTCCATTCCGATACCCACAGGTCAACCATGCCATAACCATTTTTAATGGCTTCGGCCAGTACGCGTGTTACAAATATGCCATTGACCATGGTGCAGTTAACAGGCCCCCTTGAGTTAAACTCGGTCATTGCCACCGGGAAATGGTCACGTGCTTTACCGGTATATTTCTCAACACAATCGTATAAAGTGGTATGCACGCTTTCTACCTGTGGTACACTGGCCAGTATGTTTTCGGCAGTGGCATCTTTAACAGTGGTAAAGTAATTATGAACCACCAGGAAATCGGCATGATTCTGTACCTGTGGCAACAGGCCGCTATTCCAGTCATCGTCCTCACGGGTTACCACAGCACCCACCTTTATGGTCGGGTCAACGGCTTTCATCGCTTCGGCAAACACACAAAAGTCTTCTCCGTATTCCTGGCCGGTTGTCACATCGCCATTAATATCAAATCCCTCTTCCCACTTGCCGTAGCATTCGTTACCAATTTCCCAGTATTTGATATTGGCATTCAAGTCTATATTCAGCTTGCGCACAAACCCCGCTGCGTAATCCGCCGCCTGTTGCACGCGGGCCTGCCTGGTTCCTTCAGCAGTTATACCGTATCTGGCATAAAAATAATTTACCACCACGGTTGCTTCACTATTGGCATTGTTTTTAAACTCCACAAACAACTCGGGCGTCATGGTAGTGCTTTTGGTTCCGTCTATAGGGGTAAATTCGACCCGTGTATCGCTGGGGGTATTTCCATCGTAAAAATAAATATTGGAACCACTACCTGCCGGGTAACGCATGGAGCCGATGCCGGCATTGGTATATAAATGTGTTCGCTCCAGCTGATCACTGCCGTTTCGAAAGGTGGTATTCACACCAAAATGAGTGGGCAGTACTTTATTAATAACAGAGTTGATATCAAAGGATACTGTGGCATCACTGCTGTTTGAAGTAAGTAGTTCCTTGGGTGTAAATACTGATGGCAGGCTATAGGTTTTTTCCTGCCAGGTTTCTTCAAAAAAATGAGCCTGTTCCTGTGCTTGTAAAGTGTAGGACAAACAACAATACAGAAGGCATCCCAACAAGACTGGTAATGGTTTTTGCATAGCTTGAATTTTCACAGATTGTTTCAGTATGTAAAGCTATAGTGGCTTAATAATAAGTGTGTAGTGAGAATCGTTCAGACAGGGTCAATACATCGTTCAATACCTGCAGTGGAATCATTTTCACACCCTTCCGGAACGATTTTTCAACCCTTCTGTAAGGAGCCTTCGCATACCTTAGATGCAGCAAATTTAAATTCATATGTTATGAGAAAACTTTTTACTCTTTTAATGATTTCAACGACCATGTTGTCATATGGTCAAAACCAATTGAATAATCCCGGGTTTGAAAATGCAACATGGAATAATGAGTGGCAGGCTAATGATGCCACAATAAGCCAGGAGACTGCTCCTGCAAACGTTCGTTCAGGTGCGTCGGCCTGTTATGTTCAACCGAATGCCAATAATAAAGGTATTAAGTCAATACAGTTCAGTGTTGATGCAAGTGCATATATTGGCAGTGCATGGATAAAAGCTGCTCAAGGTGCTCCATTCAGAATTCAGATGGTAGTGAGGGATGCAAGCAATAATGCTGAGTACATTACTAATAGCTTTAATGACGTTGCAACGGGAGACTGGCAGAATATTAGTATGGCCTGTGCAGTGCCAGAAGGAGGTTCGATCCAGATGGCCGTTCAGGCCAGAGGAGCTGATAATTTTTATGTGGACGACTTGGAGATACTAAAGATCTCAAGCATTGAAAATGGTGGTTTTGAAATGGGTATAGATAAGTATTGGTCAGATGTTGTACTGAAGAACGGTGCCGTAGCAAATATTTCAGAAGAATCGTCAACGGTTCAGGAAGGTAGCAAGGCCATGAAAGTTGAGATAACAGGTGTAGGTACTTCTGATTCATGGGGCGATGTGCAAAGTGTTTGTTCTTCATTGATAGCTTTTGATGGAGCACCTAAGGTAATCTCATATTATGCTAAGGTTGATTTAGTCAATCCCGAAGATAATGCTAACGGAGGTTTTGGCTTTGGATACAAAAGTGCTTTTGGTAAACATGAGGCCGGTGAAAATAATTATGGAGGATCATTTAACTTAAGTAGTGAATACCGACAGTATAAATGGGTCCTTGGCGCAACAGATTATGCCAAGTACTTATATGCAGGGCCGAGTTTACGATGTGGCCCGGCTTTAGGGGCATATTACTTCGATAATATCACCATTGAGGCATATCCGGGAGCACCAACCATTACTTCAACAGCAGTCACTGATGTAAAGGTAGGAGAGGCATACAGCTATACAGCAGTAAGTAGTAATCCGGGAATTGGAAAGTGGGTCTTAACAAAGCCTGAGACGGGAGCGGAGTGGCTTTCAATTGATCAATATACCGGAGAACTAATGGGTACACCTGATGCAGCAGGTTCTATAGAGGTAACAGTTACTTTAAATGATGGTTTCGTTGAGGTACCTCAAACATTCACTATAAATGTTTCTGCAGCAACCGCCATTGGTGAGCTTACTTCTGAAGTGAATATCTACCCTAATCCAATGGAATCCAAACTGCAGATCGCAACTGATGCCTATGTTACCAAGGTTGAAATATACAGTTTAACAGGTCAGCGGGTTTTAGGTGATTACACCGGCAGCAAGCAAGTTAATGTTGCAAGCCTGAGCAAAGGTGTTTACATTGTATCGGTAGAGGCCGACGGACAAATTATTCGTAAGAAAATGACAAAACAGTAGATAGCGTTTTGATTTTGTTAAAAGGCCTTTGAATTATCAGAGGTCTTTTATTTTAAATTTAGGAATGATAATTACAATGAGAGGGAAAGCGATCATATTACTTCTGACGGCTTTGGTGCTGGTAACCGGCATACAGGCACAGTCTGATAAAGCTGATAAACAACCGAATATTCTAATTTTTTATGTGGACGACCTGGGCTGGATGGACCTGGGATGTCAGGGTTCACAATTTTATGAAACACCTGCTATTGACCAGCTGGCCAGCGAAGGCATACGTTTTACCAATGCCTACACAGCCCATCCGCGTTGCGTGCCTGCCCGCTATGGGGTAATGACAGGCAAGTACCCCGCCAGGGGACATGTGCCGGGAGGTCAGGGGATGGTACCGGAAGACCTGACAATTGCAGAAGCACTGAAAGAAGGGGGTTACACGACTTTTTTTACCGGTAAATGGCATTTGTTGTTTAAAGATAAAGAGGGCAATATGCCCGAAAAGCAGGGCTTTGATGTGAACGTTGCCGGTGGTGCAGCAGGAGCTCCTCCGACATACTGGTATCCTTATCGTAAGGGAGAATCAACACCATCAGGCAGAAAAGGCTTTAAGAAAACAGAGATCCATGGCCTGGAAGATGGTAAGGAAGGGGAGTATATAACCGATAGAATAACCGATGAAACGGTGGCATTCATGCAAAACCATGTGAAGAAGAAACCGGATGAACCTTTCTTTGTTTTTTTATCGCACTATGGTGTGCACACACCCTTTGAAGCGAAACCTGAATTAGTACAGAAATATCGAAAGAAATTAAAGTCAGAGATGACTTACGACTTGCCGGAGTATGAAAAGACCATCACAGGTGATACCAAGCTGCGTCAGGATTTTCCGGTATATGCCGCTATGATCGAGAGTATTGACCAAAGTATGGCCAAACTGAATGCTACCCTTTCAGAATTGGGCATTGCCGATAATACCATTATTATTTTTACAGCCGATAACGGCGGCTTGTCTACTCGTGGTAATAAGCGCCAGTTAGCGACCTCAAACTACCCGTTACGCTATGGTAAAGGCTGGTTGTATGAAGGAGGTATTCGTGAAGCTTTTATTGTGAAGTGGCCCGGGCAGACAGCTGCGGGACAGGTGTCTGATGCCCTGGTGACCGGTACTGATATTTTTCCGACAGTGCTGAAAATGGCAGGCTTGAAACAACGTCCGCAAGACCATATGGATGGGCTTGATGTAACTTCAGCGATCAAAGGAGAAAGGTTTGATCGTGAAACTCCAATGTTCTGGCACTCTCCTATGGGAAGACCTACCAGTACAGGCGACAGGAACAGTTCTGCTGTGCGTTTGGGAGATTATAAACTCATTGACTGGTATGATGAAGGAACCATTGAACTTTACAACCTGAAAGAAGACATTGGTGAAACAAATAACCTGGCAGATCAAATGCCTGAAAAGGCCGGTGAACTGCATCAGCTGATCATTGAATGGCGAAAATCCATTGAGGCTAAAATACTGGATCCGTCAAAGAATAAATGGATGAAAAAAGCAAAGCACTGATGAAAGCGGATATTCAAAAAAAATATCTGATGGTCATTATTGCTCAGCTGTTTATTGCTTCGCATGCTTTGACGCAGGAGCAGGTGTTTTACAGAAGCGAATATGAGCAGGCAGGTGATCAGATAGGAGATGTCGATTTGCCCGGTGAAGGTACGTATGATTATGTCATTTTGGAAGGCAACGATGCCGGTCACTATTCAATTGATGCATCGGGCAAAATATGGGTCAATGCCATAATAGCCGATGTGCCGAATGAAGTGACTGCTCATGATCTGACGATTCAATGCCATACTGATCAGATTAGTATACGCATTATGGATGCTTATGATCATATGCTTGAGCAATATTCGGGATATACCATTCTTGAAGCCCATAAAGAAAATTATATCCTGCCAGGTAATCCGTACAGTGGTTATAACAATCTATGGGGAAGAGGCACAGCACAGGAAGGTGTTGATTTTCGAATGGCGACGTTGTGTGATCCGGACATGCCGGACGAAACCATTTTTGTATGGGATACGCCTTCATCAGCAAAGGATTATGGCGGTGCTTCAGTATGGTGTTACATAAGTGTTCTCTGGGGCAATCGCAAAGGTTACAGAGATGATTTAACTGGTTTTCCGTTTCAGATCTCATCCATTCATTCCATGTTTATTGATTTTGATTTTGAGAAACTCTATGGAACGGAAGGATATAAAATTGCACTGAATCACTTTTTAACCAATGAAAGTTATTTGGATAACTTCAGCAGTAACGATGGTGACTTTTTCCTTGTCTTTGATCAAAAGGGAACATGGATTCCGCCTTACCCTGTCAGTTTAAGTGATACAGTTATAAATAATAAGGATTTTGCCCGCTTATATAAGGAGGAAGATGGCTATGAGTGGCGTCGCGTGATCATAAAGGATAACCAGCGCCTGCTAAACGGCACTATTGATATGAAGGGTATTTATGATTCGTTTATTACGAGGGGCTACCTGAATGCATCACAATATATTCCAAATATACAGGTGGGACTTGAAGTTACCGATGGTTTTGGTGCACTCAGGTTAAATAGCTGGGCCATTCGCCTGAACGAATCACCCCTTAATGTAGAGGAAAAACAGTTCGCAACGATCAGGGTTGTACCTAATCCCTCTATGGGCTTTTTTCGTTCGAGCTCGGATGCTCCCTGGCAGATATACAGTATGAACGGTCGGCTGTTATGCAAAGGGCATACAACGGATATTGACCTGTCAGACTACCCGGACGGGCTATATATTTTAAAGCAAAGCGATGAAATGATTAAACTTATTAAGCGATAATGCCATGTCAGGATTACAAGGAAAGACAACATTACTAGTGGCTGGAGCATTCATTATAAGTATATTGGGTTTTACTAAAGGAGTTCGGCAAACTATAGTTAACGAACATCCTGTTGGTGTTGATTCAAAGAGTTCGGCTGGAATGACACCTGTTGTACAATCCAGGCAGACTTATGAAGTGCTTCCCGAGGAGGATATTGTATATGCTCAAGGACTGAGTCATGAAGCTGTTAATAGCCCAAACGCAAAAGCTTTGCCTTTGTTATTGGACGTATATGTGCCAGATAATGAGTTGGAAAACAGGCCTGTATTCCTGTTTATTCATGGGGGAGGTTTTTCTGGTGGTACAAAACAGCAAGCCAGGATTGTTGAATGGGCTAACTACTATACTGCCAGAGGCTGGGTGTTTGTTTCGGCTGATTACCGACTAAAAAAGCATAAAGGTACGGTTCCTCAAAAGTGGATCGATGCATCAGCCATGTTGCCCAGGGAAAAAAGTAAACAGTTTATAGCCATGTACCCGGCACATCGCGATGCCAAGGCTGCACTGCGATGGGTGGTAGCCAATGCAGAAAGGTACAGGATCAATACCAACTATATAACTGTCGGTGGAGGTTCTGCCGGTGCTGTCACTGCCATCACCCTTGGTGTTTCTAATCCTGCAGATTACAGGGATGAACTAAGTACAAAGCAAGACCCAACATTGAGCAGTACAAACCTGGGGGAGGAATATCAGATAAGGACTATTATCGACCTGTGGGGTTCAAAGGCTGGTATAGATGTGTTAGGGAAAATGGACAGGCAACAGCGATTTGATCGTAACGACCCGTCTTTATTTATTGCACATGGCACCGAAGACCCAACTGTTCCCTATAGCAAAGCCGAAGAATTAAAAGCATGTTATGAAGAAACCGGTGTACCTTTCGTTTATTATCCTTTGGAGGGTAAAAAACATGGAGCCTGGGGTGCCCGGGTAAATGGAAAGGAACTGGCTGAACTGGCTTTTGATTTTATAGTGGAGCAACAAAACCTAATTGTTGAATGACTTAATGAAAGAAGAAATGATGCTAAGAACAAAAATAATCATACTCTTAACAGTATTACTAATGCCCGTGACGTGGCATTGCAAGGGGCAAACAGGTAAAACCAATATCCTGTTTATCGCGGTTGATGATCTAAAGCCTTTACTGGGGTGTTATGGCGATGAAAGTACGATCACGCCCAATATTGATGCCCTGGCAAAGGAGGGAGTGCTTTTTGAAAACGCCTATTGCCAGCAGGCTGTTTGTGCACCGTCGCGCGTGAGTGTATTTAGTGGTTTGCGCCCCGACCAGACAAAGGTATGGGATCTGAAGACCAATATGCGCGATGTAAATCCTGATGTGGTGACCTTACCGCAATACTTTAAAAAGCATGGTTACCAAACGGCCGGTGTGGGTAAATTAATGCATGGGGCTAAACACAATGACCCTGCATCGTGGTCCATTCCATACAAGGAAGATAAACACCTGGGCTATGCCGAAGGCTATAAATATCCGGCCAATGGTAAATACCAGGCGAAAGACATTCATAAGGCTTACCGTGAAAGTCGCCAACAGAAACTGGGCTGGAAAGAAACCAATCAATACCTGAAAGCTAAAGGTCTTGCACCTTCATGCGAGTGTCTTGATATTCCTGATGCAGCCTATGAAGATGGGGCTGTTGCAGTGAAAGGAATGGAACTGCTGAAAGAGATGAGTGCTTCAGACAAACCTTTCTTTCTGGCACTTGGTTTTCACAAGCCACATTTGCCATTTGCTGCTCCAAAGAAGTATTGGGATATGTATGAACGTTCTGAAATTAAACAGGCTGCCTTTATGCTACCGGCTGAAGGAGCACCCAAATATGCTTATCACAGCTGGGGCGAACTGCGCAACTATTCTGATATACCGCAGGAAGGGCAGGTACCGGCAGACAAGCAAAAGGAGCTGATTCATGGCTATAAGGCTTGTGTAAGCTATGTGGATGCGCAGATTGGAAAGGTAATGAAGCGGCTGGATGAACTGGGCCTGCGTGAAAATACAGTTGTTGTTTTGTGGGGAGATCATGGCTGGCACCTGGGTGATCATGGTATCTGGTGCAAGCATTCCAATTTTGAACAGGCTGTTAAAGCGCCATTGATTATCTCTGCACCTGGCATGAAAAAAGACAAGGTAGCAACAACCATGGCCGAGTTTGTAGATATGTACCCGACCTTATGCGAACTGAGTGACCTGCCGATTGGTGAGCAACTCGATGGACAGAGCCTGGTACCTGCATTAAAGGACCCAAAGAAGGAGGTAAAGGGTTATGCTATCAGTCAGTACCCAAGAGGCAATAATATAATGGGCTACACCATACGTGATAAACAGTACCGATGTACTATCTGGCTAAAAGGGGCTTATAGAAGCGAGCAGGTATATGCAAAGCCGCTTGTGGTGGCTTCAGAGTTATATGACTATGTCAATGATCCGCTTGAAAAAGTGTCATTGGCTGATAATAAGGAATATGATTCCATCAGGCAGGAGATGGAAAAACAATTGTTGGATATTTTAAATAAGCAGAAGAGATGAAGTGGATCATACTAGCAACAATATTAGTGGTCTTGAATACCACGGTGGCCTGTAAAAGTGCCGATGCACAGTCTGCAATGAAGCCTGTCAATGTTACTGACAAGCTGATAGAAGTAAAAGGGGCTAATTATGTGTTCAGGGATGACGGATTACTGGCTTTCTCGAGGTTTTCAGAAGAAACACTCGATGCACCTATGAATGAGGCCATGTTCAATGCCGACAAGGCCAGGACGAATAGTGGTATACGGCTTAAATTTAAAACCGGCAGCTCTTTAGTAAGGCTGACTTTTAAACCTATGCCTGGTCAAAACCGAGGCTGTGAATTTGCGGTTTATCAAAACGAGGAGCAGACAGATGTTTTTAACTTCAAGGGAGATAGGTCAAAAACCAAGATGGTATTGGAGTTTAAGAATGCACAAGCTTCAGAAACGCTTTTTGAAGTGACAATGCCCAGCTTTGCCAACGTGGCGCTGGTAGATATGGAGTTGGAAGAAGATGCACCCTTAATGCCTGTGGATGAAAAAGATCAGCCTGTATACCTGGCTATCGGGAATAGTATCACCCACGGTGTAGGGCAAGGTTCTGCCACTTATCTGACTTATCCTTACCTCTTGTCAAAGGAGATGGGCCTGGATTACTATAACCTGGCAGTGGGAGGTGCAAAAATATCGCCTGCAATAGCACGTATGACGGCAGAAATGCCACAAGCTGATATTATCACCATACTGATTGGTTACAATGACTTGATGTTCAATGATAAATCGGTGGATGAATACTCCAGCGCTTATTTATCTTATTTAAAGTCGATACGACATAATCAGCCAAAAGCTACTATTTATTGCATTACCTTAACACATACACGTGCTGTTGCCAATGAGCGAACCGGCATTAAACCGGATGAATTTCGCACAGCTTTAAAGCATTTGGTCTATCAGCTACAATCTGAGGGAGATAACCGTTTACACTTAATTGAGGGAGATAAAATCACTTCCGAAGACAATTTACGTGCGGATGTTTTAAGCGATCAGGTGCATTTTGGTATTAAAGGAGCCGCTCTTTTTGCTGAAGAACTTGCAAAGATAGTTTCGCCCTGAGTCTTCCTCCGGGCAAACGGTTAATTCGGTTTGTTGAGGATGAGTTTTATTCGCTAAGCGCTAAAATGCACTTAACGACTTTTTTGTAAGGTTTGGAGTTACTCTAAACCATGACTATTATTACCCTTAATATCCATTTTTATGAATAAGTCTACCTTGCGACAAGCAAGCACTTTATGCCTGTTGCTCTTTTGTTGCCTGTCATTTTACGGACAAGAGTCCATCCGGTCAATTGTTGAGACCAAATATCCTGATAATAAGCTCTACGTTGGTGCAACAAGCATGTATGATAAGATTGGCAGCAAAGAAGCCCGTATTCTTGCTCATGAGTTTTCCTATACCACTCCGGCAAACGATTTTAAGCAAGGCTATATTCACCCTGACCTGAAAACATGGCGCTGGGAAAAGGCTGATGCCTGGATTAAGTTTGCCCAAACACATAATCAGCTGATCCGTATTCATGGCCCCATCAGTCCGCAGTGCTCGCGATGGGCTAAGAATGATGATCGCACCCATGTTGAATTACTGACAAATATGAGTGAGTATATGACCGAATTATGTCGCCGCTATAATGATGAAGATGTGGTGGTATGGATGGATGTGGTGAACGAAACAGTAAGCCGTGACGGAACATGGAAAACTGCGCGTCCGGGCAATAATACATGGGAGTTACCATGGGAAGCCATTGGTTATGTAAAAGCTGATGAAAAAAAATACCCGCATCTTGATGGGAAAGTACCTGTTTACATCATTCGGGCATTTGAAATAGCGACCAAAGAAGCCTCCAATAAAAAACTGGTGATCAACCAGCATGGAAGTATGAGTCCGCTCATATGGAATAAGATAAAAGATTTAGTGCAGTACCTCCGTGATCATGAGTACAGGGTTGACGGTATTGGTTGGCAGGCTCACATCAGTTATGGTCGTGATGTCGAATGGGAGTCACCCGAGGTAAGTATACAGGCCTTAAAAGATCTGATCAGCTGGTCACATAACAACAAACTGGAGTTTCATGTAACAGAGTGTAACATCCATGTGCCGGTCAATGATCCGGGAACAGAGCAGGAGCACATAGCTACTTACATGAATATCTTTAATACGGTATTGGAAATGCGTCACAGTGGAGTAGTGACCTTTAACCTCTGGAATATTAAAGATGTACCTCACTACAAGAACAAGAAAAAACTGGTGATTGCCCCATGGGATGCCACTTTAAAGCCTAAGTCAATCTATTATGAAATGAAAAAGGCCTTGTTGGACTCCAAATAATCACATCAAATAAAACATACATTACATGATGAGGGTAAAGTATAGCATACTAATGTTTTTTTGTTTTTTGATCTCTGCGCATATGCTGTCTCAGCATAAATTGCACACAGATGGGATAGAACCGTATTATCATCCCGTTGAGCTGGAGAATTACCTGAAAACGATAGATAAAGGCTACCTGCCATATATGTTTGCATCAGATGAAGATATGCAATGGTGGAAAGAAGCTAAGTTCGGGATCTTTGTGCACTGGGCACCTTCTGTTGTAACAGAAGTAGCCTTAAGTTGGGGCAGACATGGCAGGCGTCCGCACCATCCAAGCGATGGCACTGTCAGCAAGGGCGTAGCAGAACAGGCATACAATGATACCTATAAAACCTTTGACCCGGTGCACTTTGATGCTGAAGAATGGGTAGTAACCTGGAAGAAAGCCGGGGCACGGTATTTTGTTTTTACAGCAAAGCATCACTACGGTTTTTGCATGTGGGATACTAAAACCACTGATTTTAATATTATGAATACGCCCTACGGCAAGGATGTGATGAAAGACATTGCAGAAGCGTGTGAAAAACATGATATGCGCCTGATGTGGTATTATTCACAACCCGACTGGACACATCCGCTGTACAGAGAAGAACTGCCACATACAGAATACAATGAGCAAATTCTATATCCTCAAATGGCGGAGCTCATGTCTTATCCTGGCATTGACGGTATTTGGTTTGACGGACTTGGACTGCCTCCTGCCCGATGGGATTCTCCTAAACTTCTGAAAATGATCCGTGAGGTCAATCCTGAAGCAATCGTCAATCACCGTCATGGAACACCACAGTGGCACATGGGGGATTTTGACGGCCCGGAGAGAGGTGTTGGCCGCTTTCAGGTTAACCGCCCTTGGGAAACCTGTGATGTGATGGCAGGTGCCTGGGCCTATAATGGTGAGTCGGTTCCGGCTCCTTTATCTGAGCTAATAAGAACGATAACGAAGACTGCCGGTAATGGTGGTAACTTGTTATTGGGAACCGGCCCTCGTCCGGATGGGACAATAGTTGATATGCATGCTGAAAGACTTGAAGAAATTGGTGCCTACCTGGATAAATATGGTGAAAGTATATATGCTACCCAGGGAGGTCCCTACATTTCAGGCCCATGGGGCTCAGCTACCTGTCGAAACGATAAGGTATACCTGCACCTGAGTGGCCGAAATAATGGTGGTAAACTCTTGCTGCCTCAGCTACCGGCAAAAGTTATTAAATATCAAAGCCTCACTTCTCATAAGATCATATCCATGGATAATGGAGCTGATGGTTTATCGATCGTTTACGAAAAGTCAGATAAAGACCTGTTTCCGATCATTGAGCTGACACTTAATACAGATGCCCAAAAGATACATCCTCTTACAACAACAGGGATATTGTTATTGAATAAGGCAGCTGTCACAGCCTCATCAGATCGTTCCGATGATTTTAGCTCACAAAACCTGTTACCCGGGGCAGGAGAGGATTTCTCGGAAGGAATCCGTATCAAAAAGTCATGGCGACCACAGCCTGGAGATGAAAAGCCGGAGTTGATCTACTCATGGGATGAGGTGCAGACAATAGCTCAGATATCGATCAAAGAAGGACGTCGCTTAAAGCAGTCCGATGTAGAAGAGTTCCGAGTTCAAGCCTGGTATAAGGGAGGCTGGCAAACGGTTTACAGGGGAAGTTCCATTGGTTCATTCTGCGGAATTGTCTTTAATGAGGCTGTTGCGACGAAGAAGCTTCGAATAGTATTTGAGAAGCAAAAGAACCTTGAAATCAATAAAGTATTAATATATACAAAGTAGATATGTATAGATTGATTTGTGCTTTACTGGTCATGTCATCAGTGCTCAAGGCGCAACAGACTCAACCCAATGTGCTGTTTATCCTGGCCGATGACCTGGGTATTAATGCTTTAAATTGCTATGGGAATCAACTGGTGGAATCACCTAATATCGATCAACTATTCGAATCAGGAATGCATTTTACCAATGGTTATGCCAATGATCCGACCTGTGCGCCTTCACGGGCTGCTATCATGACAGGTCAATTGGCACCAAGAACCTCAATTTACAGGGTGATCGATCGTTATAAGACAGCTAAAAATGCCCGGGAAATGCGTCGTTACATGAAGTATTTGCCACCGGTCAGCGCTCATTTGTATTCGGGTAACAGTGGCTTATGTCCCGACAAGCTGAACATGGCCAGGGTATTTAATACCAATGGCTATGCAACAGCTGCGTTTGGTAAATGGCATTTAGGTACAGGCACCTCGGCCATGCACAATATCGGTTTTGATGAAGCGATCGAAACAAAGAATCATTTTAACTTCAAAAGTATACCCAGTCAGAATGATTATGACAGCCTGGTTTATAATGCTGACTATTGCACTAAAAAGGGCATTGATTTTATGACGCGATCGGTTCAGAATAATCAAGCCTTTTTCCTGTATATGCCTTACTACCTGGTGCACGCGCCTTTTGATCCGAAACCGCAATATGTAAGACACTTTCAAAATAAACTAAGAGGTACTGAATACGAGCAGGAGAGAGTAATCGATGTTCTGGCTATGATACGCTCATTGGATGATAGTGTTGGTGAGCTGATGCAGGCTTTAACAGAGCTGGGCGTTGATGATAATACGATTATCATCTTTACTTCAGATAATGGCCATTACCGTGTAAAGGATAATAACATCTTTGCTTTGCCTTACAAGGGAAACAAAGGAGATGTGTGGGAAGGAGGAATACGCGTACCTTATATTTTTAAATGGCCTGAGCATATTAATGGAAGTACGAGTTCTGACAGCCCGATCGTACATGTTGATTTGTTGCCGACATTGGCTGATATGCTTGATCTGAAAATGGATAAGAGCCATGTGATGGATGGTATCAGCCTTAAAAAGGTGTTGCTGGATAAAGGCACTGTCAGTCGTGATATCCCTTTGGTTTGGTTTTATACCAATTACAGTGGGTTCAACTCAAAAACAAAGCAGTTCCAATCAAAATGGGTTAATGTTATTCAACACCAACATTATAAGCTAATTGAGGATGTTGAGACAGCGGCTTTTGAGTTATATGATCTTCAACGGGATCCGGTGGAGCAATCAAACATCATAAGTGAGAAGCCAGAACTGGCTCAAAAACTGATGGATAAACTGGAGATGGCCAAAAAGAGATGCGGATTGCCGATGCCGCTTAAGAATCCTGAATTTGTCAGATAGTTGGACTTTATAAATATACAGATATGACACGTTTACTAATAGTAACTATCCTGTTTTTTTTATCGATAGAAACAGATGCGCAGAAGCGATCAGTTTCTGTTGAGTTTGATAATAAAGACTTGAAATACTCGGGGCGTATTGATTATTCCTCAGGAAACAGTGCCGATTTACTATGGTCGGGATCATCCATCAGGTTTAATTTCAAGGGTGAATCAGTATCTGCTTTATTACATGATCATAAAGACCAGAACTATTATAACCTGATAGTGGATGAAGACAGTGTAATTGTTTTTAACCCGGGAGCAGAGAAGAAGTTCTACACACTTGTATCGGGCTTAGGTAAAGGACAACATACCCTCGAGATATTCAAAAGGACCGAATGGGGACGGGGCAAGACATCATTCTATCAATTTAACATTGAGGGAGACGGGGAACTGCTTAGGCGGCCAGATGAGAAGAAGCGTAAAATTGAGTTTTATGGTAATTCCATAACGGCAGGATACGGGAATGAAGACCTGGAAGCAGATAGGCCTGACAGCATCTTCACTAATAATTATATGAGCTATGCAGCCATAACGGCCCGTCACTTTGATGCTGAGTATTCCTGCATTGCCAAAGGAGGTATTGGTATCATGCTCAGCTGGTTCGATTTTACGATGCCGCAATTATATGATCGCTTTCACCCCCGTGACAATATTAATGTCTGGAATTTCGATAAATATACACCACAGGTGGTGGTCATCAATCTGTTTCAGAATGATTCGTGGCTGGTACATAAGCCACATAGGAAGGAGTTTAAGAAAGCCTTTGGAGACGCTAAGCCTGATGAGCGTTTCATCATCGAGTCGTATAAAGCATTTGTGTCTGATATCAGGTTGAAATACCCCGGTGCGTCAATTATATGTGCACTGGGAAGCATGGATGCGACCAAAGAAGGCTCCCCATGGCCGGGCTATATTGAGGCTGCTGTTGATGAGTTATCTGATGATAAGATACACACGCTCTTCTTTCCATATAAAAATACACCCGGACACCCCAAGGTAGATGAGCACAAAATAATGGCCAGACAGCTAATTACTTTTATAGAAGAAAACATTAAGTGGTAAGCGCTTGATAATAAATAATAAGACTATGGTTTTAAACATGAAAATAATCCGAATCGCAATACTATTAAAAGTATTGTTTCTATCAACTTACATAAGTGCACAAGATGCTGATTTTCATATTTATCTCTGTTTTGGGCAATCCAATATGGAAGGACAGGGTATGATCCAGGAACAGGATAAACATGTTGACAGCAGGTTTATGGTGATGTCATCGATGGATTGTAAGGATATGGATCGTAATAAAGGGAACTGGTATACAGCAATACCACCGTTGAGCCAGTGTAATGCCGGTCTGTCTCCAGCCGATTATTTTGGCAGAACCATGGTGGCTAATTTGCCGGACAGCATAAGCGTAGGTGTTATCAATGTGGCTGTTGGTGGCTGTGATATACGTTTGTTTGATAAGGATCAATTTCATCTTTATGATTCCAAAGACGGGAAACCATGGTTTGAAAAGAAAGTGGCAAGTTATGGAGGGAACCCCTATCAATGCCTGATAGAACTGGCTAAAAAGGCACAACAAACCGGTGTTATTAAAGGTATATTGCTGCATCAGGGCGAAACCAATACTGGTGATAGTGAATGGCCAGGCTATGTGAAAAAAATATATGAGGATATGCTGGCCGACCTGTGTTTACAAGCCGAGGATGTGCCCTTACTGGCAGGTGAGATGGTATCTGAACCAGATAACTGTTGTTCGGCGATGAATCCTGTTATTCATACTTTACCAGAGGTGATACCTACTGCACATATTATTTCATCGAAAGATTGTCCTGCAAAAGATCGGGCTCACTTTAACGCGGAAGGGTATCGAATGATTGGTAAACGCTATGCAGAGATGATGTTATCCTTATTAGCTGATATCAGGTAACAGAAAGCGCACAGCCATGAAACAAATTATTGCTTTGGGTTTATTGCTAAGCATTTCACTTATCGCTGATGCTACAATTGCAGATATATCGTTCATAACGCAAAGCTGGACCTATAGTTCGGGTGTCAGTCAATCAGGTAATCAGATAGAGATAAACGGCTCTGCATCATCCTATGAAAAAGCCAGCTTAACGCTTAATATACCTGCTGATACAAAAACATTTTACCTGGTAGCCGATGTCTTTTTCAATGCGATTGTATGCGGAGATGTAAGCTATAAATCCCCCAAGTTTAAACTATACAAAAGTGATGGAAGTAAGTTACAGGTACTTAATTTCTTCAATCCCCTGCAAGACATGTGGGTAACCAGCGGTATAAAAGTGGAGAAGAATTCGGAAACACAAATTACCATCGAATTTGGTATACAAAGTGCTACCGGAAACATGCTGGTAAAGAACCCCCGGCTGTTGAGCACAGCCCCGACAACACCGGCTCTCGAGTTTCCCTTCGCTATTCCAGCCGATAAGACTTGTTACCTGGACATCAACAGTGCCGAAAAACGTCCCTTTAATAATGATAAGCTAAGTTCCAATACCCATTTTACATGGTCAGATTACGGATGGGCCGATGATGAAGTACACCAGGTAATCCGCACCCATTTTCCAATGACCAATATGCGTTTCCCGGGTGGGACAGTGGGTAATTTTTATGATTGGCGACGTGATGGGTACTACGAAAACCAATACTCATATGATAAGGGATACAGTATGGATCATCGGTTTGGTTACCAGGCATATGAAGATTTTTCACTAGAGCAGGGAGCCAGTTCAACCTTAATGTTCAATGTTATTTCAGAAACGGTGGATGTGGCTAAACAGCGTTTGCTTGACAGGATAAACGGTGGTCTCAATATAGCGTGGATTGAAATGGGCAATGAGAATTACTTCATCGGTACCCAGGGGATTGGTCAGGTCGATTCGGAAGAAAATTACATTTCGCATACCCGGGCTTTGGCAAGCGGGCTGAAAGAGGTGAAGAGTGATGTTAATGTTGCTGTTAATATACGCCATGACGGTTGGGAGGCAGGTGACTGGAATTACAATTTAGCGAATCAGGATTATTATGATGCAACAGTTATGCACGGCTATATTCAAACCAATACCTTTTTACTGAACCCTTCATCAGCCTTCACCATGTTGAGTGCCTATAAAACGACCATGGAAAGACTGACAGCCTATAAAGAGCTGTTTGGCAATAAACCGCTTTTGATGAGTGAATGGAATGTGTTATCCGATGGTACTCCGGTTAATTTTATCCAGACTTTGTCAGTGACCGATATGTTTCTGGCTATTGAACAGGAAGAACTTGTCAGACAGGCAGGTATTCATATGTTATTCAAGAACGATGCTTATCATGAATCGACACTGACCTATAACATTAACACAGAAATGGTACTCACAGCCAACGGTGTGGTTTACGCCAAACTATTTGATGTATTCCTTAACAGAGATGTATACACTGCCTTGAGCACAAGTGCCGAACTTATACCGGGGCTGCCTGCTGTAAACGCGCGTGCCATTGATCATGGTGATGAGGTAAAGGTTTTCGCAGTGAATAAACTGCCTGAATCGGCGACAGTAGACCTTCGCTTTGACGGGCAAGCCTATTCAGGCGATTATACACTGGAATATTTTCATGAGGATGTGGATAAGGTATTGAACACGCCCTATAACTCTCCCGGGCAAGCTTTTGTAACTCAAAACAACACAGGTACAATAAGCCTGCCTGCTTATTCTGTTTCAGTGATAAGTATTTCAAAAGATATGCTGCCAACAGCCTTGTTACCGGGTGTGAAGGAAGCGTTTAATATCCGATACAATGCTGCGGGCAAGAGCATTGAAATAGAAGCAACAGTTCCGGTGCTTAACTGGCGGTTGTATTCAATAAACGGCCTTGAAATAGAACGTGGAAATGAACATGTAATTCCGGTAGCTCACTTGAGTGCCGGGATGTATAT
Organism: Carboxylicivirga agarovorans; assembly: GCF_050589845.1. Lineage (NCBI taxonomy): Bacteria > Pseudomonadati > Bacteroidota > Bacteroidia > Marinilabiliales > Marinilabiliaceae > Carboxylicivirga > Carboxylicivirga agarovorans. Next base: position 39,130 of record NZ_JBNGPA010000022.1, on the reverse strand, counting down.
TATTCAAACAGAGAATAAGGTAAGGAAAGTAGTAATTTATTAAGTAATGATATGAAACAGATAACAGTTTATTTACTTTTCAGTCTGATCCTGTTGGCAGGAAAGCCTGCCAGGGCTCAACATAATAAAGCAATGGAGCCCAATGTGCTCTTTTTCCTGGTAGATGATCTTGGCTGGATGGATGTTTCTTATAATGGTTCTGAGGTCTATGAAACACCCAATATGGATCAGCTGGCAGGAGAAGCCATGCAGTTTACGAACGCTTATGTCACCCATCCGCGTTGTGTACCATCACGTTATTCTATAATGACTGGGCGTTATCCGGCGCGAATAAGAAGACCGGGTCCGGGTAAAATGCAATTGTCAGAGTTTACCATTGCTGAAGCTTTTAAACAAGCTGGTTATGCAACCTTTTTTGCCGGCAAATGGCATTTGGCCATGAAGGGAGAAAGTTATCCACAGGTACAGGGATTTGATGTAAATATCGGAGGCGGTGATGCCGGTGCTCCTATTTCTTATTTCTACCCCTATAATGAACCTCCCCACCATCAGTTTAAGGAGCCAATCCCTCATCTGGAAGATGGACAGGAAGGGGAATACCTGACCGACCGTTTAACCGATGAGACCATTGCTTACATTAATCAGCACCTTAAAAGTAAATCTGATCAGCCGTTTTTCGCCTTTTTATCGCATTATGCGGTGCATGAGCCTATTGAAGCTAAGGCAAAAGATGTCAGTCGTTATCAGGAAAAGATAAATGCGATTGAGTTTGATTTACCGGAGATGATGGATGAAAGCAATGGTCAAACCAAAATGCGTCAGGACAATGCAACATATGCCGCCATGGTACATAGTGTCGACAATAGTTTGGGAAAAGTTTTAAAGGCACTGGACAAACTTAAGGTTGCGGACAATACCATTGTTGTTGTTTTTTCCGATAATGGAGGTCTCTCAAACACCGGTACTGAAGACCGTTTACTGGCTACTTCCAATTATCCCTTAAGGGCTGGTAAAGGTCATTTATACGAAGGCGGTGTCAGGGTACCACTGATTATTAAAGGTGTTAAAACTATGGATCGTAGTGGTTTGTCAGATGCCGTTGTAACAGGTGCTGATCTGTATCCGACATTATTGGATATGGCTGGCATCCGCCAAGAGCCTCAACAGCATGTAGACGGTGTAAGTTTTGCGGGTATTATGAAGGGACAAGCTGCTAAGGACTTATCGCAGCGCCCGGTCTTTTGGCACAATTCAGTGGCGCGGCCAACCCGCACCGGTGATTATTACAGCACAGCAGTACGCAAAGGCCCTTATAAGCTGATTGACTTTTATGAGCAAAACCGGGTTGAATTGTATAACTTACAGGATGATATGGGTGAGCAAAACAACATTGCCCGGAAAGAACCACAGATCGCTCAGGAACTAAAACAATTGATCGTCGAATGGCGCGAGGAGGTAAACGCTTATTTCAAATCCAAGAAAAACAAGAGTAAGTGGGAATAGTATAAGGCGCATGTTTGTCTCCACAATAATATACAGTTAAAGCTTAAATCATATAGTATGAAGAATCTATTTTTACGGGGTGTTACAATTCTCCTGTTTGTTGTGATATATCAACTGTCACAGGGGCAGGTGAAGAATGTTCTCTTAATTGCTGTCGATGATCTAAAGCCTGTTGGTGCCTGTTACGACATGCCGGAGATCAGTACCCCACATCTTGATAAATTAGCCGCCAGCGGTTTTGTATTTAAAAACAACCATTGTCAGCAGGCTGTCTGTGCACCTACACGTGCCAGTCTTTTAACAGGCCGCCGACCTGATTATACCCGTGTGTGGGATCTGAAAACGATGATTCGGCATATGAATCCTGACATTATTAGTATGCCGCAGTATTTTAAGCAAAATGGCTATCAGACAGCTGCTGTAGGTAAGGTGTTTGACGCCCGTTCAGTTGATGAAGGGCATGATGCGGTGTCATGGAGTATTCCATACGAGGGAACCAAAGGCTCAAGTGTAGTTGGTGGTGGATATATGCTGGAGCAAAGGCGGGTATCAACAGAATGTGCCGATGTACACGACAGCACCACCATGGATGGACGGGTTTTAGAGCGAGGAAAGCACTTACTTGATGCAATGGCCGGTAATAATGAACCGTTTTTCCTGGCCGTGGGTTTTTACAAGCCTCACCTGCCTTTCGCGGCGCCAAAGAAATATTGGGATCTGTATCAGCGGGAAGATATTGTATTACCAGCTTTTCAACAGATGCCGGAAGGAGCGCCTGCATATGCCGGTCAGCCGGGGTGGGAGGTACGTTCACAATATGAAGATGTACCAGGCGATTTTAATACGCCTATACCTGCGGAAAAGCAAAAGGAACTTATCCATGGGTATTATGCCTGTGTTTCGTTTATCGATCAGCAAATCGGTGATTTATTGTCTTATCTAGATGAAAAGGGCCTCAGGGAAAATACAATTGTAGTATTATGGGGTGATCACGGATGGCACCTGGGCGATCATGATATCTGGTGTAAACATACGAATTATGAACAGGCAACCCGTTCACCGTTAATACTATCATTGGGTGATAAGTATGTGGGACAGACACATTCACCCACTGAATTTATTGATGTCTTCCCTACGGTATGTGATTTGGCAGGTTTGTCTCAACCAGGTGAGCTGGAAGGTCAAAGTTTGCTGCCTCTTCTTAAGAAAAAGGAGACAAAGGTGAAGGATTTTGCAGTTAGTCAGTTTCATCGCCGGGGCACTTTAAACGGCTATGCGTTTCGTAATGAACGATTCCGATACGTTGTTTGGCTAAAGGATAAATATCGTTCTGACAAGCCATTTACCGTTGAATTGATCGAGGATGAAGAATTATATGATTACGTCAATGATAGGGAAGAAACAGTTAGCCTGATTCATAAAGAGGAGTATCAAAACGAAATCAGACAATGGCGCGATAAAGCCGCTGCGTTTCTCAATGACAGGTACAAGACTTATATAAGCGAATAGCTATGAGTGATATGCTATTGCTGTCAGGGCTGTTTTGATACCTTTGATAAGGGTAACAGGAAGCTAAAAGTCGAGCCCTTCCCGGGCTCACTTTCTGCCCATATACTTCCGCTGTGCTTATGGATAAATTCCTTACATAATATCAATCCAATGCCGGTGCCCCGTTCGTTGTTAGTTCCCAGGCTTGTTTGGTTATTGTCAACATTGAATAATGACGCCATTGATTCCTGCGAAATTCCCATTCCTGAGTCCCGGATGTCAAGCCGTAGTTTATCTGCTTCATTTGTACAATGAACCTCAATCGTTCCTTTGGGATAAGTGAACTTAATGGCATTTGATAAAAGGTTTCTGATAACTGTGCCCAGCATGTTTCTGTCAGCAATGATAGTGCCGGAATAGTGAGCATTAACCGATATGGTAATTTGTTTATCTGCAGCTTGCTTATTAAGTAACATCACATTATCGTTAATCAACTCTTTAATATTTATATCCTCAGGATGATGATGTAATTGCCCCGTATTAGAGAGTGCCCAGTTTAACAGGTTCTCAAGCAGGTAGAAACTCCTGATGGATGAGGTGTTCAGGTCCCTGATAAAATGAATCAGCTTTTTTTTACCGATCTTATCAAAACTGTCTTCGAGCAGTTCAGAGAACTGTACCATCTGACAGATTGGAGCTCGCAGATCATGACCAATGATCTTAAAGATCTTGTCTTTGGTCATGTTCAGTTCATGAAGCTTCTGCATGTTTCTTTCCTGGAGGATCAATAAAAAAAGCAAGGGAAAAGTAAATGATACAATAACAAATGCCAGAAGGAAAAGTGTTTGTGGCAGTTCCTGGGCAAATAGCTCCAGCTTTTGACTGGAGAAGGCTGAAGAAAGACCTCTTGCGATATTTATTAAGAAGATAAGCAAGGCAATACAACCAACAAGTCTCTGAATATTAGTATTCCCCCTAGGTAATACCGATTTAATGAAAATGAAGAAGAAAATAAACGAATAATAGACAGAGCTCACAATTACCCTAAGCATTACATTGTCTGAAACAGGCATGTAAATAATAAGGGCCAGGGCACTCGCTGATAATAACAGGATAAGCTTATTTGTGGCTTTTTTCTGCTTGAAATATACAAGACAATAGGCTTCTATGGCAATTCCAGGATAAAAGAAAATAACGGTAAGCGCCATTATTAAGGGGTTAAGATCATCAGCAAAGAGCAATGATAATAACGGTCCGAAGGCCTGCAGGCCTTTTCCAATGGTATAAATTTTAATTTGTGAGTCAACATTCCGGTAGCTGATCAGATAGTATGAGAAGATGATTATTGAGAGCGTTTGCCCTATAAACATCATCGAGATAACCGCTTTACTATCGAGTGCTTCCATAATTTATTGAATGGTGGGATCAAGTGCATAGCGTCACTCAAGCAATTTTATTCAATTTACGCACATTTTTTTTATTAATCTAACTTGTAGCGTGTTATAGAAGTGTTTTGGATATCCGGTTTCCAATAACCACTACGCTGTAAAATTAATACCTCATCAATTCTTCAAATACTGACTTGGTGTAACACCAAAGTATTTTTTAAAAGTCTGGCTAAAGTACTTAGGGTCGGTAAAACCGATCATATAAGCTGTTTCGCTAATGTTTTTCTCCTCTTCTTTCATTATGCGGGCCGCTTCTTTGAGTTTAATGGTCATTAAAAACTGCTGAGGCGATACATCGGTCAGCGATTTTATTTTACGATAGAGAACCGGCCTGCTCATGCCAAGTTCTTTAGCTGTATTTTCAACACTTAACTTTTCACTGTCAATATTTTTAAGCACATAGCTTTCGATTTGCTCTAAGAACGCTTTGTCGGTGTTGTTGGTTGATACTTCCTCAACCCTGGTTGATGGCTCCAGAAACCGCTGTTGAAGCAGTCTGCGGTTCTTAATTAAATTACTAATCTGGGCTCTGAGAAGCTTTATGTCAAATGGCTTTTCAAGATAAGCGTCAGCTCCGTGCTCAAGGCCTTCTCGTTTATAATCAGGTGAATCAAGGGCTGTTAGCAGTATTATCGGAATATGACAGGTGGTTATATCACTTTTGAGTTTAACACACAGCTGGTGTCCGTTCATATTGGGCATCATTACATCAGAGATGATAATATCCGGTATCACATCCAGAGCTTTTTCTACTCCTTCTTGCCCGTCACTGGCTTTAATGACCTGGTAAGAGCTGCTTAATTCAATGGCCAGGTTATCAAGTAGCTCAGGATTGTCTTCAACCAGCAACAGTTTTGGACCATCGGTCACTTGCACAGGACCGGCTTCGCTTGTATTAACGATCGGCAGCAACGGTTCATCCGTCATTTCATTTTGTTTAATCTCTTCATTGGTAAAATGGCTTTCACCCATTGGTAGTTTCACACTAAAGACTGAACCTTTTCCATATTCGCTCTTAAAGCTGATCTTACCTTTGTGCAATTCAACCAGTTGCTTACTTAACATTAAACCAACGCCGCTGCCTACTTCCTTTGAGTTAATGGCATTGGTGGCACGGTAATAGCGTTGAAAGATGTTTTTTTGTTGATTACCCGGTATTCCTTCACCCGTATCTTTAACATGTATAATGGCGTACTTTCCACTTTGCTCGATCTCAACTGCAATATTACCCCCGTTTGGTGTGTATTTAAAGGCATTGGAAAGCAGGTTAAACATTACTTTTTCTAATTTACTGCGGTCAAACCAAAGCACCAGATCTTCGGGTAATGAGAATTTAACATCAATCTGCTTTTCAGTGGCCAATGGAGTAAACGATTCGATCCGCTCTTTAATAAAATGCCCCAGGTTGGTGTCTTCTACCTGCAGGTGCATTTTTTGCAGATCTGCTTTCTGAAAGTCGAGTAATTGGTTAACCAGGTTGGTCAGTCGGTCGACATTACGTTTCACAAGGCTTAAGTTACGCTTCTCATCTTCGCTCTTGGCACCATCTTCCACCATTTTTTCCACCGGAAGTTTAATTAAGGATAAAGGCGTTCTCAGATCATGAGCGATGGAAATGAAAAACTGCTGCTTTTCGCTGGAATGCCGCTCCTGGATGATGATGTGGTAGTAATGTAAATTAAGGAGTATCAGACCCAATAGAATAAACGCATATAGCACAAAGGCCCATGGTGTTTTCCAAAAAGGGGGTGCAACATCAATTGACAGGCTTTTAACACTTGGTTGCCATATACCATCATCGTTTGTGACCATCAATAGCAAGGTATAGCTGCCGTGTGGCAGTTTTGAGTATATGGCCTCACGTACAGAAGTAGGACCATTCCATTGCTCTTCAAACCCATCCAGTTTCCACTTGTATTTTATCTTATTGGGATTGGTGTAACAAATGGCACCAAATTCAAAGCTAAGCGAGTTTTGGTCATGTTTTAAGGAAATGTTTTTCTGTGAATTAATGTTCTCAGTCAATGGGCCGTCTTCAGTAATTGACAGTTCTTGTCCAAATAATTTGACAGCACTTAATATTGGTGTTGTAACCTGAACTGATTTAGTGATTTTATCAGGATGAAACCATGAAATACCTTTGGGTCCACCAAAAATTGCCTGTCCGGATGAGTGCAGGCATGCCGCATTTTCATTAAACTCAGTATTGGCCAGACCATCACTGATATTGTAGCTGTCAAAGGTCTGAGTTGAATCATTAAGAACAGATAATCCACCGGTCGAACTGACCCACATGCGATCCTGTTTGTCCCAGATAATACTGCGTATGTAATTGGAAGGAAGCAGGCTTTTGTCAAAAGCCCGTATGGAGTCAGTGGTCATATCCCACTCAAGCAGGCCATTGACATCGGTTCCTAACATGATGATGTCTTTTGACGGATGTATGCTCATAGCGATAATACGGCTCTTAATCAGCAAGCGGTCTTCAGGACGTGTTACTTCCATTGTGTTTTTATCAACGATAAATAAGCCAAATAGAGTGCCAATGAGTACTTTGTCTTTGTATTCGCAAAGTGAACGAACATTTGTGATATTGACATCATGAGTAATGGAGTTTGCTTCATCAATAACACTGACGCCACCCCAGATACCACCGGTCCAGATGCGTCCTTTTTTATCGGCTATGACCTGGTACAAATGATTCGTTTGTGTATAATGCCTGTCTGTTGATGATTTATTGAACCACTTCTTTCGCAATGTTTTGGGATTGATCTTTATAAGTCCGCGACCATAGGTTGCTACCCATAAGGCTCCATCTTTACCCTGGCACATGGACATCACATGAAATGGTTTCTCCTGGTTTTTCTTTAAAGCAGGAACATGCCTCCATCTGTCTGTTTCAGGCTTATATATGCTGATACCGGTTTTGGTGCCAAACCACATATCTCCATCATGCTCTATGATGGTATTCACCATATTATTTCGAAGACTGTTATAAATGTGTGGAATACGACGCGACACATTGAACTTTTTCTTATTGGGATCGCCGATGCAAATACCACCGCCATAAGTAGCTACCCATAATATATTATCATGGCTGTAATATAATTCATAAACACCGTTGGAAGACAGAGAATTAGGGTTGTTGTCATCGGCGATGTATGATTCCTCTTCATTCAATTGTAAATCAGTGATAAAAACTCCAATGCCATCAACACCAATGGCATAGTGTTGATGATCAGGGGTGTGTAATATATCAGTTACCGGAAACCGTTTCTCATTGCGGCTGAAAATATTACTGCTAAGTAATTTAAGCTGACTGCCACTCGCTTTGAACATAAGTACCTCCGAAGCACGGGTACCCAGTAAAAGGGTGTCATTGGTCTGGTATAATGTTAATATATCAATGTTTCTCAAGTGTTGGCTAAGGCTGTTATCGACCTGGAGGGGCTCAGCAGTTTTGCTTTTCTTATTGAGTAAATACAGACCCTTTTTAGTTCCCACCCATATAAAGTCATTATTGTATGGAATAATGGCATTAATACCATCGGTAATGGACTCAACCGCATTTATTTTTTGTGTTAGCATATCAAAATGATAGAGGCCACCTGTTGTGCCAATCCATATGTTTTGTTCGTCTTCTGCTAAAATTTCATAGATGTTGAACAATGCATCGCTGTGTTCGACCGGCAGCACAGTATAAAAGGCATCCTTCTTACGGTCGTAGGCATACAAATTACCACTTTTAGTGCCACACAGAATGTCGAATTTATCAGATAAAACAAGACAATTGATGATATCATCATTGGTTGAAAAACCTCCGGGTGAGGACAAGGAATAATGCTTTATATCGGCACCATTGAATTTATCCAGTCCGTTATGGGTTGCCATCCACATAAAACCTTCTTTATCCTGCACAACCGATACTACCCGGCTGTTCTTTAATCCGTCATCAACCGACAAGCGCTGAAATTGATAGTCGAACCGGGCATCGGACAGATGTGGATTTATACAAAAGAAACATACTAGCACAAAGTGATATATGTATTTTCTGGCAGCTGACATTTAAATGGTATTATGGATTCAGAATCAAATATAATCAATAAAAGCATGCATTGGTATGGTATTTACACGGCTATCGAATAAAGTTTTAAAAGGGGGTATAAATGATTCGCATGGGGTACAATAAGCGTTCAGGTTTTGTTGGACAGCATTTTTTTTAGAGGGTGACCGGTAGAAAGGATAGTATGTTGGTTATTCGTCGCGCATAAACTTACCTATCCCTTGATAGTTAGAGTTTTTTAGCTTCTGTAAGCAGACCTTTGAGTCCACGCTGTTATCTTATTCGAATCAAAATGCCACCCTTTGAGAACGATTTCTGTATCTTGCGTGCAGGCTAAGTCAATTAATATTGCTGTGTAATATTGATTTAAATCCAGGTCATGAAACAGGTATTTAATACATATGTACCAGTTTCAATCGACCGTAGAAAAATCTAAGCAGATGAAAAAATTACTTTTAGGCTTATTGGTCTTATTAATTTCTGTTGTTAGTTCGGCACAGGATGGTCGAACTGTAACGGGTAAAGTTACGGATGAATCTGGTGCCAGTTTACCGGGTGTATCTATAGCAATAAAAGGAACAACCATTGGTACCATTACTAATCTGGAGGGTGATTTCTCACTTAAAACGCAGTCGGATAGTGATGTATTGGTGTTTTCGTTTATTGGCTTCACAAGCCAGGAAGTCAGTACCAAGGGAAAAACTACACTTAAGGTAATATTAAGAGAGGATGTTACCGATTTGGACGAGGTTGTTGTTGTTGGGTATGGTGAAATGAGAAAGAGTGACCTGACGGGAAGTGTGGCCTCTGTATCATTTAAAAATGCCGGTGAAACCGGGATGCCTTCAGTCGATCAGTTGATCCAGGGTAGAGCAGCCGGTGTTTATGTAAAGAATTCTTCTGGTGTTCCGGGAGGAGCTGTTGACATTCAGGTACGTGGTAATGGCTCAATGTCAGGTAGTACACAGCCTCTATATGTAGTGGATGGAATGATCCTCGATACAGAGGGTGATGTGGCAGGAGCATCAAGTACAATTGGTATGACAGCCAGTAATCCATTCGCTTTCTTATCACCAGAGGATATTGAAAATATGGAAATCTTAAAGGATGCATCGGCCACAGCAATTTATGGAGCGCGTGGAGCGAATGGTGTTATTCTTATTACAACCAAAAAAGGTAAGAAGGGCAAGAAAGGAACGATTACCTATAGTAATAGTTTCAGCTATTCAGAAGTGAACAGGACATTGCCAATGATGGATGGTTACCAATATGCAGACTACATGAATGAAATGGATTCATTGGAGTGGGTTGCTGATGGTATGGCTGATGAGCTAAAATATACTTATCCTGATTCAGTGGAGATCAGACCCCGCGACTGGCAAGATGAGTATTTTGAGCCTGCATTCACTCAAAATCACCGTTTGTCTTTTTCCAAGGCTGATGAAAAATCAAATACCTTCTTCTCAATGGGATATTTGACTTCTGATGGTGTAATTAAAAGTACAGGCTTTACCAAGTATGATATGCGTTTGAATAATAACCGCATGATCACAGACAAGTTAAAGTTAACAACCAACTTTAATGCGGCACGCATTGAAAATGATATGACGGTTGGTACGGAGATATTAGGAGGTAACCGCTCGATGGTTGGTTCTATTGTATTTTCGCAGCCTCTGGAGAATGTTGCTTTAGATGATGAAGGTAATTTTGATCCGGATGAAATGTACAATTCACCAGATAACTGGTTGAATGATCACTCTGATAAAAGTGTTGAAAACCTGTTTGTTAGTAAGGTTGCTTTAAACTATGACCTGCATAAGAATATCAAGCTGGAAGGCCGTTTTGGTTCAGACTACAAAAACAAGACACGTACACGTTATTTCGGACGCGGTATTCGCAGAGGTGAAGAAGTAAATGGATTAGGGGAGAAGTATGGAACAGAGAGTTTTCACTGGGTAGCCGATCTGTTGATTAAGTTTAACTACAATTTCGATAAGCACCGTTTTAATGGTACGATCGGAGGAACGGCTGATCAAAAGATCTTAGATCGTTATAAGCTAACGTCTTCCTTCTTTATTGATGATTATTTAGAAGCTGGTGCCATGAATGGCGGTGCTGTGCAGGTTATCGACTATACAAGCAAACAAAACATAAAGTATCATTCTATGCTTTTTAGAATGAACTATAGCTACAAAGGTAAATTGAATTTGACAGCAACGGGTCGTCAGGATTATTCCAACAAGTTGGGTGAGGGCATGGAAGGTGCATTCTTCCCATCGTTCTCATCGGCTTACCGAATGAGTGAGGAGGGCTTTATCAAAAACCTGAATATATTCTCAAACCTGAAGATTCGAGCAGGATGGGGACAGGTAGGTAGTAGTAACGTACCGGCCTATGCGACCCGCAGTACATTTAATTTTGCTACCCAGCCTGATGAAAATGGTAATGCACAAAAAATATTAGTGCCGGGACGTCTGGGTAATCCGAACCTGACCTGGGAAACATCAGAACAGATTAACGTAGGTCTGGACTTAGGTTTCTTTGATCAGAAGTTAAACCTGACGGTTGATGCATACGATAAATACAGTAAAAATCAGTTACAACGAGTAACATTACCTGCATCGGCAGGTTATGCTTACCAATGGATTAACCTTGGTTCTGTTCAAAACAGAGGTGTTGAACTTAGCTTAAACGCAACGTTGGTACAAAACAGTAACTGGAACGTAAGTTTGGGTGGTAATTTCTCTCTTAACCGCAATGAAATCAAGGATATGGGAGGTGCAACCTACTTTGGAGAGCAGATCGGTAATAACGAAGAGATCAAAAATCCGGTTAACATCTTTAGAGAAGGAGAGGCTGTTGGTGTATTCTATGGATACCAGACAGATGGTATTATTCAGCAGGAGGATGTTGACAGCGGAGAGATGCCAACATACTATGGTGAAGAATTAGCCGCCGGTAACATTAAGTTTGTTGACCAGCTTACAGAAGATACAGACGGTGACGGTATTCCTGATGCAGCAGATGGAAACATAGACGACAAAGACCAGACCATTATAGGTGATCCTAATCCTGATTTTGTATACGGATTTAATGGTGCCGTTGATTACAAGGGTTTTAGCTTTAATTTCCTGTTCACAGGTGTTAAGGGAAGAGATGTATTTAATGCCAACTATGGACGTTCAAATAATTTCCATAACCCAAGTACAAACAAATTGGCAGATGCTTACCTGAATGCATGGAGAACTGATGCACCAAGTAATACACATCCTCGTCTCGATTATCAGAGCAATACCTTCTCAGCAGTTTACACTGACCGATGGGTGGAAGATGCTTCATTTTTGAAATTAAGTAACGTAACGGTTTCTTATACATGGACACCTGAAGTTAACTTTATTCAGAGCATAAAAGTATTCGCTACAGGAACCAATTTACTGACATTTACTGATTATTCTGGTTTTGATCCGGAAGTAGATGCCTTTAGAGGTAATCCACGCAAAGTAGGAATAGATATGAACTCATTCCCTGCTGTAAGGTCTTATGTTGGAGGTGTAAATATCATTTTTTAATGAGCTATTATGCAGTTGATTAATAATGAGAATTTAAAAAGTAAGCAAATGAAAAATTTTATATATATAATAATCGCTTTATTAACTTTTTCTTCTTGTGAGAATATGCTTGAAGAAGAGGTTTATGATACCAGAACTGTAGAAGATATTTATGCCACGCCCGAGTCAGCCAATGCAGTTGTGCTGGGTGTACTTAAATCGCTTGGATCATATAATTATTATAGTGCACAGATGCATCAGGTGCTTGGTTTTCACTCAGGATTAACGGGTAGAAGAACCGGTGCTAACTCAGCAAAGCCCCTGGCGCAAATGAAGGTGACACCAAGTACAGCATGGATTGATAAGACCTATGACGGAATGTTTGAATCTGTTGCTTCAGCTAATTTTGTAATTTCAACAACTGATTCTGTACCAGATAATGATATCGCCAAAAATGCCAGGGGAGTAGCTTTGTTCGCAAGAGCTGTCAGCTATTTTAACCTCGTGCGTATGTACGGCGGCGTTCCTATGATTCTGGAGCCTATATTGAGTGAAGAAGAGTCTCATGTTCCAAGAGCAAGCAAAGAGGTTGTTTATGATCAAATAGAGAAGGACTTAAACGAAGCCTGGGGCTTCTTATATGAAGATCAGCCTTTAAGTGTTATGCCTTCAAAGTGGGCCGCAAAAGCTTTTCTGGCTAAACTGTACCTGCGTAAAGCAAGTGAAAGCAATGCCAGTGCAGACTGGACAAAAGCTCGTGATTATGCTGTAGAAGTCATTACTTCCAACAAATATAGTTTGGTGCCAAACTATAAAGATCTGTTTGATTTAAGTAAAGAATTCTCAACCGAGTCAATATTTGAGCTGGCCTATGCTACCGTTCCTGATGGAGGATGTGCGTTCCCCAATATTAAAGGACCTCATTTGACAACCGAAGGAGCAGCTTTTGGCTCATGGGGACGTGTTATTGTGCTGAGAGCAGCCTATGATCGTATGTTGGCCGCGGTAGGTGGCGTTGAAGATGAGCGTATGAAACTGGGCGCTTTAACTAACTGGAACCGCACTAACGGTACCATCGCCATTTCATATCCTGTTAAAAAGGGTACCAAGATTGATGAAAAAGCAACCAGTTATTTGTTTTACCCTGGCATTAATAAATGGAATGATCCAGGTTCACTGAACCGTAATACGGCAGGTAATAACTTTATTATTTCGCGATTCGCGGAAATGTACCTGATAGCCGCAGAAGCTGAAAATGAACTAAATCCATTATCTCAAACTGCTATCGATTATTTAAATGAAGTTCGCGAGCGAAGCAGAAATAGTGGCAATACCGGCTTACCAATAGATTATACAACTGCTGATTTTACATCTCAGGATGAATTGCGTGATGCTATAATGGATGAACGCCTAGTGGAATTGGTAGGAGAGTTGCATACATGGTTTGATGTCAGAAGACGTGGCGTTGATTACCTGGCAAAGGTGTTCAATGAGCATAATGCCAACCTTGATTTTATTAAATCAGCTGAAGGACAGGATATTTATGGTAAAGGTATTTTTAAATCAGCCAATGATTTTTACTTTCCAACAGATGCGGCAAGTGTAGAGAGAAATCTTTTATTACCGATTCCATCAACTGTCATTCAGTCAAATAATGCCATTGGTGTCGAGGATCAAAATCCTGGTTATTAAGTAAGAGTTATCGCATTTTAATTGACATGTTGAGTGAACGCGAAGTGACAGTTGTTATTACTGTCACTTCAGCTCGCTCACACCTGTATGCCAAAGAACCCTTAACCTTAATACACAACAGTAAACGAACAACCATGTTAAAATCGTACCATATAATAGCCTGCTTATTAGTGTTATGGATAAGTGGCTGCCAGAATCAGATCAGTGAAAATACGGTTTATCTTGATGCGTCAGCACCTGTTCAGCAGCGGGTTTATGATCTGCTCTCACGCATGACCCTTGAAGAGAAAGTGGCACAGATGTGTCAGTATGTTGGTCTGGAACATATGCGCAAGGCTGAGCAGGACCTGAGTAAAGAAGAAATGGAGAAGAGTGACGCCCAGGGATTTTATCCTGATCTGCACTCTAGCGATGTTGAGGAATTGGTAACAAAGGGCTTAATTGGCTCTTTTCTTCATGTGGTAGATGTGAAAGAAGCCAATTATCTGCAAGCACTGGCACAAAAGAGTCGCCTGAAAATTCCTTTGCTTATTGGTATTGATGCCATTCATGGAACAGCTTTAGTGGATGGAGCAACTGTTTATCCCACACCCATTGGCTTAGCCAGTACCTGGGATACAGCATTGGTTAAAAAGATGTCGGTGGAAACCGCCAGAGAAATGCGTGCAACAGGTGCGGCATGGACCTTTACACCAAACGTTGATGTGGCTCGCGAAGCCCGATGGGGACGCGTTGGTGAAACATTTGGCGAGGATCCGTTTTTAGTGGCGGAAATGGGGGTTGCCATGATTGAAGGACTGCAAAATACAACACATCCGGATAGTTTTAATGTGATAGCCTGCGCCAAGCACCTGATAGCCGGAAGCGAATCGGTGAATGGCCTTAACGGTGCACCGACAGATTTGTCAGAAAGAACTATCCGTGAGGTGTTTTTACCACCTTATAAGGCTGCTGTGGATGCCGGTGTGTTTTCTGTTATGACCGCACATAATGAGTTAAATGGTATTGCATGCCACGCCGATGAGTGGATGATGACAGATGTGTTAAGAGGAGAATTGGGCTTTGAAGGTTTTATTGTGAGCGACTGGATGGATATTGAACGACTGGCTACCCGTCATTTTGTGGCGGAAAACCAAACTGAGGCTTGTTACCAAACGGTTAAAGCAGGAATGGATATGCACATGCATGGTCCTGACTTTCTGGAAGCAATAGTGCAGTTGGTTAAGGATGGTCGTTTATCAGAAAAGCGGATCGATGAAAGTGTGGAACGTCTGCTGGAAGCTAAATTCCGATTAGGCCTGTTTGAGAATCCCTTTGTAAATGAGCAGGAAACACCAGACATACTTTTCAATAAGGAGCATCAGAATACAGCCCTTGAAGCAGCGCAAAAATCAGTTGTGTTATTGAAGAATGAGCAATTATTGCCCCTTGAAAAAGGAAAGTATAAAAACATATTTGTTACCGGTCCCAATGCCAATAATGAAACTTTGTTGGGCGATTGGTCGGCCAAACAAACAGGTGAAAATATCATTACGGTATTAGAAGGCCTGAAAAATATTGACCAGGCAGCATCCTTCGATTTCTTCCCTGTAGGTAATAATCCTAAAGATGTGACCGTTGACCATGTTAAGCAAGCTAAGATACGTGCTTCAAAATCAGATTTAGCCATTGTCGTTGTGGGTGAAAATTCATTCCGCTGGGACTGGAGTAATAAAAACTGCGGTGAGAATTCAGGACGCTCAGATATTTCTTTGGCCGGATTACAGCAGGAACTGGTAGAAGCTGTTTATGCATCGGGAACACCTACCATCGTTATTTTGGTGAATGGCCGACCTTTAGCTACCGGTTGGATCGATGAACATATTCCCGCTGTTCTTGAGGCATGGGAGCCAGGCAGCTTTGGCGGTCAGGCAATAGCACAGATCTTATATGGGGAAGTGAACCCATCGGGTAAACTACCCATTTCAATACCTCGCAGTGTTGGCCATCAGTTGTGTATTTACAATCACAAACCAACACATTACTTCCACAAGTATGTTGATGACCTGTCAACACCATTGTATCCTTTTGGACATGGCCTGAGCTATTCAACCTTCGTATACCAGAACCTTGAACTGTCCAGAGAAAAAATAAGCGCCGATGAAGAATTAAAAGTGCGTGTAGAAGTAACCAATACTTCAATGACAGATGGCGAAGAGATCGTTCAGTTGTACCTGAATGATACCTATTGCCCTGTGACAAGACCGGTTAAAGAGTTAAAGGCATTTCGCCGTATCCATCTCAATGCCGGGGAAACACAACAGATCACCTTTACCGTGACACCTGAGATGCTCCAATACCTGGACAAAGATTTTAAACCTACGGTTGATCCCGGTGAGTTTATGGTGATGGTTGGAGGTTCATCTGAAACTAATCAATTACTAAGTATTCCATTTGTTGTAAAGTAGATCGTTATGCGAACAATTAACCATATAATTATCGTTTTAATGGCTTTGGTAATAATACCATCAGCCTGGGCTCAACAGCAGAATCAATTTGGCTATATGCCCAAGTCTGTGAAACGTGTATTCCTGACTCCTGATCATGCCGGTCAATCCTTTCAATTGCAAAATAATAAGGGAGACGAGGTGTTATCAGGAACAACAACAGTTGCCAAAGACTGGCCCCATTCGGGCACCACGGTTTGCTATGCTGAGTTTTCTGAATTAACAGCTCCCGGAGAGTACGAATTGATACTGGAAGGCAGCAAGGAAACTGTTTCGGTCAGTATCAATGCTGACAACTATAGTGAACTGGGCAATGCGCTTGTGAAATCATATTATATGGCACGTGTATCTGAACCGGTCAAAGAGCAATATGCAGGGATCTATGCCCGTCCTTTGGGTCATGCTGATGACAAGGTGATCATTCATGCTTCAGCGGCTAGCAAAGAGCGACCTGAAGGTACGATCATTTCATCGCCTGGAGGCTGGTACGATGCCGGGGACTATGGTAAATATATTGTTAATTCGGCCATTTCAACATACACCTTATTGCATTTGTGTGAGTCATTTCCAAAATATACGCAAGCGATCAACCTGAATATTCCTGAAAGTGGGAACGGAGCATCTGATGTGTTGAATGAAGCTATCATCAACCTTAAATGGATGCTGACTATGCAGGACCCCAACGATGGGGGAGTGTACCATAAACTAAGCAGTAAACGATTCTGTGGGATGGTTATGCCGCATAAAGATCCATTGGAGCGATATGTGGTTATGAAATCAACCGCGGCAACGCTTGACTTCGCTGCTACTATGGCCAAATCTTACAGGGTAATTAAACCGTTTGAAAGTGTTTATCCCGGTTTGGCTGATAAATGTTTGTCAGCTGCTGAATCAGCGTGGCAATGGAGCTTAAAGAACCCTGCAGTTTTGTATAAGCAACCTGGTGATATTCAGACAGGGCAGTACGATGATAAAAAGATAGATGATGAATGGTTTTGGGCAGCTACAGAGTTGTTTTTATCCACTGGACAAAAAGAGTACCGTCAGGCAGTCAGCTTCGAGGAACAAAGGTTTTCAGTTCCGCAATGGGCACGTGTCAATACGCTGGGTTTATACAGTTTGTTAAACGACACCGAAAAAGCCAAGGAATTAACTAAAAAGAGTGGGAAAGCTTTGTTAAAAATAGCAGATAAGCTTTACCGGGACTATGAAACATCGGCTTACCGAATCTCTATTACAAAGTTTCCTTGGGGAAGCAACAGTGAACTGGCCAATGAGGGCATGGTGTTTATTCATGCTTATCAGTTGACTGGAAATGAAAAATACCTGCATGCCGCAGATGCATGTATTGGATATATGCTGGGGGCTAATCCGCTTGGATATTCATTCGTAACAGGATTTGGAACAAAAACACCGATGCATGTGCACGACCGGCGTTGCAAGGCCGATGGTATTGAAGCACCTATACCTGGTTTATTAGCTGGTGGTCCATCTTTACAGGCACAGCAGGATTGTGGTAAAGACAACTATCCGTCAAGTTACCCTGCAATGAGTTACCTGGATGAAACATGCAGCTATTCGACAAATGAAATAGCTATTAACTGGAATGCATCGGCCAGCTTCCTGGTTTTAGGGCTGGATGCGATTTACCGATCAGAGAAATAGAACTATGAAGTTGATTAAATATACAAGCTTGATCTTATTGGCATGGCTGGCTGTTTTGTCAGTTAATGCGCAAAAGCAACAACCTAATATCATCTTTTTTATTGCTGATGATATGACGCGTGATATGTTTAATTTTTTACCTGAAGGGAAGGGGAAAAACCTGACACCCAATTTAGACATGCTGGCCAATGAAGGGGTCATCATGATGGGACAGCACGTGAGTGCTACCGTTTGTACGCCCAGCCGTTTCAATGTGTTAACAGGTAAATATGCCAGTCGCGCCACAAATCCTGACTTTCTCAAACAGGTAAAGAAAAACGATAATCAGCGTGTGGTTGAATGGAATACGCATATTATGCCCGGTGAAACCAATATGGCCGGTATACTGCAAAAGGAAGGTTATTTTACCGGTGCTGTTGGCAAGAACCATGTTTACGAAGTGGAAGGATGGAAAAAAGTACCCTTAACAGCAGATACTGCCGACAGCAAGGTGTTGAAACAGCAAAGGCTGAATTACAGGCTGACACAACAAGCATATTTGAAAAATGGCTATGACTATGCGGAAGGTTTGTATTATGAGAATCCGGATTTTAACGGGCCTATGAGCCTGGCTGTGCATAACCTGGATTGGTCTGCAGAAGCTGCCATTAACTTTATTGAGAAGACTGATGAGAAGCCTTTTTTCTTGTATTTCGCGACAACATTGCCACACGGACCAACAGCAGCCAATCGTTCATGGAAGGCAGATCGCCATATAATTCCAACGGGTACTCTGGATGAAGCACCTGATGTATTGCCACATCATTCGACCATTCCAAAACGTTTGAAAGCAGCCGGAATACCGATTAACAACAAAACAGCCAATATCCTGTGGATGGACGATGCTCTTGGTGCCCTTATCCAATCATTGAAAGAAAAGGGGAAATTTGATAATACCGTTATTTTCTTCTTTAACGATCATGGACAGTATGCCAAAGGTTCTGTATACCAGGGAGCAACTGCTAATCCTAGCGTGATATGGAAAAGCGGTGGCTTTAAAGTGGGGCACATTAGTGAGAAGCTGGTATCCAATGTTGACTTCTTACCAACAATTATTGATATGGTAAAAGCCAAAGCCGATAAGAAAGAGATGGACGGTCAAAGTTTTTTTAAGGAACTGGAAGGGAAAGATAGTAAAAAGCACGCCTCCATGTACTATGAGATTGGTTATGCGCGTGGCGTGAGGAAAGGAAAATACAAGTACATCGCATTAAGATACCCGCGATGGGTGAAAGATATTACCAATGAAGAACGGGCAGAAATATTAGACGCCTACAATAAAAGACTAGCCATCAGGGGTAAGGAGCCTAATAATACGGATCCAATGAAGCCTTTTGGCCACGTACAGATCATTCCGGGTGGCGGAGATGCGGAATTTCCTGCAACAAAACGCTATCCGGCTTATGCTGTTGCCGATCAGTTATATGATCTGGAAGCTGATCCGGGAGAGCAAAACAACCTGGCGGACGCCGACGAATACAAGGCTGTTCTGTTGGATATGCAGAACGAATTGAAGAAGCATATCAGGAATATTCCCGGAAGTTTTGGTGAGTTTAAGGATAACTAATTTTCATATAAGCATTTAAAAAAGCATAATGAGTTTTTCAGTATATAGAGTGGTTTTTTTGAGCATTTTGATCACCTTGCTAATAGCATGTAGCAAGGTGGTTGAAAAGCCCAATGTATTACTGTTGTACATGGATGATCTGCGTCCGGAACTCAATTGCTATGGGCAGTCGCATATTCACTCTCCAAATATTGATGCACTGGCATCGAGGGGAATTCTGTTCACTAATGCCTATTGTAATGTTGCTGTGTGCGGGGCTTCAAGAGCCAGTATGTTAACAGGCTTGCGTCCAACACAGCAGCGATTCAGAGATTATAAAACTTTTGTACAGGACGATGCCCCGGACGCACTGACTTTACCACAGCTTTTTAAGCAAAATGGATATACGACCATCTCCAATGGTAAGATCTATCATCACCTGGATGATCGTATGAGGGACTGGGATGAAGTATGGCGCCCCTATGCTTTTGAGACGAATCCTAAAGGTTTGAAACCAACCGACTGGTGGGAATCACTCTGGCGGGATTATCAGCTATACGAAAATGCTGAAGTATACAAAGCAACGAATCGCGGCCCTGCATATGAAAAGGCCAACGTGCCTGATTCTGCCTATATTGACGGTTTAATGACCCGGAAAGTAATGCGTGATTTGGAGCAATTGAAAAATGATGATCGGCCCTTCTTTCTTACGGCTGGTTTTATCAGTCCGCATTTGCCCTTTAATGCACCCGAAAGACATTGGGAAAACTATCAGCTTCAGTCGATAAAGGAACCAGCTAATAGCCATGCTTCAGATAGTGAGCCTGCAGCTTTGCAATTCCCGTCATACGAGCTGAGACAATATACCGGTATACCGCCTATTGGTGAACGTGTGGATGATGAAACAGCCCTTTCTCTTATCCATGGTTATTATGCTACTGTAAGCTACGTCGATGCTCTGGTCGGAAAGATCATAACAAAACTGAAGGATTTGGAACTGGATAGAAATACAATCGTGATCCTGGTTTCAGATCATGGTTATAACCTGCAGGAACACGGACAGTGGGGCAAGTGGACGTATCATCAGACATCAGCACAAGTGCCTTTGATTATTTCGTGCCCTGCCATCAAACGATCAGGTCGTACCGGTGCCCTGGTGGAGCTTGTCGATCTATATCCGACTCTAGTTGAACTTTGTGACTTAAGAGGTGGGCATGGAACCATCGACGGAGAAAGTATAGTTCCTTTAATGGAACAGTTAAGCAGGGCGGGAAAAGAACATGTTCTGATCAACAATAGAAATGCTTATACCATAAAGACATCAAGGTATAGTTATACCGAACTCCTTGATTCGAGGAATAATAAAGTTATTACACGTGCTCTGTATGACCATGCAGTCGATGGCAGGGAAGAGATGAATATTGCTGAGCAAGCCGCTTATGCCGGTATTGTCGATAGCCTGCATACAATTTTGCATAATGAGTACCAGGCTAATATAGCCCCGGTTAAGAACGGGGAGTTTAAGTAAGTTTAGGAATTATAGAAAACATTTGAGATATGAAAAAGTGGATGTCCATAATTATGCTAATGGTTGCTTTTTGCGTCAAAGCGCAGGAACGACCCAATATACTGTTTATTGCCATTGATGATATGAAGCCCTTAACAGGTAGCTATGGGGCTGATTTTATGGTGACACCACACATGGATGCCCTGGCCAATTCGGGCGTTATCTTTACCAATGCGCATTGTCAGCAAGCCGTTTGCGGCCCTTCACGCGCTAGTATTATGACAGGAATGCGCCCTGATTACACGGGTGTTTGGGATCTGAAAACACGAATGCGCGATGTTAATCCTGATATATTGGCCCTGCCGGAGTATTTTAAGAACAATGGGTACGAAACGGTAGCCGTTGGCAAAATTTATGACCCACGCTGTGTTGATAAGCAATATGATAAACCATCGTGGAGCATTCCTTACAGTAAAAGTTCAAAATATAACTACCCGGCCGAATATGGAGAGCCCGGCTTGTCGTACTACGCATTGGAGGATCGTAAGAAGATCGTTCATGAGCTGGAAGAAGAGGCCCGTCGTAAAAAAGTTAATGTGCATAAGTATGTGAGTGAGCGTTTTAAGCCTTCTGTGGAGATGGCTGATGTACCTGATGACGCCTATATCGATGGACAAATAGCCAATAATGCCGTGTCATACATTGAGCAGTTTGCTGACAAAAAAAACAAACCTTTCTTTTTGGCTGTTGGTTTTAAACGTCCGCACTTACCATTTGCCGCACCAACCACTTATTGGGATTTGTACGATCGTGATGAAATACAACTGGCCAAATACCCTCATCCGGTAAGAGATGGTGTGAAGCTGGCATACCATAATTCAGGTGAATTGCAAAGCTATACTGATATTCCTCCCTTAAGTTCGTTTACCGATATCAATACAATGCAGTTACCGGAATCAAAGCAGAAAGAATTAATACATGGCTATTATGCAGCCATCTCGTTCATTGATGCACAGGTTGGTAAGGTTATGGCAAAACTAAAGGAAACAGGGTTGGATAAGAACACTGTTGTTGTTGTCTGGGGCGACCATGGCTGGCATTTAGGTGATCACTCGATGTGGTGTAAACACTCTAATTTTGAACAGGCTACACGTGTGCCATTAATAATAACAGCACCGGGTTTTGATGCCGGTACTTACGCTCACCCTGCAGAGTTTGTTGATGTATTTCCAACCTTGTGTGAACTGTCAGGACTTGAGACTCCAGCGCATTTGCAAGGCATTAGCCTGGTATCTGCCATAGAAAATAACGATGAAATGGTCAAACCGGTGGCGGTCAGCCAGTTTAACAGAGGCAAGAAAAAGGGCTATTCGATCAGAAGTGATCGTTTCAGGTTAACATTATGGATGAATGATGGATGGAATACGACTATGCCATTGGGAACGAATACAATTGTGGCGGGTGAATTATACGATTATAAAAATGATCCGTACGAAACAAGTAACCTGTATGAGAAATCGAAGTATTTGACTGTTAAGAAGCAGATGTTGCAGATCTTCATTGATTTTGTTGTTCAGCAAAATGAGCAATGCAAAACATCCGGCAGTATCAATCAGCAATTGAACGCTAATTCTGTCAACAATCAATCCGTTATTGTTCTGGGTGAATCAATTGATGACAAATGGAAGCGCATCAGCCGTAATGGCGCAGATGCTGCTTTTAATATTTCAGGCAATACGCTGGAGGCAAAAGTTAGTGCCCTTGGCCAAAAGCCATGGGATTTGCAATTGGAGTATAAAGAAAAACTAAAGCTTCATAATGGTCAGTCCCTGAATATTACCATGGAATATAAAGGTCCTGAAATGAAAATAAACCTGAACACCTCAGACAATAAAAGGGCTACCCGAATTGTAAAAGCAAGTAAAAACCGTAAAACGCAAACAATAACCATTCCCATAGCAGATAATGGCGATTGGGCCCTTAAGTTAAATTTCATTAATAAAGGGGATTACGCTATATCGGACCTCAAGGTGCTTGTAAAATAAATGACATATATATTGGAATTATGAAATTGATAATTAATCTACTTTTACTGTTCGTGCTTTTGGCAAGCTGCAGCGACTCTGCCCGCCAGGCCAAAGAATCGGATTCTGATTTGACCATTACACAAATAGAAGGGGCTAAGAAACGGAATGTTATATTTATTCTTACCGATGATCACAGGTATGACTATATGGGCTTTACCGGTAAGGTGCCCTGGTTAGAAACACCTGAAATGGACAAGCTGGCCAGCGAAGGAGCCTATATGAAAAATGCCTTTGTTACAACTTCACTGTGTTCTCCAAGCCGAGCCAGTATATTAACCGGTCAGTATTCGCATGTTCACACTATCGTTGATAATGTGGCTCCCGATCCAGGTAACCTGGTTTACTTTCCTCAATACCTTCAGAAAGCAGGATACCAAACTGGTTTCTTTGGTAAATGGCACATGGGCGACGAACATGACGATCCCCGACCTGGATTTGACCATTGGGAGAGCTTTAAGGGACAAGGTGATTATTATGCGCCTAACCTGAATATTAACGGAGAACGTGTACAGTATGATGAAGATACATATATAACAGATCTGTTGACCGAGCATGCATTGGAATGGCTGGATAAGCGTGATCAGGATAAACCATTCTTCATGTACCTGTCGCACAAAGCCGTTCATGCCTTGTTTAAACCGGCCAAGCGTCATGACGGGGTCTATGATGGAAAAACAATTGATAAACCTGCTACCTATACACAAACAATTGGTGAAGACTATAAAGACCTGAAGTGGCCGGAGTGGGTGAAACAGCAACGCCACAGCTGGCATGGTGTTGATTATATGTACCATGATAAAAACGGTACTTTCGATGAGAATCTTCAGAAATACTGTGAAACTTTACTGGGCGTTGATGAAAGCATCGGTTCGGTGATGGAATGGTTGCGGGCCAATGGTTTGGATGAGTCAACCATGGTAATATATATGGGTGACAATGGTTTTAGCTGGGGAGAACACGGGCTGATCGATAAACGCCATTTTTATGAGGAATCGGTTAAGGTACCAATGTTAATTCGTTGCCCTGAGATATTCGAAGGGGGTAAAAATATAGAACGCATGGTACAGAATGTGGATGTGGCACCTACCATATTTGAGTGTGCCGGATTAAAAAAGCCGGACTATATGCCTGGTAAGTCGATGATACAATTATTAGAGGGTAATGAAGAAGGCTGGCGTAAACGCGTCTATTACGAGTACTTCTGGGAATATGATTTTCCAATGACTCCAACTGTGTTCGGCGTTCGTACCGATCAGTACAAATACATGCGTTATCAGGGTGTATGGGACCAGAACGAGCTATATGATATTATCAATGATCCTGATGAGAAATATAACCTGATGGGTAATCCTGAATATGCTGATGTGGCGAAGCAACTGGCCTCGGATTTATATGATTGGCTCGAAGAAACACATGGTATGAATATACCTTTAAAGCGAACAGTGAAAAATCCTTATGGCGATTACCGTCATCCAAAACAATATTAATTTGAAAGACGGGCTTTTATAGCTCGTTTTTTAATAACAAGCTGTTATGAAATATATTCAGATTCTATTCGCATTAGTTCTTGTTACTCTTCTGCAGGGGTGTGGACAAGAAAGCAAAGAAAAGGCGCCAAACATTATTTTCTTTTTGGCTGATGATCTGGGGTGGGCCGATGTGGGCTATAATGGTTCAGAGTTCTATGAAACTCCTAATATCGATAAGCTGGCCGGCAATGGTATGATCTTTAACAACGCTTATGCCACTCATCCACGATGTGTTCCTTCGCGTTATTCCATTATAACAGGTAAATACCCTGCCCGTGCTCAGATGCCGGGGCCTGGTGAAGGAAAGTTAAATGTT
Organism: Carboxylicivirga agarovorans; assembly: GCF_050589845.1. NCBI lineage: Bacteria > Pseudomonadati > Bacteroidota > Bacteroidia > Marinilabiliales > Marinilabiliaceae > Carboxylicivirga > Carboxylicivirga agarovorans. Next base: position 14,213 of record NZ_JBNGPA010000022.1, on the reverse strand, counting down.
CGTCCGGGTGATGAAGGAAAGTTAAAGGCCGATGAACAAACCATTGCATCGGCATTGAAAGAAGCTGGTTATGCAACACTTTTTGCCGGTAAGTGGCATTTGGCAACATCAGGAACCATGCCACAGGATGTGGGTTTTGATGTTAATATTGCCGGTGGACATGCGGGTTCGCCAATTTCTTACTTTTATCCTTATAATGAAGGGAAGCAGAAAGGTAAAAAAGCACCAATCGAAGGATTGGATGATGGAGTAGAGGGGCAATACCTGACTGACCATTTAACGGATAAGACCATTGAATGGTTAAAGCAACAGCATCAAAGTCAGCCTGATCAGCCATTTTTTGCATTTGTTTCGCATTACGCTGTTCATGAACCATTGCATGGGAAACCAGAGCATGTGAAAAAGTTCAAAGACAAGTTGTCAACCATGAGCTATGATGGCGAACCTTTTATTGAAGAAGGTACCGGAACCACCAAGATGCATCAGGATGACCCGGAATATGCAGCGTTGATATACAGTATGGATGAAAACCTGGGACGCCTTTTGAATACCGTAGAACAAATGGGAGAAACGGATAATACAATTGTTATCTTCTTTTCAGATAATGGAGGTTTGTCAAACAAGGGATTTAATCCGAGACGGGTAGCTACGTCTAACCATCCTCTGCGCGCGGGGAAAGGACACTTGTATGAAGGAGGAGTTCGTGAGCCCATGATTGTCAGCTGGCCTGGCATTACCAAAGCCGGTACATATAATAACACTGTTGTTACCGGAACAGATTTCTTTCCAACCATTCTGGATATGGCCGGAGCAGCTTTACTTCCTGAAGCGCATTTGGACGGTGTTAGCCTGAGTCCTTTTATTAAGGGAGACAAGCAACCAGATAGCGAGCGAGCTATCTATTGGCACTCACCAGTCAGCAGACCACATGCAACGGGCGATATCGACTGTTCAGCCATTCTTATGGGACAATACAAGTTGATCGATTACTATAACAATGATAGAGTTGAATTGTATGATCTGTCAACAGATATTGGTGAACAACATGATCTGTCAGAAGAACAGCCCGAAATAAGCCAAAAACTATCCGGAAAACTGGAGAAGTGGCGCCAGGAAGTGAATGCATTTATGAAGTAATGGTATTGTGAATTATGATTGACGAATTAAAAACCCGGGTCTCACATTAGAGAACCGGGTTTTTAATTCGTTTATCAATTCGACAATTAGTTCGCAAGATCACTAAATAATTCAACTACTCAACTCTTCAACTACTCAACTACTCAACTACTCAACTAATCAACTTCTCAACTAATCAACAGTTTAACAATTGAATACTATAACAATCTACGATTTCTTAAAATAGCGGTCGTTACTGGATTGTTTAAAATAGCGACTGTCAGCCTCGCCACTAACGGAAGTGGTTTCGGGCTTTTGCTGATCTTGGGGCTTTTTTATCGTCTCCTTAGTCGTGTCAGGGTCATCGCTCAGATAGATGGGTTCATCTGCTGTGGCACTTATTTCCAATACCCGACCATAAGCTTCCGGTAAATGAAGTGATTCGGCACTTTTCCAAATGCCTTTGCCGTAGACAGCAACTTCTTCGCCTTCTTCTAATACACCTTCTTTATAGCGCAGTGTTTTGTTAAAACCTAACATGTTTTCGCTTTCATGACCTTTTTGGTTCAGGTATCGCTCAAGGTTTTGACTGGCATCGTTTAAAAAGCCTGACCTATACTTGCGGTCTTGCACGATGTAGCTTTTAACATTGGTGCCATTTATAAAAGCCCGGTTTTCACCATCGCGTATAACAAAATCCCCGGTAACCTCTTCCTCTACAAGCGTATGCCAGCTGGAGCTTTTACCCGACGAACGTTCCTGTTCAACTTTGATGTAGTAATGAGCACAATGTCGTCCTGATAAGGGTGCAGTTAATGGAGTACCAGTGCACTCAATGGTACCAACCACCCTGGCTGTTTCTTCATCTTTGAAATCATTCAGGTCTTTGCGTTCAGCTTTCTTAAGTTTGCGTTTAACAACCGCTTTATTGGAATAGAATGCGGCAATTACTATGAATATGGCAACTACTGCGAAAATAATAATGAAAATGGTGCTTTCCATATTAAGGTGTCTTTATAATAATTACTGTTTATTGGAGAAGGTATATCCCGGTTGTTTGGATTTATTTATTTGATTTAACCACCATTGTGCGTGATATTTTATCATGGGCGCCTACCTCCGTTCCCAAAAGGTAGGACATAACATCGAAGGGATTGAATCTTAATACTGTTCTTAATAATATTCTTAAGAAACCTGGTTTTGTGTGTTTCGAATCCACAACTTTCGTATCTGTAATGATCTTACCAATTGTTCGCCCGTTTATTGATTCGAAAATCAAATAGTAAAAGAACATGCAAACATACATGATGATATTAGGATTTATGGAGACAATGATCAAATTACTAATTACACTGTAAGCAACAGCTATCGCTAAAAGATCAATGGTGAAATTGATAATTCTTATGCCTTTATCCGGAATATTCATAGGTGTCAGTTATTAGAGGTTTAAGACTGTGTTTTTATCAAATACATACTGCATGGAGCGTCCGTTAATCTTCAATTGCCAGCGTATTTCCATATTCATCCCATTTACGGTTATACCTTATAAAACTATTATTCCGGTAGAGCATTTCATCCTTTTTTTGTCCATTGGAATAATAATCAGTTGTTATCCCTTCCCGTTTGCCATTAATGTATTTTATTTCAGATTTTAACTGGCCGTTTTTATACCATTCTTTATAGGTTCCATGCAATCTTCCATTAACATAATAGGTTTCACTTTCTATTTGTCCGTTTTTATGATAGGCTCTTAATACTTTTGTTGAGTCGTTAATATAGGTGTTTCCCGAAGCCGTATGTCTTGGATATTTTACCTTTTTCGTGGTGATCAATACCACTCCGTTCTTTCCGCGATCTCCGTATAAAGCTGTGGCTGCCTCATCTTTGAGAACGTTAAGCTGATCGATTGATAGCGGGTCAATATGGTTAACGGACTCGACCGGCACACCATCTACCACATACAACGGACCTTTGGAATTGATAATACTTTCACTTAGTTGAAGTTCTTCTTCAGGTATATTTACAACCAGTGCACTGTCGGGCACATCGGCACCATGTATCCTTTCCACAAGCAGGTTAATTTTATCAGTGTATTCTGCAATGGACAGGTCGTAAGCGGATGTTTGCTGACGAATGGAGCGTTCAAGAAGTTTAAAACTGGCTATTCGATAATCACAATAGAGCTTTAATAACCTGTTCTGCTCATAATACTCCTCTGGTAAGTTGCTTATGGTATCCAGCTGGTTCACTATAGCAAGGCATTTTTTCCAATTGGGAATTCCGTCTATGGTAACGGCCTTAAGAACCATCTCATCAGAAGCATTCTCAGGCAGATTGTTGATGCTCAGTGCTGTTTCTTCCAATATGGTGAATTCATTCATCATTTTATTGTATGTTCCCATCTGATTGGGAACAATGGCAGGCAGTGAAATGGTAAGTAAAGTAATGGCCAGTGCCACTAAGAAATTAGTAATACGAGTCAGGCGCAGATTATTTCGGGTGACAAAAAAGATGCTTCCTATGATAAGCCCACTTACCAATCCTCCAATGTGGGCAGCATTATCAATACCTTCCTCTGTAAAACCACTAAACAAGTTATAACCAACAAATATGAATACACTGGTAATAAAGTTACCACGTATTTTCTTGGGTATTTCTATGCCTTTCAATAACAACAAAGCAATAAGTACCCCATACATGCCAAATATGGCTCCTGAGGCACCAGCTGAAACAATGTTTTCATTACTAACAATACTTGCAATGCTGGCCAGTACGGCTGTCATCAGGTAGGCAAACAGAAATTTGGAACTGCCTGTTTGTGTCTCAATTTCTTTACCGATAAACAGCAAGGCATACATGTTAAAGAGCAGATGCATGACTCCTATATGTAAAAAGGCGCTGCTTAGTAAACGCCATGCTTCACCCATAAGGGTTACAGACCTAAGGTTACCTCCCCAGTTTATCAGATCTTCAACGCCTGGCTCAAGAGGGTGAACACCAGAAAGAACCATAACAAAGAATACCAGAATATTGATATAAATAATAATGGGGGTGATGATGTAACCACTTCCCGGCAACAGCCCGCTCATTATTTCAGAGAATGAGCGATGCAGGTTATAGTCCTCCTCTGCTTCCTGATCCTTATTCTTTTCATCAATATCATTCTCAAGGGTTGATTCATATACTCTGGCTTTGCGTCGTTTTTCTACTTCATACAAAGCAGCTGAGAAAGCTTCATCCTGATAGTCTCCCCTGTTCTCAATTATTTCTTTTAACTCAGCATCTGATTTATCTTCCATTTTCCTGGCGAAGAGATTGTTCATTTTTATTGAGTTTTAATTTCTTGGGCGATTTATTTTATAACTGTCTCAGCAATGAATTACTCCTTCAATTCAACACCATGATACGGGCAATATTCCCAGTTTCCTTTCATTTCGGCTCCATCTACAGGACACTTTTTAGAGGGTAACAAGCAAACTAATGGTAGCTTATATTCAAATTCTTTGTTTGAATGCTTAATCTTAAACTGACCTTTTTGATATTCGTTAAAAACATTGGCCCCTTGTTGATCTTTAACTTCAAAGAAGTAAAAATGCATGCCTTGCCCCATTTGTCCCAGCATTTGAGCAAACATAGGGCGAATTGCTTCAGAGAAAGCTAAAGCCTCGGGTGATAGTTCTTCATTCGTAAGTGGAAAATAATTGTTGTTATCACTGTCTATTACCGCAATGGTCTTACTAAGTTCGGTTTTATTGGTAAATGTCATCATTCCGTTTACTTGAATTTCACCATCGAGAGCACAAACCAATACATAATCCTCAAAGGCTCTTTCAATTTCTGACAAAACCTGCTCGTTAACCATAGGACTGTCGGCAAGAGCCAGCCTCCAATAGCTTTTAGGAATCCAGAATGCCAAAGACATGTTGTTTTGCTCCTTGTGCCAGATCTGTATTTCTCTGATATATTCGGTAAGTTCAACTTTTGTGTTTGTTTGCGCTATAGAGGTAGCGCTAATTAGGATTAAAAGTGCTAAAATAAGTAATCGCATATGTTTCATATAATTTGTATGTAAGGTGTAAAAAATATCTTCAGGTATTAATAATCGCCTTTTTAAGTAACTCAAAAAATGCTATGTCATTAGAAAGCATTGCAGGGTGATTGCCTTTTTTAAATAAGTTTATTCTTAATAATGGATTTTTCTTTTGTAAGTCACTGTATATGTCTTCAAGGTATGGACAATATTCGTCTTCTTTACTTCCTGTCAGCAATGTTGGAACTTTTAACTCAGAAATTGACCGATGAAAAAAGGACTTACCATGCCGGGTAAATTCAAGTAGCATTTTTGTGTCTGCATCAACGATGTCTTCCCAGTCTGAACCGTGGTTATGTTTCCAGAATAATTGTGTAGAAGCATCTTTTTTACCAACTTCCCGCTCAGCTTCCAAAGAATCCATATACGATGTTAAAGGAAATTCACCTTCAAAGCTGTCAGCAACAATATAATGGAAACATTCAGGATGCTCAAGTGCCAGATTAATGGCTACCAGGGCACCTCCACTTGTTCCAATAAGAGAGAGTTTATCGAGTTTAAGAAGCTTGATTAATTTATAACAGGCTTTAGAATTATAGTACCAGAAATCGATTTCAAACTTCTTCATTCGTTCTGATTGCCCATGGCCGGGGAAGTCAATGGTTATGACCTGAAAGTATTCTGCATATGACTCAATCAGGCCATTAAACATGCATGAAGAGGCAGTATTTCCATGTAATAAAAGGAGAGGAGTACCTTTCCCACATACCTTGTAATACACTTTTCTGTTATCAAACTCAAAGTATGCCATTGTCTTATACTATTTTTAATGCTGCATACCGATTTGTTATTCATTCAATCCAATCATCTCCATCAAAACATCTTTACTTGTTGGTCGTGCAAATGGCGTAGAAAGAAAACGATTTGACATTGAGTTATATAGTTCATGTTCATCACGAATCATAAAATGTGTTGCGCCGGGCATTACAAATAAATGAGCATTAGGTATGTTTTCGAATATGGAGAGTATATGACGGGTTTTTATAATATCGTTGTCGCTTGTCATTACCAGTACAGGGCATTTAATTTTTGATAGATCTGAAAGGGTAATGTTAGGGTAATCGCGCATCAGATTCATGTGAAGTTGTTCATTGGCCCAATTACGACTTTGATCTCCACTCCTGATCATTGAGTCGATAAGTGCCCTGTATTGTTTGCTTAACTCCAGTTCCCATGATTCAATTGCTGCTTCACCAGGAACAATATTAGGTACTGCTGCCACCAGTTTACTTATTTTGTCGGGGTAATTGATGGCCATCAGCAAACCAATAATTCCACCATCACTATGACCAAGTACATGGGCCGATTTGATGGCTAAACTATTGATAACAGCCATGTAGTCACCAGCCATCATTTTATAGTTCAGGGAGTCAGCCCCTCCAGATCGTCCATGTGTTCTGTTATCGGCAACAATGACAAAATACTCTTCTTTAAAGTAATCGATCTGATGGGACATTGAAGCAATAGAACCACCATTACCATGTATCAGCACAAGAGCTTGATGTTCTTTGTTACCATAGGTTTCAAAATATATCTGACTGCCGTTAAGCTCTATAAACCTGCCGTTTGTATCATTTTTACCATAGGCATCCTGGTTTACCTTTTTATCTCCTCCGCATGAAAGAAGAACCAAAGCCAGTAATAGGATGCTGATGAATGTTTTACCTGTATGATTGATCATGGCGTAAGTGTTTTACAAGTTAAACGATAGTTTAATGCCTTCGGTAATCATGTCAATGCCAATAATAGCGAGAATCAGTCCCATTAGCTTGCCAACAACCGATATGAGGTTAGGACCGACCATATCAACTATTTTTTCGCTGAATACAAAAGCCAGATAGGTTAAAAATATCAATGCCGCAAAAATGCCGATAACAATGCCTATGTGAATGAAGTTGGCATTGGTAACGCTATTCATCGCGGTGACAATAGTGCCGGGACCAGCCAGAATAGGGATAGCCAATGGTGAAATAGCCAGGTTGTTATTTCCTTCGGTATTGTTATGATGAATTTTTGACTTTTGAGACATCAGCATTTCAAAACCTACATAAAAGATCAGTATACCACCAGTGATTTTAAAAGCAGGAATAGTTATACCAAATAATTCAAAGATGTATTTACCGGCAATAACAAAGGTGATAACAATAATAAAGGCAGTAAGGGTTCCTGTGCGGGCTACCTTGCGCTTGTTTTCTTTTGATTCACCTTCTACAAGCCCCAGGAAAATTGGAGTATTGGCGATGGGGTTCATGATAGCGAAAAAGCTCATAAACACAGTTAGGGAATAGGTTAGCAGGTTTTCCATAGGTATTTACTTATTGTTTTACCGTTAGCCAGATCAGAGCCATTAAGTATTATTTATCGAATTGCTTTTAATTCTTCTTTCATTTTCAGCTGACGTTTCAATAAAGCACTTTAAACCTGTATTAAACCTTGTACAACAGTCTATGTCTTTTAAGGCCTGATACAGGTCTAAAGCATTATTTTACGATTCTTTTTCTTCTAACTCAATGGTGTCAGCAAACTTGTTCTGTGCTATCTTTTTTAATTTCTTGTCACTGATGCTTTCACCTTTAACGCCTGTCATGCTTCCTGCAGCAAGGCTTATATGGTATTCTTTGCCTTTCTCAAATTCAAAGGTTTCAACATAAGGAGCACCAATACCGCTTCCGGAAAACTCGGCAACACATTTCACTTTTATGGTACCGGCAGAATGAAGTTTGTATACTAATTTTGTATTGGTTAAGAGTTGGCATACCTCTTCGTCGTTAAATAGTATCTTTATGGTTAAGCCGGTACCACCACTCATCATACTTTCCTTAAGACGATATACATTAATTAGAGCATAATCATCTTCGCTGGATTGACCATAAGATGCCAATGAAATGCTTAACATTAAAATGGCAATTAAAATTCCCGGGATTTTTCTCATAATACTTTAAGTTATAATAAAGCCTACTCTTTTGTTTTTCGGCAAACACATTTATTATCAACGATATATTAATGGTCGGACCATTTTTGTTTTACATTAAATTCCTGTTGAATAACCTTTTATACAGTAGTGTTTATCTAATTTTACTTCCCCGTTTATCGATTCTCACTTACACCAGGCACGGCGGGGAAGTTAATTTCCGATTAGTCTTTACTAAAATAGCTTTTCTCAATGATTAATAAGCATTATGTTGACAGAATATGCTTTTTTTTTGGTAAGCTAACTTAATTGTATGATGGGATATGTTTAATTTTAGATTACAAATGTTTGCTATACCCGGGGGCATATTTATGAGATGAAACTCTCATTATTTCCCGTGAATAGACCTTTAGTTAAAGGCCAGACAGAGCTGCTTAATCCTGTTCAATATGAAAGTGGCATTTACATTGAAAAATCCAATTTTTCAACACAGAAGCCATATGACCAAGTCGGATAATCTCAATCATAATATCCTACTTTATCACCCTTTATCTTTAATAATATGAATATCGCGCTGTGGGAAAGGAATGGAGATACCTTCCTTGTTAAGCGCATCATAAACCATTTGGGTAATATCACTTTGGATATTGATGCCCTGTCGTACTTTAGACACCCAGTATAGCATGCGGAAATCCAGTGAGCTATCACCCATGTTAATAAAGAGTACGTCAGGTTCAGGAAAGTCAAGGATGTCCTTGTGTTTCTTAATCTGCTCTTCCAATATGCCTCTTACCTTTTCAACGTCAGAGCCATAAGCAACACCAACAAATACCTCATAACGTCTTATCTGGTCGGAGTGGGTCCAGTTTATAACTTCGTTAGAGATGAGCTGTCCATTGGGAACTATTACCTCAGCCCCGTCAAAGGTGCGTACAACACTTGAACGAATGCCGATTGATCTCACGCGGCCACGTAACTGTCCAACTTCAATGACATCATCTATTTTAATGGGTCGTTCAAATAAGAGGATAAAACCAGAAACCAGGTTGTTAAATATATTTTGAAGACCAAAACCAATACCTACACCAAAGGCCCCGATTAAAATGGCGAAGTTCTCCATACGAAAACCCGCCACTGAGAATGCGAAGGTTACGCCAATGGTAATAATAGCGTATTTGGCCATCAGAGATATGGTATGAGGTAATCCTTTGCCGAGCTTAGTGCGGCTTAGAACATCTTCTTCCAGGATGACTTTAACCACATTGGATAAGAATATGGATAAGGATAAGGTGAGGACCAGGAAGATTATATCTTCAATAGAAAAGCTTATTTCACCAAATTTAAATTGGTAAGTGATACTTGATTTTATTGCGTTAATTACGGGTTCATCAAAACCAACGCTCGCAAGAATTATGTATAAAACCAAGGCAGGAGTGGCGATGGACACAAACTGAATTAGCCTGTTTTTAACACCTTCCCCATAATGTTGTACTACCTTCAGGTGTTTGACCCTTTCCATACTGAAAAGCAGTTCAAGAAGACCATTTACAATAAGCATGGATACGAATAACAATGATATACTGAATGCATTGGCCAATACTACATTAACAACCAGCTCGGTTAAAACAATATAACCGAACAGACCGAGAATAATAACCATTACAATAATACCAATGGCTAAAATAAGAAACTTGTTAACGAGGGTGCTCAGAAGTTTACTATTAAAAGTATTGGTTTTGACCACCATTTTAATGCGTATCATTACAAATAACTCCAATAGAATAGCAATCAACAGATAAAGACGATATGCCATGTGGTTAGGAGGGAAGAGATTGATAATCGACTGGACAAATATCAGGAAAAACAAGATGACGATAACTGAAAACAATTTTTTATTTATCAGGCGATATAATAAAATAGTTAATGGAATACATATAATAATGCGAATGCCATCTTTGAAAAGTAAAGGCTGGTTGGGGAATAACAAAGCCGATAACCAAATGAAAAGAACGAAAGCGGTACTGTAGTGAGCGGTTAGTAATAGCTTGAATTGCTGGGCGTAATAACTATCGATATCTAAAATTCCTTTACGGATTATTGCTTTTCGGGTCTGCCGGAACAATATCATCCCACTTACCAGGATAACAATGAATAATAGGGCCTCGCTATGTTTGTCTTTCATGTAATCTTCCAATAGCCTGCTTTCGATCATCAGGCTCTTTTGCAATACTTTTTGAGCCGATATGTATTGGTTTTTATTCAGCAGGTTTGAAAAATCTACCTTGGTTCGGGCAAAGATATTATGGCGTTCCTGGTCAAGCTTATTTTCTATGCGCTCAAGAATGGATGTTATCTGTTCCGATTTAGAAATGGTCTTATCCTGGATCTCTAACAATATGCTGCGTTGTTGATGCAATTGGTTCAGCAGGGTGTCATTTTTTGTCACTACCTCAATGATATTGGCCTTGACCACACTATCCGTTTCCTCGGCAGATATTGAACGGCCTATCTTAGACCATGTATCGCCGATGGCTTCAGCTTTCATAGCCAGATCTTCATTTTGCTTTAAATGCAATGATATACGCTCCTGAATTGTTTCGAGCTGTTGCAGACGCTGATTCCATACAGAGCGCTTATTAATTAAATGGCGCTTATTGAAAAGTGTTAGCTCAATATTTTTTTCCTGTACAATTAAGCTGTCTATGAGATTGAGCGTTGATGAATTGCCGGTTTTAATTTTTTCTAATTGTTCGGGTTTGAGCAGACTGCGTTTAATCTGATTGATATCTCGGGTGGCATCTGCACTTTTGCTGGGTATCTCTATTACATCAACTGGTTTGAAGGCAGCTGTGGTATCTGCCTTTTCACTACTTACCATCTGGGCACTCGCCAGAATAACGCTTAGGTAACATATCAGACTGAGGCTTATTTTTTTAACACCCATTTAGTTTGGTTTAAAAGTTATTTACTATAAAAATAAGAGAAGATTTGCAATTATGGTACTAAAACCACCATAGAAAGTAAAAAGACCCATGCCAGATAAAGGGAGTCACAGGCTTTCTCTCGTTTCCAGCCAAACTGACCGGTGAGAAGAAAAAAAACGCCCCGCCTTCCATTATAGGAAGCGGGGCGTTTTTAAGAAGAACCCTATTAATTTCAATATTCCAGACCTTGTATCAATTCAAATTGCAGGTTGTAGCCCTTAGGAATAGTGATATTGCCATCGCCACCCAAAAGCGAAGCAGCTCCCATTGTAGCAGCACCTCTTCCTGCACCTTTACCGCCATTGTATACAGCACCAACACCTGCTCCAACGGCTACGTTTCGTGCTGTTCTGCGTCCCTGCCCTTCTGATGCGGATACAACCAGTGCAGAACTGGCAATATCAACATATTCATCACCTCTTTGAATTTTAGTAAGTCTGACTGTTATATCAGCTCTTCCGGCTAAGCGACCTGCTGTTGTTGTAGAAGTAACCTGGCCCATCACCCTGGTTCCGGCCGGAATGATGATTTTATTGTCGGCCAGTACATCAAAATCAACTGTACCGCCAAACTGTGTGCCTGCCTGAGTGCCATGGGAACTTAATGCACGATCGAGTTGAATACTTACAGCTGTCCCCGGTGGAATAGTGTTAGTAGCAATAGTAAGCTGCTGTACCATTGTAAAAAGAATTAAAACGCCTGTGATTTTTGCTAATCTGTTCATGACTCTAATAGTTGTGTTAGTATTAAATTTCTATGACACAAAAATGCAGGTATATTGCTGAGGATAGTACCCTTTATAGCCCAATGATTGTTCCTGATAGCTCAAATGAAAAATAAAGAGGGTGTCCAAATTATAGTTCACATATGGTGCAGAACCAGAATGACATATGCTTGTGTTATTAACGAGATTCGCGAAACACATATGGTGGCTTAAACCTCATTATATGCACTTTGCTTAATAAAGAAAAGCTGCCAAAGGGTGACAGCTTTTCATCGGGGCTGATTTAATTTAGTATATAGAATTGGGTACTAAATTCATATTTCCTATTACTATTCAGCAGTTTCGCAAGGTGTTTGGCGCTGACATTGGTCAGGACCATAGTTGCTATTCGTTGCAAGACAACAATTGATCATTTGCTTTTCTTTCAGCCATTTTAAGCCGGCATCAGGTGTGCTGAACGCTTCGTTGATAAACAATGGACTGTCTTTTAAATACTCTTTGTACATCATTGCCAGTACTGTTTGCTGAGGGCCACCTACAATATGCGCCATACAGACCTTGTTAAAGCACGATAAATGTTCCAGCACCTGGGCAATGATCCGGTGTAGATCGCGGGTATGGTTAATTAGTATTTCTGAGCGGGTGTCGTCCTGAAGGATATATAAACAATTATAGCTGGTGCGTAATTGGGCCAGCCGGTCAATATACTCATAGATTTCATCAATCTGTACCTGCCCCGTCCAGCTTGAACAAATGACTTGTTTTTCATGGTTAAATTCAAAGTATATCATATCCCTTATTGTGGTTAACTAATAGGTGGTGATTGCCGAAATAACAGCAAATCAGAATGGGGGTATACTGAAGAAGTCTAAACTTACAGTGATGTGCTTAACTTCTCTATTGCTATGAATTCTACCTTAATCACTTAATCGTAATAATATCCGGACCCTGTACAGGGTCCGGATAAAATCAAAAACTTAACAAACTATTATTGCTTGACAAACTTAATAGTCCGGTTATAGACACCACCATTCACATTGATAAAGTAAATGCCATTGGATAGAGCATTCAGATCAATGTTATTAATTGATTGAGTGGTCTCGAATTGATTAACTACAGTTCCATTGCTGTTAATCACTGAAATAATCACTAGTCCTTCCACAATACCCAACTCGACATTAATTTCAGATGACGCTGGATTAGGATAAATTAGTAGTTTGGCAGCACTTGTATTATCTATAGAAGTGGCTATCGGATCAAGTGTTACCGTTGGTCCTCCAACAGTAATACCTGTTTCACTGGTCACTTCAAAGGTCCCGGTTACAGTAACGTATCCCGACATACTCACTGTATAATCGTATGTTCCGAACTTCACATCGGCGAAATCGGCAAAACCACCCATGGCTGATGTAGCTGTATATGTATTGCTTCCGTCGGTCAGTTCCACAGTTGCGCCGTCCAGCTCATTACCGCCCATAGGTCCGGCAGGGACAGAAGAGTCGTAGATCACGAAAGCAAACGAGCGAACCGGATCAAGCGTAATCATCGGACCACCGACAGTAATGCCTGTTTCAGCAGTCACTTCAAAGGTACCTGTTACCGTGCCGTATCCCGCCATGCTCACTGTATAATCATACGTTCCGAACTTCACATCCGCGAAATCGGCAAAACCACCCATGGCTGATGTAGCTGTATATGTATTGCTTCCGTCAGTCAGTTCCACAGTTGCGCCGTCCAGTTCATTACCGCCCATCGGTCCGGCAGGGACAGAAGAGTCGTAGATCACGAAAGCAAACGAGCGAACCGGATCAAGCGTAATCATCGGACCACCGACAGTAATGCCTGTTTCAGCAGTCACTTCAAAGGTACCTGTTACTGTACCGTATCCCGCCATGCTCACTGTATAATCATACGTTCCGAACTTAACATCGGCGAAATCGGCAAAACCACCCATGGCTGATGTTGCAGTATATGTACTAACTCCGTCGGTCAGTTCCACAGTTGCGCCGTCCAGTTCATTACCGCCCATCGGTCCGGCAGGGACAGAAGAGTCGTAGATCACGAAAGCAAACGAACGAACCGGATCAAGCGTAATCATCGGACCACCGACAGTAACACCTGTTTCAGCAGTTACTTCAAAGGAACCGGTTACCGTGCCATATCCCGCCATGCTCACTGTATAATCATACGTTCCGAACTTAACATCCGCGAAATCGGCAAAACCACCCATGGCTGATGTTGCAGTATATGTACTAACTCCGTCGGTCAGTTCCACAGTTGCGCCGTCCAGTTCATTACCGCCCATCGGTCCGGCAGGGACAGAAGAGTCGTAGATCACGAAAGCAAACGAACGAACCGGATCAAGCGTAATCATCGGACCACCGACAG
>NZ_JBNGPA010000021.1:0-20101 GCF_050589845.1 Carboxylicivirga agarovorans | reverse complement strand
TCCGTCGGTCAGTTCCACAGTTGCGCCGTCCAGTTCATTACCGCCCATCGGTCCGGCAGGGACAGAAGAGTCGTAGATCACGAAAGCAAACGAACGAACCGGATCAAGCGTAATCATCGGACCACCGACAGTAATGCCTGTTTCAGCAGTTACTTCAAAGGTACCTGTTACCGTGCCGTATCCCGCCATGCTCACTGTATAATCGTAAGTTCCGAACTTCACATCGGCGAAATCGGCAAAACCACCCATGGCTGATGTAGCTGTATATGTATTGCTTCCGTCGGTCAGTTCCACAGTAGCACCATCCAGCTCATTACCGCCCATCGGTCCGGCAGGGACAGAAGAGTCGTAGATCACGAAAGCAAACGAACGAACCGGTTCCATTGTTATAACAGGTACATCCACTCTGGCACCTTCAACAGTTACCAGTCCATTAACAGAGGCAAATCCAGTGGCACTAACTGTATATGGTAAATCAACTCCATCGTTGACATTAGAAAATTCGACTAAGCCATTAAGGTCGCTTGTCAGTGTTTCACCATTAAAGCTGATGGATGCCCCTTCGATGGGACTGACTCCATCTGAAACAGAGAAGCCGACAGTTTGTTGCCCCACCATAGTGCCAATCGCTAATAGTGTGGCAATCATAAACATTGTAAATCTTTTCATGATTATAAATTTTAATTAATAAAGAGTGATAAGGATTTGGTTAAAGGATTAAAAAGGGCAGGAGACAGGAGACCTGAACTCCCACCTTTTTTGACCACTCTTACCAAACCATATAAAGATTTCTATTATTCATTCCCGAAAGGAATTGGACTTAAGGCATTGAAGTCTATCCGGGCTTTACCAAAAGTGGCAGGTGCCATCGCATCCTTTTCCCAGTATGAAGAGGTGATATCAAAATAGCCCGCTTCTACATAAACCATGTATTCTAATCCTTCGATGGAGCCTTTGCAGCTGTTAATGGTACCATCTTCGATGCTTTTTATGTAAGCCTGACCATATGTTTCATGCACAAATACCGCTTGTTCCGGAATGTTACAAGTTGAGGCGCGTGAGTTAAAAACCACTTTAACGGGTGTACCTGCCAGGGTCCATAAACCATCGACATAAATAGAGAATTCATCTTCACCAGGCATTGTTGTTACAGGATAATTGTAAGGTCCAAAAACGCTTGAGTTTTCATAAATGGTATAATTACCTACAAAAGCCTCTCGTTCAAATGAACAGAACTTGAATAAGCCGAGTGCATAATTATTTTTGTAATCGGCAATGCCTTCACCACTTGCCGTAATCCTAAATACAGCAGTTCTTCCATCCGGACTAACGCCATCATACAAACCACGTACTTCAAATGTGCCTACTGTTTCGTTGGCCGGAATAGTGACGCTATGACTCACCAGTTCAAAATCAGTACCTTCTGCGGCTGATGACCGCTCATTATCCACTTCCACCGTGTAAGTGCGGTCAGTGCCCTGTACTGTGCTGGTACCGATCTCAATTATTACCGTCGGGTTGCCTTCATCAACGATCATACTGCCAGATGTTTCCAGGAAATACGCTTCATCAGGACCTTCGTACAAGCCCACTTTGTTTTGCTCACAGCCCAACAGCAGCAGGCTGCTCATCAGCATTATGTATATGTGTTTCAATACTTTCATTATTACCTGATTTTAAGATTAATAACCGGGGTTCTGCTCTTCCTTGATAGTTGGGTTACCATTGATCTCACTGGTAGGAATTGGCCACTGCCAGCGGTAATCGTCACCTGCTATTTTGAGGTCGTTGGCCGCCGAAGTATTTTCCTGTGGAATGCGTTCGAAACCTAAACCAAAGCGTTTCAGATCATGGTAGTAAAAGCCTTCGAAGATGAGTTCGCGAATTCGCTCCTCAAAGATCAGTTGCTTTAGTTGGTCGCCCGCAGCACCAACACCATTGAAATTGGCAACACGGGTTACCAGCAACTCATCCAAGGCGAGGCGGGCCTCCTGATCCTGATCCAGCATCGCGTGAGCTTCTGCTTTGATCAGGTACATCTCTGCCAGTCGCATGGGTTTTGGCATGTTCATACCTTGTGTAAATGGGAACGTTGGATTAGTCGGGTACTTGTTAACCATGTATGACGGCCATCCATGTCCCGTTTGACCATAGCTAAAGTAGGTGCTAAAACGAATGTCATTGTTGACATCGTATAGGTTCAATAACCAGTTGGCCGGTATATAGTCCGGTTGTGGCAGTGTACTGGTATTATTACGGTTGGCAAAGTTATAGCCCGGAGCAGAACCCAGATCTGTTTCTGTATATCCTACCTTCCAAACGATCTCTTCGCTAAAATCACGTAACCACATATTCTGGAAGGCTTCACCTGAAGCTAAGGCACAACCACTGTTATTGATCACTTCTGTAGCGTAGTTAACTGCATTGACATAGTCTCTCATATCCAGGTAAACACGTGCCAGAACGCCATTGGCAAAGTGACTGGTAAACGTCACATTATCTGCCGAAGGGGTGGCCGTTAACAAGCTTAAAGCCTGTTCCAGATCCCGGATGATATTTTGATATACATCCTCTACCGTGTTGCGCCCGGGCGCTCCTATTTCATTGACTGTCATATAGGGAATACCCAGATCCTGACTTGCTGTAGAGGCATTATAACTTTTACCGAAATGGCGCACCATGTTATAATGTAAAAGAGCTCTTCCGATAAAGGCCTCACCTTTAATGCGGTTGATTTCCTCCATATCACCATCCAGATTATCGATATTGTTAATCAGAAAGTTACAGTTGTAAATGCCGCCGTAGTGATTGCTCCATAAACCACCAACTTCTGATACACCCGGTTGTATATTCCAGGCATACATATAACCCATCTGGTTGGTGAAGCCTGAAGCAGCCAGTGAGGCATCGGTCATGATATCGGTTAAGACTGTCAGGTTTTTACCGTATGATGAACCGGACATAAAACGGGCATAAACACCATTCAACATTGTTTGTGCATCCTGCACATTGTTCAGAATATCACTTGTAGGTGTACTATCATGGGGTTTGATGTCAAAAAACTCCTCACACGACACCAGCGACAAGCTCAATAAAAGGCTGATCAAATATATTATCTTCTTCATTTTTTCGTCTCTAATTGTTTAAACACCTGTTAAAAAGCTAAATCAATCCCCAGTGTAACAGTGCGGGTATGTGGATACATATTGGCTTCTGCTGAACCATAATATTCAGGGTCCATGCCCGAGTATCTGGTCCATGTCAGCAAGTTTTGCCCCTGGGCATAGATTCTTGCTGAGCGGAACAAAATAGATTTCCGTACCAGGTTGGGATTGAAACTGTAAGACACTGTTAAGTTCTTTAAACGAAGGAATGACGCATCTTCCAACAGGCGTGTGTCAAACTGGTTATCCTGGTGAGCAGGGTCGGGGTGTGGCACTACATCGCCCGGTTGTTTCCAGTAATTCAGCATTTCGCTTGTTTGGTTGTAAGCCGCAAACATACCATGCGATTCGATGAAATAACGCGTATTGTTAATCATCCATTTGTCGGCCATCCACGAGAAAAAGGCAGAAACAGACAGGTTCTTGTAGCTGAAGGTACCAGTGAAACCACCGGTCCATGGGGGCAGCCATGACATACCTTTCTGAATCACACGGTCGTTATCACTATAGCTGTCTGTTACCCCGCCATTGGCAGTATACCAGAGGCCTTTTCCATCAGCTGCCGATACACCTGCCCATTCGGTCATGTAATAGGTGCCGTAAGGCTCACCTACTTTCAGGATAGTGGTTCCGTTATCAATTTCCTGAAGGTTGTTATACAAGCTGGTGATTTTATTAATATTGTAAGAGGCATTGGCATTCAGGTTGAATTTAAAGTGATTCAGGGTGATCAGGTCAGCATTGATCTCCATCTCCACACCTGAATTCTGCATTTCACCAATGTTTTCCATTCGACCCGAGACGCCAGAAGTCAGCGAGTAGGGGATAAAGAACAGCATATCAGTAGTTTGTTCGCGATAGAGATCCACCTTTGCCCTGTATTTTCGTAAGAAGGCCATTTCCAGTGCCACATTGGCTTTCATCACCTTCTCCCAGGTCAGATCCGGATTTTCATATTGCACAAAAACGCTGGCGCTGTTATTCATGTAGGTGCCATAGCTCCATAGGTCCTGGTGCTGGTAGTTACCGATATTATAGTTACCTGTTTCACCAATACTGGCACGGATCTTTAACTGGTCGATCCAATCGATGCTTTTCACGAAGTTTTCTTCCTGGATGTTCCAGCCGATACCGGCCGACCAAAAGGTTCCCCAACGGTTGTTTACCCCGAATCGGGATGAACCATCGCGTCGAATGGACATATCAACCAAATACTTATAGTTATAGTTGTAAGCCAGGTTGGCAAAGAACGAAGCCACATTGTAATCCTGGTTATTACCTCCCCAGCTGTCAATTTCCGAAGTCACATCCAATACCTTTAGTTTATTATTCGGAATGTTATTGGCCTGCACATTAAAAGTCTGGTAGTTATTGGTGATCAATTCCTGACCAGCCAGTACATTAAAATCGTGTACCCCGTTAATTTTGAAATTATAGCGCAGGGTATTGGTTGGTGTTAAGCGGAAATTACGTGTGAATGAACGGTACACCTGTCCGTTTGGCCCGGCTCCCCAGTCTGAATCCGGATTCAGGTAACGGTTATAGGTATAGTCGTAGAAGTCAACACCCACATTGGTTTTGAAAACCAGGCGGGGCAGTATTTCATATTCAGCGAATAAACCACCAACAATTTTTAAACGGTCGTTCTTATTATCATTCAACATCAGCTGCTCAATGGGGTTAGCCCATGGCAATCCTTCGTTATTGTAGCTGCCATCTTCATTATATGCACGCAAATAAGGGTTTAACAGACGTGCAGAAAAGATAGGATTGTAAACATTGGTGCCAGACTCAATGGTATGGTTGAAGCGTTCGTAACCCAGGGTGAAATTAAGACCCATAGTAGCCTTTTCACTTAGCTTGTTATCCAGGTTGACACGCATGGTGTAACGCTCAAAATCACTTCTGTACTGTATTCCTTCCTGGTTAAAGTATCCACCCGACAAGTAGTAACGTGTGCGTTCATTTCCTCCCTGAACAGATAATTCATGGCTTTGTGTAATGGCATCGCGCAATACCACATCCAGCCAGTCTGTATTGATCTTCATCAGTTCCAGTCGCTCTTCAGGTGTGTATTCTTTAATGCCAAGGTCTTCCTCATACTGAATTTTCTGCTCAGTATTCATCATCGAGAAGTTATCATTGGCAATCTTGTTGATACCATACTGACCGCGATACTGAAGTTTAGCGCGATCCATTTCTTTACCTCGCTTGGTGGTGATCACAATTACACCATTGGATGCACGCGAACCATACAGCGAAGTGGCTGTCGCATCTTTCAGGATAGAAATATTTTCAATATCATTCTGGTTCAGTGCACTAAATTGTCCGGCAGTAATCGGAATACCATCCATAATATAAAGCGGATCGTTACCTGAACTTAATGAGCTGATACCGCGAATGCGCACCGTGGCAGCCGATCCAGGCGCACCTGATGAGCCAACGCTGACCACACCGGGAGCTTGTCCCTGCAATACCTGGTCGAAACTGGCCACCGGCACCTGTTCAATTTTTTTGGCATCCACCACTTCGACTGAACCGGTGTAAGTACCTTTCTTTTTAATACCATAGCCCGTTACCACTACCTCATCAAGGTCGGTGGCTTCTTCCACCAGAATCACGTTAATGGTTGACTGGCCATTTAAAGGTATTTCCTGTGTTTCGTAGCCGATAAAGGAGAATTGAATAATGGTGGCATCGGCAGGAACAGATAAGTTGTAAGAGCCGTCTACCATCGTTATGGTACCAATAGTTGTCCCTTTCACTAGCACAGTAACGCCGGGTATAGGTTCTCCCGTGCTTTTTTCTGTGACAACTCCTGTAATTGTTTTATCCTGAGCGCTTAAAGAGGTGGCTGCAAGCAAAAACAAGAGCATAAGAAGTCCTATAGTCTTTTGCATAAAGATTATTTTTAATTACGAATTGATAAGTGTTATTTGCCTCGGATAAGTTGGAATCAGAGGCGGTTCTTTAACATGAATTCTTCCCCGTTTTACTCGATGGTAACAGGAATTTCATAGCTGGTATAGTTGAGTTCAGTATCTACCACCAATAATGTGAAGATGTAATCTCCTGATTTGATATCAAATGGGATATATGGTTCAAAAACCCATTGGTTTTCAATCCTGTCATGATCTGCTCCGTTTAAAGCAATGGTATGCTCAGGTGTCCACGGATCATCCCATCCTTTTAATGACTGTGCTTCTTTCAGGTAAGCAGTACATTCTTTAAGACCAGGCTTTGCCTCAAACTCGGCTGTCAGCATAATGGTGCTGCCTCGCTGATATAATTGCCCCTCCGTGGGTAATTCGATCACAGCGGCAGGTGCCTCATCAGCCGGAGAATCTTCATCGGAACAACTGATTCCAATTATAGCCAGCCAGCAGGCGATTGCATAATATTTTATTTTGTACGTCATACATTAAATGTGTTTAGTTGTTCTTTTATCTGAAAAGGGGAATTTACCTTGATCGACTCGTAACCTTTTAAAACAGCTGCGCTCCGTTGAACGCAGCTGTCTTTCCTACTTAACTTGTAAAACCCCCTGTCTACTTCTTTGTAATTTTTGTGGTCGTTTGATTACCATCCACATCACGCAATACAATGATGTAAATACCGGATGACAATGATGATACATCTGCATTGTTGATTTGTGTACCTGTTATTTCTTTGACTTTAGTACCTGTCAGGGCATAAATACCAAGCGATGTAATACCCGCTTCACTCTGAATCTGAAGTATATCACTAACCGGGTTAGGGAAGAGCTTCAGATTTTTAATTTCATTATCACCTATCGCAGTGGCGGCGTCTTCTTCCATTTGCAGCTCTATAGTGTTATCGGGCGCTGCCGATACCCACTGTCTGTCCAAACTAACATCAACATAACCCGATGCTGATAACGTGTAATCATAATAGGTACCCCCTTCAATATCCATAAATACGATATGACCATTGGCATCAGAAGTACCGCTATAAGTATAAATACCATTACTTACTGTTAATTCAGCCCCAACAATAATATTGGACGTATTTTGATCTTTAATGGTGTATTGGATATTCGCCTTAGGGAAATCACTTGCACTAAAGTTGTGTTTCCAGATATTAGTGTTTGTTCCGGTATATTCAACCTGGTACAAATCATTGTTTACTGCCAGCAACTCTATTGATGCAGGATTGTCAAGGGCAAAATTTAACCCTTCACCATAATTGAATTCGATGATGTTAAACTCAACACCATTGCTGATGCGCGTGAAGCAACTCCCACTATTGCTTATGTATGAATAGGCAAGGTACCCATCACCAATAGCCGCCATACCGGCAAGCGTATCAAAGCTGCTCAACATGATAGGGCTGGGATTTTCCTGACTCAGGTCAAGAGAATACATGGTAGATGTACCTCCTGTAGGTGTTGCAACAAAGTAAAGGATGCTACCGCTTATTACTATATTCGACACTTCATCTGTCTCATCTTCAGGATTGACATTGATTATTTTAACATCGGTTGGACTGTCAATTATGGCCACCTTACTAACAGAGGTATTGAATTGATCCTTTATTGCAATAACACGATCGCCATACTGCACTGGCTTTGTAATCTTAAAGGAAACAGGACTGCCATTATTCACAGCGGCATAAGTGCCATCAGAAGCTATTGCCACCATTGATCCTGGTTCGGCACCACCTCCTGCATCACTTTGCACATAAATGTAATTGGAGGTCGATACCATATTCACCCATGAGTAGGATTCGTTTTCGCTTTGTGCCAACAGGCTGATATCAGATCCTGACGCATTATAGTTAACTGCAAATACCGTTGAGTAGGTACCCATGGTTGATTCCATTCCTGCCAAAAGGTGAAGTTTACCGTTAAAAACGCAAGTCTCAAGTATGCCATTATTGGTTTGGTTGGTCATTTTAGCCGTTTTTCCAAAACCAACGTTATGCGTTACTTCAATGGTGCCCAGATCAGTTCCGTCAGATTCATAAACAATGGTATCGTAACCACGCGGAGGCATGGCATCAGTTGTCCGTCCCAGGTAATAATAACGAATACCGGTAGCACCGCCATAGTCGTGACGAACAACATTGGTACGTGCTTCGGTTCCATAGGATGCATGGCCGCCTTCCCAAAAAACAGATGCACTTCCATTGTTTAGTAAACGCATGTCCAAACCCTCTGATCCGGATGTATTGTTGCCATAATAGAATGCCATTTCCGAGTCTTGCCAGCTGCTTAACTTCGAGGCCGATAAAGCCTCCAGTGATTCGGCTGTCGTATAGCTTTCACCATCGTTTGAGTAAACAATGATATCATTGGTTCCATCGTTCCCTATAAAAACAATACCATTACCATATGGCTGAATTTCTGAAACAGAACCCGAAAAGCTATGTTTAACAAAGGTATTTGGCGTAGGGTCAACTCCCCACTTTAAATTACCCTGGCTATAACTATTGACAATTACCAGGATCATAACTGATAGTAATAGTGTAAATCTTTTCATGTTGTTATCTTTTTGGTTTATAAAAGTGTATACTTTGCTTGAAGATGGCCCCCGGCTCCGTTGAACCGGAGGTGTCATCATCCTCATTGGTTTTGCGATCTTTTTTGTTCTTAGTGTTAGTTTTCTGGTTGTTTCCGGCAAGAAACTAACCTTATCGCTTATTGAATTTTTGTGTCATGTTTGTATTGTCACTGATGACCTCGATAAAATAGAGACCCGGTGATAAGTCAGCAATGCCGATTAATAACTGCTTACCTGCAAATGCCTGATCAATGGTTTTTACCACGCGCCCATCGGTATTGGTGATCCTCACAAGGGCGTTTTCATCCAGGTCCCGAAGCAGTTCGATATGAACCATATCGCTGGCCGGATTCGGATAGAGCAGCAATTGGTCTGCTTCGTTATCATCAATTCCTACGCGGTGCTCAACAAAGACATTAAAGCTGGTTTCAAGTACATCACCATAATGATCAGTGGCTTTTACATTCACTGTTCCCGATCCAATGCTTAAAGGTTTCATAATGATGCCCGTACCTGTAATAAACGCTTCCATTACCGTTTCATTAAGCCATTCAAATTCAAAGCTCAAGGGATGCCCGTCAGGATCGATAATGTAATCATTCATGTTCAGCTCTAGTCCTTGCTTCTCTTCCAAAGGAAGGTATTGGTTGCCTATTGAAATAGCTTCAACCGGCCTGCGGTTTACATTTGCGACAGCAACATCCATAATGTATTCACTGGTGTTACCATAGGCATCAACTCCCTCTATGAGAATCTGGTGGATGCCAGCTGCTTCGTAATCAGTTGCAAAAGTGATTTCCATATTATTACCGGTCGAAACAGCTGTTACGTAATCATATTCTCTTTTAAGCTGCAGCGTGAAATCATCGCCTTCATCATCGTGGGCGTTAACAGTATGAAGCAAGGTATCTCCTTCGTTAATGGCATAATAGATACTGCTTCCATCATTATATTGCGGCCCTTTATTGCGCTTGAGTGTAATTGGTAATGTGGCCGTTGGTGTTACCGGGTCATTACTTTTAACCAACATATTGGCCACGTTAATGCCCTGTTCGGCATACTCGGCTATAAAGGTCAGATCCAGTTGGTTTTCAATAGCCGGCGCGATGGTATCCACTTTATCAGATGTCAGTACAGCCCAGATATTTGACTTATAGCTTTTCTCGGCTGCCTTCATCATCCAGCCCCAGTTTTCGTAACCATTCTCAATCAGTTCAAACATGGCCTCATCATTACCAAAATAGAAGCGGTGTTCGACAGGATCATCTATATCAACACGTCCTTGCGGGTAACCCATATCCTTATCATATTTAAACACGATAAAGAATTTCTCATTGGGATAGAAGAGTAGATTCGTACTCAACTCAAAGGTCATAAACCGGCCTTCATCACTTGGCTCACTTTCTGAAAGATTAAAGGATTCTGAGTGTAATAAATTGGCATCCTGAATGGTTTCAGCGCCGCCATATACCATAATTTCAATTTCTGTATTCAGCGCCTCATTCCATGCAATCCAGCTCATGGCATGTGTCAGGTTAAATCCACTCTCAGGAGCCCGGAAAGCTGTTGCGATATACAGCCTGGCGCCACCACCAAAACCAATCATACCTGTTGGTGCTTCAAATGTGTCGTGCTCTAGTACGCGGTTGTAATCATCGCGTTCCAGCCCCTCAATACCGGCGCTTTTTAAGGTATTGTATGTTGTCGAATACAGTGATGGTGCTACAGACGGATTTTTAACATTATTAGTCGCTGCATTAATCGCTGCTGCTTCAGTTGTTGCGCGCTCAAATTCAAACTCAATCTCGTATGTCAGATCAGCTTCTCCATTATGGTTATCGATGAACACACTTCTGTCGATTATTTCATCAATGGAATTACTGGTAATAACTATACCTTCCGATTGAATATTAATGACCGGCGGGTTGGTATATTCAGCTGTTACCGGAATTTTATACAGACCACCTTCCAGGTCGCAAGAAACAAGAACCGTATCAATGATATCGCCTGGTGAAGCTGGTTTTAGTCGCAGGTTAAATGTTTCACTGTTTCCTGGTTTCAGATCGTAATTCAGGTTTTTACGTGATATGTCAATCCATGGATCTTCAGCACCAGAGGTACCGAATTTGTTCTGATCACCCATCACCGTTAGGCCGGCTGCACGATCCTGCAGACGCATACGGCTAAGCAATATCTTTTCTGTACCAACATTGCTCAGGGTAAAATTCATATCATACACCTTTGGTGTTAATGAACCATCTTCATCATTGACTTCATTGTAAATAAATACCTCGCCAAACTCCAGTGAGTCACGTAAATCAATAACTTTCTCACCCACAACAGTCATGGTAACAGGCAGGCTGTAATCCGGTGCATCAGGTGTATTGTTATTCAGGTGCAGGGTTTCCTGATAGATGCCTCCATAGATGCTCTGTGCATTATAGCTAACATCAAAATCCTTCGTCGAATTAGCCGCGATTTCATATTCCTCAACCGGTACAAAGGTGATGACTGAACCATCTTTAATAAGGTTGGCTACAAACTGAGATGGTGAATAACCGATTGTGCCATCCTGGTTTTCGATACCGGCCACACACCATTGGGTGGTTGCTTCTTCCCATGGGAAGTGGTACATAAATTTGATATTACCGCTTTTGAATAAAACCAGCTCAAATGATACCGGGTAGCCCATACTGAATAAGTTCATATAGTCCTGGAACTGAATAACAACCTTGTCTTCATATTCCTGGTAATAAGTACCTGTAGTAGGGTAATATTCCAAATAACCTGGTCCGATTGGTCCCCAAAGCGGAGCAATAAAGTTGTTTGGTGCATCAACATGAGGAATCATCTGGTTAGGACCGAATGAGAATATTTCACCCGGATCTTCAAACATTATAATACCATTATAGCTGATATACAGGGAATCCTGTTTTTCACCAAAGAATTCAAATTCAAAAGGCAACTTCTCAACACGCCAGAATAATGATGGTTCAAACATGTCTCCATCTGCCAGTTTACGTCCGGTTTCACGGATGTCGATCCAGTTATCGTAGCTTGATCCGCCCATTTCGACAAAGGTGGTGTGATAGCTCACATTGGTTGACTGTCCTGTATAACCCTTTTCAACTACAGATAACCATTCATTACCTACCGGACTTATCAGCATAGGGCTTTTACCCGTGTTCTCAACAGTCAGTGTATTGGTTTTGACTGCTCCATAATTCACAGTTTCTGAAAGTTCAGTGAGGGCTGTTGAAATAATTGGCGCTTCAATAACGGTTCCGTATACCTGAACTTCATAACTGTCTCCATGGTTATCGGTAAAAACCAGTACATCATCTTTATTACCCATCTCTTCGCTGTTGATGTTGATGGTGTATTCCACGCGTGAGTTTGGTTTTAATTCAACCGGTAAATAACCTTCTGCAGTATAGTTACCATTTTTAAAGCTGATGCTTTCGATGGTCCCAATGGCTTTACCTTTGTTTGTGATGGCAAAGGTGCGCGCAGGCTTATCGCGCTGGAAAACATTGGCAAAATCAATTGCCTCAACATTGTATTGGTAATCCACTTCACCTCCTGAAATAATATTAAGGTTGATATTGTGTACAGCAGGATTATTATAAGGATCGTTGCTGATAATATTAATGCGTTCAACAAAGTCGCTGACATATAAATCTTCGGTATCCACCACATAATCCAGTTCGACACTTTCACCTACCTGTAGCGTTCCATAAGGATTTGTTACGCTTTGCACAGAACCCAGTCCCGGGTAACGGAAATACATCATATAACCCGTTGTTGGCGGCATATCTTCCTTCAGGCGGTCACTCATTTCAAAGATGGATTGAGGGGCGATAAAACCATTTAGCAATATGCCATCCTCAATTGTTTCATCATAGATAGATATCTGCATACTGTTTCGGTAACCCATAATGGCTGTTTCACCAAATGGTATGGAGCCCATATCCTTGTAGTATATTTCAATGTCACCGTTGATAAACAGTACTATCTGGAATGTGACGGAAGTATACTGTGCTATATACTGATCATTCAGGTAAATAGCTTGTATATTATCATATTGCGTTACAAAACGGTCCGGGTATTTCTGGTAGTAGATGGCACCGCCCTTTGACAGATCCATTTCCAGCCCGTAAGCACAGATTAGTTTATCGGGTTGAGTGACATTACCATACATTACCGGTTGCGAGTTAAACCAACCTTCCGTTGTAAAAGTCAATGCACCCTGCTTGGTAATAAACACTGTATCTTCCTTACTTTCAAAGAATGGAAAGTCGAAACCAATCGGCGCATCGATATACGTTATTTTGGAGTTGCCGGCAAACTGATTACCCACTTCGGTTCCACTGGTTGAAATATCAATCCATTCAAAGGCATTGGTTGTGGCATCTCCTTCAACTTGTCCGGCAGCATATCCAAATAAGTGAACCAACCCTGACGTGTTTTCATTGAGGTTAGAACCATCGGCAAATTTAGGCACATAGTATTTTAATGGGTATTCACCATCATTACGAAGCGTAAATGAGCCATTAACAACATCACCAAGATTTAAGTCGCTGAATGAATTTTCAGCAGGTTCTACTGTTGCAACCGGAGGATTAATACCAACTCCAAACAGGTTAAAACGATATTGGTTACCATCTTTATCAGTTAATGTAACTGCTGAGTTACTTGCACCAGCTTGTCCGGGCCAGTATCTGAACGATATGGTTACACTGCGTTCGGCATAAATAACCTTTGGAACACTGCTGCTGGTCTGGAAGTCAGGATTAGATATTTGCACATCAATACTGCTAAAATCATCGGCCGCAAAAGCTCCCAATCCACTGTTGTAAATTTCTATGCTCATTTCTTTGGACTCACCTACGAAGATGTTGCCAAATTCAAGCACTTGCTCACTTTCCAATACTGGTTTATTGCCGGTGACAGAGAAGTTAACGGGTAAGTAGTTGATTTCTTTGCCACTTTCATTTGTTAAGAACGCCAGTTTGGCCTGGTAATCGCCATTAATTAGTTGCGATGCATCTAACTCAATGCTGACGTCTTCTTTGGTATGGGCTTGTAAAACACCATTGACGGGTGTAAGTTTCAGATAGGAGTCAAGAGGCTCGTACATGCTCCATGCAGCCACATCCCAAACATAGTCAGGACTGAAAATATCCTTAAGCTTATCCCATTTTTTACCCAGGTTATTGCTGTAAAACTGGTAATCGGCAAAACTAGGGTGCCATCCCCATGAGGCTATTAACGGATAGCGCAGGTTGGCTGGTGTGTGAACTACCAGAAAGAAGATATCACCAGATTCGAAGAATACCTGTTCGCTGAGTTCAACAAAATGCCAGATACGATTCTCGGCTGGTACATACTCCTGTGCATAAATGCGCTTGGCGGTACTTAGGTCTTCACCTTCATATAACTCCAGAATGATTGGCTCTTCCAGGGGAGTTTCTTCAATATCGGGCAGGTTCAGCGCAAATTCAAAGTGCGTCATGTTAAAGCCTTCCTCACGCGTTAATTCAAAGCGTGTGGCCATGGAATTGGTATATTCCAGGTCCATATCACCCAGTGTGGTCATTGAATATAGCAGGTAATCGGGATGGAAATAGAAAATATCGTCATTATCTACCGACTTTTGTGCATAAGGAACTATTTCTCCACCCGTGTTGGTGAAAGGAACAGAGCGTAATTCAGGCAATTTTGAAGCCGTATTGACCTGTGGGTAACTCACCGCGTTAACAGCATAAGTATCTGTGTTTTTTACATGGCGTTCCTGTACTTCCCATTTTAAAACACCTTCGCCAATATTGCGTAATTCAAATACTGAAGATGCGTCTTTCGCGACATTAATGTCAATATTGAAAGTCACTTCAGGTACTGAAAACTCCACTTCCGGACCTTCGTTGGTGGTTCCGTTTACTTTGTTGGATAGGGGGCTGGCGTTGCCCCAGCGGTCTAAAGCTTTAATGGCTATGAAGTATTCTGTTGTCGACTCAAGGCCGTTTAATTCATACCTGTAAATGGTATTCTCATCCTGAACGTTTTTAATCAATACTTTAGATGCGATATCTATGTTGGCATCATCAAAATCGCTGGTGGCATAATAAACTTCAAAAAAGGTCGCTTTATCATCGTCTTCGTCTGTTGGTACAGTCCATGTTATAGAAGCGAAATCCTGCGATACACCGGTTAGTTCAAGATCGGTAACCTGCTTTGGTGGAATACCATTATCTTTTCTAAGTGCCAGGTCAGCATCTGTACCGCCAACACCCATTAAGCCAATATAGTTGTCATTGCCTGCAATGGTGTCTATAACATTTGTTCCACCCATTAAATGAACTTTTAGGTCATTAATGGTAAAGTTGTCACCACCATGTTCAGATACAACCAGCGCGGCAACACCCGATACATGCGGACAGGCCATGGATGTTCCATCCAAAAAGGCATAACCATCATGGTTGATGGTACTTAACACGCCAAACTCTTCACCGTAACGATTATCACCACCAGGTGCTGTAATATCTATGTATTCGCCATGATTGGAATAATCGGTCATCAAATCTTCCGGCCCTGTTGCCCCAACTGCAATTGTGCTTTCAAAGGCGGCCGGATAATGCAATCCCTGGCTTCCGTTGTTACCTGATGCACAGATAACAATACCACCTTTCATGGGACTACCTTCATAATTACCGGCTTCCGCGATAAAATAATCGATAGCATCTTTTACCGACTCTTCATAATGACCGTCAGTGGTCCAGCCCCAGCTATTCTGAGAAATGACAGCGCCCATATCAGCCGCATACACAAATGATGCAGCGATATCGTTATAGGGTCCTTCGCCAATAATCTGGCATCCCATAATACGAGCGCCGTCGCCTATGCCGGTACCGCCGGCCACACCGCCAACTCCAATGCCATTGTTATTGACAGCAGCCACCGTTCCGGCCACATGCGTACCATGATGGTCAGGCGCAATAACAGCACTGCGTGTGATAAAGTTGTAACCATAAATATCATCAACATAACCATTACCATCATCATCCAGGCCCTCTTCACCATTTAACTCGGCCTCATTGATCCACATATTGTCAGCCAGGTCTTCATGATCATACTGTACTCCGGCATCGTGCACCGATACGATCACATTGGATTGGCCGGCCTGTCTTTCCCATGCCTTGTAGAGGTTAATATCCGCACCCTGTGTCACATTACCACTGCCTGTATTATGGTAGTGCCACTGATCAGCTAATATAGGATCATTAAAAGGTGCCGATTGAGTTGCTTTTAAAGTAGCTTTAGTGCTTTCATCCAACAGAGTTATAGAGTATGGAACAAGCTCTTTTTCGTAGTATGGTTCGGCTATCTGGATTTCAGATGCCTGTGCGTAATCTTTTACAACAGATTCTATGTCTGCATTTTCATCGACCTCAATGCGATACCATAAATGCAGACCATGTTTTTGATGGCGTGCTTCATATTGTGATGAATAGGGGAAAACACGTTCCATTTTATGGGCCTTATTATCAATATTTAATCGGTCGATGGATAAAATACCTGTTTGAGCATAACCATCAACAGAATGGGACTTAAGACCCTGAGGACTTACAATGAGTTCGGGTTGTAGCTTTACTTTGATCACGCCCTTTTGCATACCTCTCTCATATTGTTTCAGCTGCTGTGCATAGCTGCCTATAACAATTAAAAGGGAGATGACCAATAGCAAAATGCGTCGATGTCGTAGCGTAATATCATTCATATTAAACTGTTTAGTTTGTGATTTTACTGGATTTGTTTTTTGATGATTTGAGTTCATTTACCTTCTTCAATAATTTATAGAGAGCTGCATTTTCCTCTTCTCGTTGTTGAATAAGCTTTCTTAAATCGTCATCTGTTATTGTTGGCTCATCCATTTTCTTCTTTTTATCTCTCATGATTCAATTCTTTAAATTCAGGAGCAGGTGGGTTTTGTTGAAGCGAATAAAGATGAAATAGCAGCAAGTGTGAAAAAATGTGAATTAACAAGAGCATAGGCATGCGGAACAATACCCTAACAGATATGAAATTGGGTCGTTGAAACATTAACATGACCTTAGCCTGTAAATTATAAAGTATTGATATGTAGCGCTAAAATGCCTTAACAATGGCCCGGGATCTATTTCTTTAATCAAGCTGAAGGGCAAGGGGGAAATAAGCGTGTTTTAATGTCTTGTTACTACAAAAATGTGCTGTTATTGAAGAGGCGGATGCTATTCTGAATCTAAAAAGTCTGTTTATTTAGTACTGTATGTATGCTTACCACGCCTTGGTATGTATGCTTACCATGTCTTGGTATGTATGCTTACCATGTCTTGGTATGCCTGCTTATCGTGTCCTGGTAATCTTCGCAATGTAATCAGATTGGATTTTTTGAGCTGATATAAGTATTCTGCCACGATAATTCTGCCGGATGACTTATTTTCTGATAGCCGAATTCGACTAAACCACTAAAGAAGTGTATATT
This sequence comes from Carboxylicivirga agarovorans, assembly GCF_050589845.1. NCBI lineage: Bacteria > Pseudomonadati > Bacteroidota > Bacteroidia > Marinilabiliales > Marinilabiliaceae > Carboxylicivirga > Carboxylicivirga agarovorans. The sequence goes on along the minus strand of NZ_JBNGPA010000021.1, from coordinate 2,894 downwards.
TGGTTTTAGCACACCATTTTATGCGTATGATCACGAAAATTCTTAACTACAAACAGCAACTGGGCATGTTTTTTATGCTCTTTGTTTGTCATTCGTTAATAACTGCACAAGACCAGGTATTGATCGACAGTCTTAAACTAGTCATTGAACACAAGAAGAGTGAAGCGGAAGTATTTAGCGCCTATCGGGATATATGTGATCACTATATGCAATATGATTTTGCCAAAGCTTTGGAGTACGCTAAAAAGGCATATGACTATGCAGTTAAAGAAGAAGATGTCAACCGGCAGGCTATGTTTCTTCACCAAATAGGTAATGCCTATTTGTTTATGGGTAATTATAAGCGGGCACTGGAGAATTATTTTCAAGGACTGAAATTACTGGAAGATAAGCCTGACCATTATATGGAGTTTGCCCTCTATAATAATATTGGAGGATGTTACGACCGGATCAGGCAATATGACCTGGCATTGGAGTATCAGTTTAAAGCACTTGAATTATTTAATTCCTATAATCAGACCTTTGATGAACGGGTGAACAAGGCCAATTTGCAGGCTCAGATCTTTAATAATATTGGTAATAATTATGAGGTGACAAATGATAACGATAAGGCTCTTCAATATTACAACAAAGCCCTGAATGTCAAGGGTGATGTGCTGCCACGCACATTGGCACAGGTGCACAATAACATGGGTAAGTTGTATCATAAAACTAAGAACTGGGAACTAGCTAAACATCATTTGCAGAAAGGTTTAAACTTAAGGCTTGAAATGAACAATCAGATCGAGATTATTAAGTCGTATATATTTATTGGCAATTTATATCGTGATCTGGGCCAGTTGGATAGTTCGCTTATTACTTTAAATAAAGCTGAACCATTGGTGCAGGCAAGTAATTCTCTTGAACTAAAGACGATGCATCATTTCGCCATGTCGAATTACTATGGTGTTGCAGGTCAGTTTCAGGCAGCACTGGATCATCATATAAGTTACGAGCTGTATAAAGACTCCCTGATGAATCAGCAATCGCTGAAAGAGATATCCAACCTGGAGGCACAGCAAAAGATTGAAGCTATTGAAGGAGAATTTAAGCTTCAACTTCAAAAGGATCAGTTTCAACTGCGCATGCTGATCTTTGGCCTGGTGGCTGTAGCTGTTGTTTCCATATTGATCATTATACTCTTTAATAACCAGCGTAAGCGTATTCAGCTGCAGAATGAAAGTCTTGAAAAGGATCTGAACTACCGTAACAAAGAAATGGCCACCAATGTGATGTACCTGGTAAGGAAGAACGAGTTGATCAATAATGTAGCCAAACGCCTGTTAAACCTTAAAGAAAATCTGAAGGATGAGAATAAAGGACCGGTTAGCTCTATCATATATGAATTGCAGACAGAGGTTGATAAGGAAGTATGGACGGAGTTTGAAATGCGTTTTCAGCAGGTTCATAGTAACTTTTACGATAACCTGAGAGACTCGCATCCCGACCTGACACCCAGTGAAGAACGCCTTTGTGCCTTTTTACGCTTAAACATGAGCAGTAAGGAAATTGCGGCCATTACCCATCAGAATGCCAAAAGTATTGAGGTGGCCAGGGCGCGCCTGCGAAAGAAATTACACCTGACAGGTACTGATACCAATTTATTGGCCTATTTATCTGATTTTTAGAAATTACAGACCCTAAGCTTAAAAACTGATTTTTAACCAAACCACCATGGCAAGCAGACATATTCATTTTCAGGAGGGAAATGCTTTTGATTATGTGAGTGAACTCCACAAACAGTATGGAGGGGAAATTGAAGGCAACAAAATAAATATAAAAAGAGGGCGGCTGAGCATTTACGTTGAAGCCATCCCCGTATTTGATGGTTTTGAAATGCTACTGCTGAGTGTTGATACACCTGAAACAATTGTTTTGCATCGCACACCTGATAATAATCCCGATCACATTCACCTGAACGTAATCAAAGAAGGTGGTTACGTGCAGACATTTGAGCAGGAATCAGCCCAGATGCAGGTGGGTACACAAAATGGTGTTTTCCTTTATAATGCTTTGTTTCCAATAACAGTGGAGGTGCCTGCCAATACCAATTTAAAGATCATTGGTTTTAAGTTGGATCTCTCGCAAAAAGACAGCATTGTCAAAGATGCCATGCATGCGATAGCCCAGTTATTTAAAAATGATGAAGGAGTAGCCTATCACACCAATCTGTCGCAGGAAAGCGAACGGCTGTTCAAGGATATACTGCATTTTTACACGCTTGATAAGCACCGAACGGCACTTATCGTTTCACGTGCCATTGAATCCTTTACCATCCTGGCCACCAAGCTTGAGAAACTAAATGATAATGATGAGCTAAACGGTTTGCATATAGATGATTATAATCGTTTGCAAAGCGTAAAGCAACGATTGTCCACCAACTTTGAAGAACGTGTAACGGTTGATGAACTGGCAGAAAGTCATGGTGTCAGCATATCGAAGCTGAAACGCGATTTTAACACACTCTTTAACTGCTCCATCACTCATTTTTATACAAACGCGAGAATGGATGAAGCGTATCGAAGACTGAAGTCGGGCAATTACACAGTGTCTGAAGTCGGGTATGATATGGGATACAGTAACTTGTCCAAATTCTCAGAGATGTTTAAAAAGATCAAAGGTCTGTCACCGCGCGATGTTATTAAAGTGGGGTAATTTGACACAATGCAGATACAGATGACATTCTTTTCCTTAGCAGACCACCTCATCCCAACCTTCTCCTTGAAGGAGCTACTCTTTACTGTTATTATTGTTCAATATGCTCATAGCAAGCAAATAACCTTCGTATTTTATTGTAAAAATATCCAATCCTTGCTTTATTGAGATATATCCAGGTCGGGGTTGGGAGGCATATC
>NZ_JBNGPA010000020.1:0-107334 GCF_050589845.1 Carboxylicivirga agarovorans | reverse complement strand
ATTTATAAAAAAGACTTAAAACCACCTCCCCTCTCCTTCGTCGAGGTACTCCTCCTTGCCAGGAGGAGAGCTGATTTACAGCTTGCAAAACACTATATATGTGAATGTTTGAATCTTTTCGAACACTAAAAGGCAAAGCGCAGCGACGCCACGGCATACTTACGCCCATCAATCCGGTGCAACTGCAATTGAATTTCAATGCACTTCTTTTCCATGCACCGGCCGGCAAATGCCCGAACGTTTAAATAATAAAAAGTTGAGTATAGATACAATTTGAACATATTCCCCCCTAAAAGCATAATGGCAATAATTCATTCCCCAAGGTATTTTGTAACTTGCTTTTATCATTTTTACTTTATTAATACTATGAAGCTTCAAAACCTATTATTGTTGTTGCTGGCAGGATTACTGACCGCTTGCACCACACCATCAAAAGATAAAAACATGCCTTTACAAACGTTTGAGTATGAATTTCAGAATACAGCTCTGTCCTTTGATGAGCGTGTGGCATCACTCATCGGAGAATTAACGTTGGAAGAGAAAATTGGTCTGATGGAAAACACGGCTCAGCCTGTTGAGCGACTGGGTATACCGCAGTACAACTGGTGGAATGAAGGCTTACACGGCGTAGCCCGCTCGGCTCCTGCCACTGTTTTTCCTCAGGCTGTAGGAATGGCGGCTACTTTTAATCCTGACCTGGTTGAGCAGGTTGCAGGCGCTATCTCAGATGAAGGAAGAGCGCTTTACCATGCCGCCATCCAAAAGGATATCCATAAATGGTATTTGGGATTAACCTACTGGTCGCCCAATGTTAATATTTTCCGTGATCCACGTTGGGGACGTGGTCACGAAACCTACGGTGAAGATCCATACCTGTCGGGCAGGATAGGAGCCTCTTTCGTAAGGGGATTACAGGGTAATGATGATAAGTACATAAAGGTAGCGGCATGTGCCAAGCATTTTGCCGTTCACAATGGTCCGGAAGCCAAACGGCATTATTTTGATGCAAAGACCAACCGTAAAGATCTGAATGAAACCTATCTGCCTGCCTTTAAGCATTTGGTTGACGAAGGTGTTGCAGGGATTATGTGCGCCTATAACCGCACGAATTCAGAGGTGTGTTGTGGTAGCCCCACATTATTGCTTGATGTATTGCGTAATCAATGGGGCTTTGACGGTTATGTTGTCTCTGATTGCGGGGCTTTGTACGATTTTCATGTGTTCCATAAGATCAGTAAAGATGCTGTGGAGTCGGCAGCCATTGCCCTCAGGGCCGATGTTAATGTTAATTGCGGGAGTGTCTATCGTCATCTCGATAAGGCGATTGAGCAAGAGATGGTCAATGAGAAGCAACTGGATGCGGCATTGGCCAAACAGCTAAAAATACGTTTTCAGCTGGGTATGTTCGACCCGCAGGATGATGTGCCTTATTCAAACATTCCGCTATCGGTAGTAGGCAGTGATAAGCATAAGGAATTGGCACGCGATGTGGCTCGCCAGTCAATGGTACTATTGAAGAATGATAATAAGGTGCTGCCTCTGAAAAAGGATTTAACACAATATTATGTAACGGGTAATAATGCCGCTGATGTGAATGCGTTGATGGGCAATTATTATGGCGTATCCAGGCATTATGTCACGGTTCTGGAAGGTATTGCCAACGCGGTATCGCCCACCAGTATTGTACAATACAATCAGAGTGTACTACTGGAGCAAGAGCTGGAGCACACTAATACCGGCCAGGTATGGAATGCCCAGTTTGCCGATGCTGTCATTGCGGTTTTAGGTATTTCACCTTTGTATGAAGGGGAAAACGGCGATACACCATTCTCTAAGACGGGAGGCGACCGTGAGAAAATAGAACTACCGGCTAACCAGCTGAAGCTGCTTCGTGACTTAAGAACCAAGTGCAAGGACAAGCCATTAATAGCAGTGGTTTTGTCGGGTAGTGCCATTGCCATGCCTGAGGTTCATGAACTGGCCGATGCTGTGTTGTGGGCCTGGTATCCGGGTGAACAGGGAGGTCATGCTGTCGCTGATGTGCTTTTTGGTGACTATTCTCCATCGGGTAAACTGCCATTGACCATTTATCAGTCAACAGAGCAGTTAGGCGATTTCGAAGATTATAATATCTCACAAGGCGGATGGACATACCGTTATTTTGATGGTCAACCCTTATATCCCTTTGGCTTTGGTTTAAGTTATAATACCATTGAATATAAATGGAATGAAACTGATAAAGTACAAATGAAAGCAGACGCTTCACTTCAGATTGACTTAAGCGTTACTAATAATGGTTCAATGGTGCAGAACGAGAGTGTACAGCTATACGTTAGTAAGCCCGATGCCGGCTTTTTAACGCCCATATGCGCACTGAAAGGTATACAGAATGTTGTGTTGGGAGCAGGCGAAACAACAAAGGTGACGTTTACCATTGATAAAGCAAGCCTGGCACAGGTTAATATGGATGGACAAGAGGTGTTGCCGTTGGGTGAATACCGCTTGTATATTGGGTCGTCAAGTCCCTCTCAAAGATTAGAAGCCCTAAAGGGGACAGCACCACTGGAATTGACTGTTGAAGTGATTGAGTAATGGCATAAGATGCATAAGTTTTAAAGAGGGTTACATACATTTTATTTCATTCCAAGAACGCAAATGATAAAGTTCACAAAGGTCGCAATGTATATAATATGAATACTATATGTTTTGCGACCTTGCTGTAAAACTTAACTTTCGCGCAGGATTTACGGATGTCATATTTAGTAACACCATGTAAGTTATAGGTGACATGCTTTGGGGCTATGGCATGTTTGTAATTGCCAGGCTGTAATCGGTAAACGGTAGGTCAGTAAAAAAAGGGGCTGGACCTAACACAAGGTTATTATCATTCTTCATCCTGGTAATTAATTTCTTATAGGTTTTGTATTAAGGTTAATATTTTGGAAATGATGAGTTAAAAGTGAGTTGTGTTTTTCGGTATTTCCGATAATTAATTAGTATCATTGCCTCACCTTTATCATTGTTAGCAAAACTATGCCAGGAGAAAAATCGCTGATCAACTACCAGGGGCTGTTGTGCCTGTTTCTATTGTTTATGACCTGTAACTTAACTCAGGCTCAGGTTAAATTTAACGAAATACTCTCTTCTAATATCTACGGACTGTGTGATGAAGATGGTGATTTTCATGACTGGATTGAAATAATTAATGCTTCGGGAGATTCGATCAACCTGGGTGACTACTTTCTAAGTGATAATATTAGCGATTCAGCCAAATGGCAGTTTCCCGAGATGAAGCTTGCCAGTAATGACTATCAATTGGTCTTCGCATCGGGCAAGGATCGTAAGGTAATGGTCAAAGGCTGGAATACCATTATTAATAAGGGTGATGAGTGGCGTTATAAAGTGCCAAACGCTGCTGTTGATGATGCGTGGAAAAACAGTGACTTTGATGATTCACAATGGCTCAAGGGTAAGTCTGGTTTTGGTTATGGTGATGACGATGATGAGACGTTACTGCAGGGTGTTATGAGTGTTTTTGTGCGACGTTCGTTTCATATTGCTAAGCTTGATGAGGTGGTACAAATGGTACTACATCTGGATTATGATGATGGTTTTGTGGCCTATATCAATGGGGTTGAGATTGCACGCGACCGCCTGGGCAATGCCGGGAGCTATGTATCATACAATCAGGCAGCCGATGATTATAACCATGAGGCACAAATGTATCAGGGTTTGCCGCCCAATCAGTTTGAAATACTCAACTGGAAAGATTTTGTGCATGAAGGGGACAATGTTTTAGCTATCCAGGTGCATAATCACTCAACGTCATCATCCGATTTAAGCTGTATTCCCTATTTGTCTGTCGGATTAAAGAGTGGCGATACTTTCAATGCATCATCCGATCTCGGTTTACCTTCATCATACCTGCATGCTAATTTCAAAATAAAGGCCGATGGTGAATCCTTGTATTTGTTCCACCACAAGGAACTAGCCGATTCTGTCACAAGCATCCGCCTGATGGCTGACATATCCTATGGACGCTCTCCACAGCAAAACGATGAATGGTTATTTTATGCAGTGCCAACGCCTGGTGGTGCCAATGGTGATGATGGCGCCGGCGAACTATTTACCGACAGCGTAAGCTTCTCTGTACCTGGTGGTATATATGCCATGGCACAGCAAATTGAATTGTTAGTTCCAGGAGACAATACTGGGGAAATATACTACACAACTGACGGGACTATACCCGATAAAGAAAGTACGCTTTATCAGCAGGCTCTTGATATCACTGATGTTTCAGTAATAAAAGCGCGGGCCTACATTGCAGGGCACTTGCCCGGACCCGTCACAACTCATAGTTATATTATTGGTAAAGTCCATGATATGCCTGTTGTCTCCTTGTCAACAGAACCCGGTAACTTGTGGGACTACCAAACGGGTATTTATGAAATGGGGCCTAATGCCAGTAGCGATAATCCGCATTTTGGCGCTAACTTCTGGCAGGATTGGGAGCGACCGGTTAATTTTGAATATTACGATAAGGAAGGCAATGCATGCATTAACCAGGGGGCTGGTATCAAAATATTTGGTGCATGGTCGCGTGCCCATCCGCAAAAATCCTTTGCATTGTTTGCCCGTAAAGAATATGGCGATGGTTCATTTAGCTACCGTTTTTTCGACAAGCGAAGTAATGATAAGTATGAAGCCCTGGTGCTTCGAAACTCGGGTAACGCTTTCTATGGTACGCACCTGCATGATGCGTTTATGACCGACCTTATGCATGGCTCCGACATTGAAATGCAGGCTTTTCAACCGACGGCTGTTTATATTAACGGTGCCTATTGGGGAGTAATGAACCTGCGTGAAAAAGTTAATGAACACTTTATTTCTGATAATACTGGTGCTGATGCCGACGAGGTGAATATCCTTGAAAAAAACGGAGATATTGTTAATGGCAATAATGATGATTACCAGGATTTGTTAACTTTCATTTCATCCAATAGCCTGGTCAGTGATGAGAATTACCAAAAGGTGGCATCAATTATCGATATTGACAATTATATCGAATATCAACTCATTCAAACATACATTGATAATCGCGACTGGCCTGGTAACAATATTAAGTTCTGGAACACAAACAGCATCAGAGGTAAGTACCGCTGGATATTATATGATACTGATTTTGGATTTGGTTTATATGGGAACGAGAACTATAAGCATAATTCACTAAAGGATGCACTGGCGCCTAACGGACCTAATTGGCCCAATCCTCCATGGTCTACCTTGTTGTTCAGGCGACTGATAACCAACAGGGATTTTAAGGAGAAAATGGGTGTAAAAGCCAACGACCTGTTAAATACCATTTGGAAATCCTCACACGTCAACCAGGTGGTAGACTCGATCAAGTCCCTGTATGTAAATGAAATGCCTGGTCATTGCCAGCGATGGGGCTTGAGCTATGAAAATTGGAGTAATGAAGTTAACCGTCTTAAGATATTTGCTTATAACAGACCCAACTACTACCTGAACGACATTAAAGAGGTGTTGGGTTATCAGTCAAACCATGCTATTATTGTTGATACGCAAGATGACAACATGGGTACTGTAAAGGTCAACTCCATCTGTCCTGAGTCTTATCCGTTCTATGGCTCCTATTTTAACGGTAGCGAAATAACGCTTAAGGCCATGCCCCGACCAGGATATAAATTTGCAGGCTGGCGAGGTGATAATACGTCAAAATCGCTGTCAGTCAAGCATCTTGTAGAAGATGAAGCATCAATAGAAGCCATGTTTACCAAAGCAAGTGAAGATGATGTACAGGTAATTATCAATGAGGTATTTTATAAATCAGGCGAGAACATTAAACCATCAGACTGGGTAGAGATCTATAATGCCGGTTCAACGGCAGTTGATCTGAAAAACTGGACTTTCAGTGATGGTAAACAGGATTCGGCCTTTGTATTTGATAATGCGCGTATTTTATACCCCGATGAGTATTTGGTTATTTGTAAAAACAAGGAGAATTTTAAAACGACCTATCCGTGTGTGAGAAACCTGGTAGGAGAAATCCTGTTTGGATTAAGCAGTCAGGGTGATAACCTGCGCCTGTACAATGCACAAGGCCAGTTGATGGATGCCGTTGATTATTATCCCAATGGCAACTGGCCAACAGAAGCCAACGGAATGGGAGCTTCCATCGAACTTATTCAGCCTCATGAGAATAATGAACTGGCTGCTAATTGGAAAGCATCGCATGACGGAGGAACACCTGGTGAGCGCAACAGAAATTATACTGATGTGGGCTTATTTGACAGGCCATATGCCTTGAATGCATCATTGAAATGCGTGCCAAATCCTGTAACCAAGAGCTCGGTTGTTACTTTTACTATCACAGATGCCGGATCATACAGTTGGCAGCTGTACGATAGCAGGGGCAAAGTCTTATCACAATCATACCGGCAGACCTATTCGCCAGGAAAGTATAGTGTGTCAATTCCTGAATTGACCAATGAAAGTTTAGTTAAGGGTATGTACTTTTTGCAACTGCGTGGTGCTGATGGCGCCGAAAGCATTAAGTTGATTTACCTGTAATGATAAAGAAAGTGAAAATGAAGATAAAAGTTTTATTAATTATCGCCGTGCTTGTTACACTTTTTGCCTGTGAAAAGGGACCCGGAGAAGGGGGGCAGGCCACCATTGGTGGAACAGTTATTATCGAAGATTACAATTTTGACTTTACCATACTCCGGGATACATACCCTGCACAGGAGTATGATGTGTATCTGATCTATGGAGATGATGATTATTATGGTGACAGGATCAAAACCAGCTACGATGGCTATTTTGAGTTTCCTTATCTGCGTGAAGGGGACTACACCATTTTCGTTTATTCTAAAGATAAGACGCTCGATTACAATACCACCTCCAGGAAGATTCCGATTATAAGGGAAGTAAGCATTACTTCTAAAAAGCAAAAGCTAATCGTTGATGATATGTATGTGGTAAAATAATTCAATGATGAAATATGTCCTTATAGTCATATTTGTTTTATCAGGCAGCAGTCTTTTATTTGCGCAACAGCAGGATATGCTCACCTGGTACGGCTTTAAAGTAGAAGGTGGCTTAAATAAAAAATTGGGTTACAGCATAGAACCTGAGCTCCGCTTATTTGAGAACACAAGCCGCGTACACAGCTGGCTGACTGAGGTCAGTCTGTATTATGAGCTGCACAAACGCATAGAAGCAGGCGGTTTGTACAGATACCAGGTTGAGTATGATAAACCTGATTATAATGAAAGGATACATCGCGTCGCTGCTTATCTGAACTTCAATTACAAGATAAAGCGTTTTCGATGGCGCTACAGGGCCATGTTGCAAAACGAGTACAGAAATGTTCTGACATCCAACGACGGGCTGAATAACCACATGGGACACCGTCATAAATTAAGTCTTAAATACTATCGAAAAAAGTGGAAACTAAGACCATCGGCAGGTATGGAGTACTACTTTTCCGTGCGACCGGCGACTCACTCCGGTCGGTGGAAAAGCCGGTATTTCGCAGGGCTGGATTACCGCATGTCAAAAGAGCTGAGTTTTGGTGTGACCTACAAATTACAGGATGAATTCAATGTCAGAGAGCCCGATCAATATCATATATTCCAGTTGGGCGTGGAATACAAACCAGGTTTTTTAAAACCTTAATGAGAGCATGAATAAAAGCATTGACACAAATGAAATATATAAGTGCCTGAATTTATTTCGGTCAGTATCTCTGCAAGAGATGCAGGATGCTGCCTTAATGGACAGGGTGGATACCAAATTTGTTGCCTCTGTTGGGTTGATGACAGGTATCTTGACAGACCTTGTGGAATGTTACAAGGTACTGGAGATCGATGGTGAGCGGGAGTTTTTATACCGAACCAATTACTTCGACACAACAGGCTATGACATGTATGAAGCCCATCAGAATGGTAAACTCAATCGCTATAAAGTCCGCCAAAGAGAATATGTGTCTTCAGGACTTCATTTTCTGGAAGTTAAATTCAAAAATAACAAAAGGCGAACAATAAAGAAACGGATCGAGAGAAATGATAATACGTGCTTCTCACATCCTGAACTGGACTTTATCAACGAAAATACACCCTATAAGAGTGAAGAGCTGGAGCTGAAACTATCCAATAGCTTTCATCGAATAACCCTGGTTGGTATACATGAGCGTGTGACCATTGATTTTGGCTTGTCATTCACCGATAATAATGGTTTTAAAGAGTCGTTTCACCATATTGCCATTATTGAATTAAAACAGTTGAAGTACAGCCCCACGACCGTGGCTATGAATACACTACGCAAGTACAAAGTGAAACCACAGTCATTCAGTAAATACTGTTTGGGTGCCGCATCGTTTAATGATACGATAAAAGCCAACCGTATGAAGCCAAAGCTGGAGTTGCTTCATAAGATCGCATCCACTTTTGATGAAAAATAGCCTTATCTCTTGTCATTAGCAGATTGACTCTAAAGGGGGGATTCGTGATGTGTGCTGTGCTTTTCACGTAGTAACTGATATACCATCTGCTATTTTCCGTAACATGGTTCAAGAGTGCATGTGTCAGGTGCTATTTGTACATGAAATCATATGGTATTTAATGTGTATATCAAATAATACAGAAGGTACATATCAGTTAATAGGAGGCATGCATATCAACTAATACACGGGGAAGCATATCATGTGGTATTGAGGTGACATATCACCAGGTATATGATATAGTGCATTATGAGGTGAGTTAGGACCCAAATATGATGTTTAATTTAGGATCTGCACCGTATTAAGTTATTTGGTGAACAAAATCGCAAGATGTTGGTATTTGATATACGCATTACTGTCTTTAGTTTTGTAAATCAAATGAACGGATAGAAATGGAAAGACACTCGCATGAAAAAAAGACCCTTTGGGTGGTGCTGTTAACGGCGGTAACCATGGTGGTTGAAATTATATATGGTATCACCACCAATTCAATGGCATTGCTGGCCGACGGTATTCATATGGGTTCTCATGTACTGGCTATTGGATTGAGCTGGCTGGCTTATGTTATTGTGCGAAAGCTGTCTAAGAAAGAATCGTTTAATGGCAATTCCGGCAAGATTCTATCTTTATCGGGCTATAGTAGCGGATTAATGCTCTTACTTTTTGCCATTGTAATCATCGTTGAGGCAGTTGAGCGTTTGTATAATCCTGCTGATATTGTTTATAAAGAGGCGATATCTGTGGCCGTAATCGGCCTGGTGGTTAATATTGTCAGCGCGTTCCTGCTGCACCACGATCATCAGCATTCCGACCATAATATAAAAGCAGCGTATCTGCATGTAATAGCGGATGCTTTAACCAGTTTATCGGCAATTATTGGCCTGTATGTGGCCATGGTTTGGGATATTCCATTTATTGACACCATTGCTGCCATTATCAGTTCGCTGGTTATCATTAAGTGGTCAGTTGGTTTGTTAAAGGATTCGGGCTCGGTATTACTGGATATAAAAGGTGCGGATCATAAGCATGGGCATGGTCATGAACACCATCATCATTAAACAAATTATAGGAATGGGTAAGACCACACTACATATCAAAAACATGGTTTGCAAGCGCTGCATAAAAGTGGTGCGTGATGAGTTTGAAAAGCTGCATTTGTCAATTCAATCTATTGAACTTGGCAAAGTAAGCCTGTTTACTTCCATATCGCCAGAAACAAAGGATAAAGTTAAGGCTGTGCTGGAAGATAATGGCTTTGAACTAATTGATGATAAGATAAGTAAGTTGATCGAAGCAATAAAGACCCTGATTATTGAAAGGGTACATTATTCAGGTCCGGCACAAGAAGTAATCAACAGTTCAGATCATCTTTCAAAAGCATTGGGATATGACTACTCATACCTGAGCAAATTGTTTTCATCCGTTGAGGGCGTTACAATTGAGAAATATATTATTAGTCAAAAGGTTGAGCGAGCTAAAGAGTTGTTGGCTTACAATGAGTTATCGCTAAAAGAAATTGCTTTTCAACTCGGTTATAGCAGCACCCAGCATCTGTCAAATCAATTTAAGAAAATAACCGGGCTGACCCCATCGCACTTCAGGCGTTTAAAAGATTATAAACGTAAACCCCTGGACGAAGTTTAATTCTAAATGATATACATTTTTTCCATAAATATGTAACATATTGTATTGAGGTACATGCTTACTTTGTATTACTCTTAAAGAAATCAGAAAAAACAAACAACATGCCTATTAAAGATTATATATTATCATTTTTTACAGATTTTGTGAAGATACTGGGAGAGATGTCGCCTTACCTTCTGCTTGGTTTTTTCTTTGCAGGCTTACTATATGCTTTTATCCCACAAAAAAAGATTGAACGCTTTTTTAGCGGAAAGCCATTAAAGTCGTCAATACTGGCTTCGGTGTTTGGCATACCGCTGCCACTTTGTTCGTGCGGAGTAATACCAACGGGTGCTGCCTTTTACAAAAACGGAGCGTCCAAGGGCGGCACGGTGTCATTTCTTATTTCGACTCCTCAAACGGGTGTGGATTCCATATTGGCTACCTTTTCGTTAATGGGCCTGCCTTTTGCCATAGTAAGGCCCCTGGCAGCTTTGATAACGGGTGTTACAGGCGGATTAATAACAAGTGTGGTTACTAAAAACGAAACAGAATCAAGAACCTGGCACGAACAAAAGCAGGTTAAGAAAACGATGCAGCAAAAGGTAGTTGATGTTTTCAGGTATGGTTTTGTTGAATTTATACAGGATATATCAAAATGGCTGGTTATCGGATTGGTGTTGGCGGCTATTATCTCGGCATTAATACCTAACGATTTCTTTGAACTGCTGAATTTACCGCCGATCGTTCAAATGCTATTGATACTGTTGGTGTCAGTACCGCTGTATATTTGTGCCACCGGTTCCATTCCACTGGCGGCTGTATTAATACTTAAGGGCATCAGTCCGGGAGCTGCTTTTGTACTGCTAATGGCTGGTCCTGCCACTAACGCAGCCACCATAACCATGATCGGGAAAGTGCTTGGTAAGAAAAGTTTACTGACTTACCTGTCTACTATAATAGTGGGGGCCTTAGCATTTGGCTTGATCATTGATTATACCTTACCGGTTCATTGGTTTACCGGGATAACACAGCAGCACCTGGGGCATGAGCATCACGAGGGTTTAAGCTGGTTGCAGATTGTGTCGGGATTAGTGCTGACTGGGTTGATCGTCAATGGCTATTATCAAAAATACAGGTCGGCCAAGAAGCAAAAACCGGTCGTTATCAATCAGCAAACGGCCAGTCAGTTTACGTTCAGCCCCATTGCCACCAAAGTGGTCAGGGTCGATGGTATGACTTGCAATCATTGTAAAGCCAATGTGGAAACGAACCTGGAAAAACTATCATTTGTAGACAGCGCTAAAGTAAACCTTAGCGAAAAAACGGTGACACTTGAGGGCACAAAAATAGATATGGATACCGTAAAAGAAACCATTAACAGTTTGGGCTATACCTGTCGATAATATGGAAGTATTTAAGTTTAAGAAACTCGAAATAAAAAAGGAGAGGAGCTGGATAAGGCGTCTTATCACATCTCCTCACTTCTTTAGAACTATTGTTTATTGTGTTGTTTGTGTATTGATTGCCTATGCCGTATTTTATTTCGGACAAGAGGGCAATGCAATTGTCTTTTGGAACGAGACAGCTGCCGAACACGTCTTCATCGGTTTCGGCTTTGGTGTTTTCCTGTCTACAAGCCCATGTGCACGTGGACGGTGCTCTTAAGGTAGGATTTTTGCTGTTACCAGCTTCCACCGGCACCACCACCACCAAAGCTACCACCACCAAAACCTCCAAAGCCACCCGAACTGCCGAAGCCGCCTGAGCCACTTGAGAAATTACCAAAGCTACCGCCATGTGAGCCACTGCTGCGACTTCCCATCATTGACATCAATAACCAGAAAGGTAGACTCGATCCTCCTATATTAGAGCGTCTGTGTCCACCTGAAGCCTTCATAACAAAGGATACAATGGCAAAGAAAATGATGATGCCGAAGACGCCGAATCCACCACCTCCTTTAGTTTCATTGAGGTAATCATCAGCCGTGTATTCACCGCGTGTTAAATCCATTAAGCGATTAGCAGCCAGTGCTATACCACTATAATAATCACCTTGCTTAAAGCTGGGAACCATTTCTTTATCGATAATGCGTTTGACAACAGCATCAGGTACAGCACCTTCCAGGCCATAGCCGGTAGCTATAAATGCCTGACCGCGTGAATTTCCTACACGGGGCTTGATCACTACAACAAGGCCATTGTTTTTACCTTTTTGTCCGATGCCCCACTTTTCGCCTACTTTAATAGCAAAGTCTTCTCGCGAAGTGCCACCAAAATCATTCACCGTTAAAATGGCTATCTGTGTGCTGGTTTCGCGTGCAAACTGAGCCAAAACCTGTTCTATGCTCTTTTCCTGCTGTTCCGATAACAGTCCTGCATAATCGTGCATCAACTGATCCGAGCTGGGTTTTTCAGGTATATCCTGTGCATACGCGCAGGTTGCGATCAGCACTGTTAATAACAATATATATTTCTTCATTGCATCCGGTTTAATTGTCACCAAAGGATATGTCGTCAGACAGTTCATTGACGTCATCTGTTTGGTAAGGAAAGTGTTGTTTTAGTTGTTTGCCGCTTTCAATAATGGCATTGGCCAATCCATCGGCGAATAGTCCTTCTTTGAAATTAGCCAGCATCTGATCTTTAATGGAATCCCAAAAGTTTTCAGGTACTTTCTGATTAATGCCTGCATCACCTAAAACAGCAAACTTACGATCTTCGTAAGCCAGGTAAAACAATACACCATTTCGCTGTTCTGTCTTGTGCATTTGCAGTTTTTCAAACCAGTAGGCTGCACGGTCTAAAACATCTTCTTTGCAAAATTTATCTAAATGAACGCGTATCTCTCCAGAGGTATTAAGCTCGGCATCTTTGATCGCGTTTACAATTTGCATGCGTTGCTCTTCTGTAAAAAAGTCTTTTGCCATAATTACAATTGTCAGTGGTAGTTAAATGTTAATTGTAAAAGAATAAAACAGGTGTTTCATCACTTCTGGTACACTGTCTTTAAACTTATCCTTTTAATGCGAATTAACACGTAAAATGATCAGACTAGAACTTTACTTCGGGTGCTTTTTCAGCACCTGCACTTGCCTGGAAATATGGTTTCTTTTCGAAATCGAACCAGCTGGCATAAATAACGCGCGGGAACTTTTTTATGTATGAATTATAATCGAGCGTAGCATCATTAAAGTTTTTGCGCTCAACAGCAATGCGGTTTTCTGTTCCTTCCAGCTGCACCTGCAGGTCCATAAAGTTCTGATTTGCCTTTAGGTCAGGATAGCGCTCCATTACCACCATTAATTTTGACAGTGCGGAAGTAAGACCGGCCTGAGCCTGTTGAAATTGTGCCAGGTTAGCTTCAGTAAGGTTATCGGCACTAATGTTAACACTGGTTGCTTTTGAACGCGCCTCAATAACGCCCGTCAGGGTTTCTTGTTCGTGTTCGGCATAGCCTTTAACCGTATTCACTAGATTAGGGATCAAGTCGGCACGACGTTGGTAAACGTTCTCAACTTGTGCCCAGTTGGCATCAACAGTTTCACTTTTTTCAACCATGGTATTGTAACCACAGCTTGTGAAAAAAGGAATGACTAAGGCAAATAATAACAGGTGTTTTAGAGTTTTCATAAGTTATTCGTTGAATGTTTAATAGTTTAACAGTTGATAGGATAGGTAGTTTACAAGATTATTCGTTTTTAGTTGAAAAGCATTATGACCATCGTGTATAGCTGCTATAGCCAGCCTCCATGTAGCGGTATTTACTTTTTGTTTTTTTACTGACCGGACTAAAGAATATGATGACGATTAAACTAAATAAGAAAGGAAGCAAGATTATCAACGCACTCATTATTTTTTTTCTCCTCCTGGAATAATAATTATCCAATAAGACTTTACGAATGGCCCATACGCATAGAATCATATGAGCTAAAATGAAAAATATCAAAGCGATGATATCATTACTTTCTTCCATTGTTATTTAATTAACGTGTCTTTACTTTACCAGAAAGTCAAACATCAGCTCATCTTCTATATAACCTTTAAGACGATCATTAATGGCTACCTGACCAACTCCGGCGGGTGTTCCGGTGTATATAAGATCACCAATTTTCAGTGTGAAGAACTGCGATACATGGGAAATGATGCGGTCAATGGGGAATATCATATGGCCGGTATTTCCATTTTGCACCACTTCATCGTTTTTCTCCATTCGAAAGTTGATGTTTTGAATATCAGGGTACTTTTCTTTGTTAATGAATTTTGAAAGGACGGCCGAACCGTCAAAGGCTTTGGCTTTTTCCCATGGCAGACCCTTGCTTTTTAATTCCGATTGTAAATCGCGAGCAGTAAAATCAACACCTAAGGCTATCTCTTCGTAGTAACGATGAGCAAACTGAGGTGCAATGTTCTTTCCAATGCGGTTGATCTTCACCACCAGTTCCACTTCATGATGAAACTCCTCTGCAAAATCGGGAATGAAGAATGGTTTGTTTTTCAATAACAAGGCCGAATCAGGCTTGGCAAAAATAACAGGCTCCGAGGGCACCTGGTTGTTCAGCTCTTCAATGTGCTTAACGTAGTTGCGTCCAATGCATAAAATCTTCATAACGACCTATTTATTGAAGTTACGCAATTTAATATTTGTCAATACTTTCTTTGTAAATAATGGGAAATCACCATTCATCATCCATCCATAATAGGAGGGGTCTTTGGCCAATACTTCTTCCACAACTTTACCTTTGTATTTACCAAAGTTAAATACTTCCTGCCCCTTGTCGTTGAAAATAATACGACCTATAAAATCAGCATTTTTATTGAAGGATGAGAAGTCATTCAGAAACTCTATGTTGTTTTCTAATTCTTCATACCTGTCCAACTGAGCTTTTAACACTTCGTAAGTAGCCTTGGTGTCTGCTTCAGCCGAATGGGCATTTTCCAGGTCCCTGTTACAATAGAACTTGTAGGCAGCTCCAAGCGTACGTTTTTCCATTTTGTGAAAGATGGTTTGTACATCAACAAACTTTCTTTTTTTCATGTCAAAATCAACTTCGGCACGAATGAATTCTTCTGCCAGTAAAGGCACATCAAACTTATTGGAGTTAAACCCGGCAATATCGCAACCCTCCATGATCTTCGCCATCTGCTTACCCAGCTCTTTAAAGGTAGGAGCGTCTTTTACATCTTCATCATAAATGCCGTGGATTTCAGAAGTTACTTTTGGGATCGGCATTTCAGGGTTAACTTTATAGCAATGTGATTCTTCCGAACCATCAATGTTCACCTTTAAAATGGCAATTTCAACAATTCGGTCTTTGGCAATGTTAATGCCGGTCGTTTCTAAATCAAAAAATACTATAGGATTTTTAAGATGAAGCTTCATATATTAATGTCGTTTTTAATAATAAGTTTGAAAAGCAAAAGTAGTTAAAAGCCATGTTTTATCTATGCTTTACGTCGTTATTTGCTTGTTATTTCTGGTCTTCGGGGTAATACGATCAGGCGAATCCTGTCAGCAACAGATTCGAAATGGTTATCAGGAATCAGCAAGTCGTAATTAAGTGACTCAATGCTTTCGTGTTCGATCTTTATTTTATAATAGCCGGTAGTGAGTGCCACGACAAAATCAGCTGAATCTGTATTGGCAACATACGTTCCAATTAAATTGTCCAAACTATCGGTTACTGTTATTTGAGGGCTAAAATCCGGAATCTGTATGCGCCTGTCTTTTTTAATTCTGATGTCGCAGCGAACTACAGCGTTGTAGGGATTGGTATTGTTGAAAACGACTTTGTACACATCATATTTTCCCTGTCCTTCAGGACGAATGGCAGAAACATACGCGAAGCGTTCTTCTACCCAGCAGATATTATAGTTGTTATAGGTGTCGTTAATAGGATAGCCCATGTTAATGGGTTGAGCCCACTCTTGTTTACGATCATCCCATACCGAATAAAAAATATCATATCCACCCATTGACTGATCATTATCAGATGAGAAATAGAGTCGCCTGCCATCTTTCGACAGTACAGGGAAGTTTTCATTGTACTTGTCGGTATTGATCCGTCCCGGAATTAAACGGGCATTGCCCCATTCTCCATTGGGTAGTTTAATGGCATAATACAAGTCGGTGTTTCCATTGATGTTTTCAGATGAAAACAGGATGGTGTCCTTTTGTTCGGTCATCCAGACACCATATTCAGAACCTTTGGCGTCAAGCGGAGGACCGAAATTAACCAATGGATCAAAGCGGTAGTTACCTTTGTAAGGAGCGTAACCCATAGCTTCAGATCCTTCTCTGTTGTGAAAGGCAAATAAACTGCTGCCATCGGGAGAAATACCGGCTACCATTTCGTCATAGATTGAATTAACCTGGGAACCAATGGTTTTTCCTTTTTCAAAGTTCAACTTCTCCTTCTCACTGACACATATGTTATAGTAATAGATGCCCGCATAACTGTTATAGCGTTTGTCAGAGGCATAAAACAGCACATTTTCTTTAAAGGTGACATATGGACTTACTTCATTGCGCGATGTGTTAATGTCATTTCCCAGGTTGATGAAGGATACATCCAGTGGCTTGGACATCAGGCGTTCAGCATTCTCTATGTTTCTTTTGAGCGTGCTTGCTTTTTTACTTAGTTCAGAATTATTGGCTATCAGCGGTTCTGTTTTCTTTAGTAATGCACTGGCCTCGTCAAACTGATGAGCGTGAAACAGGACTATCGCCTTGTTGACCAAAGCTTCGTGATCTTTGGGTTTAATTTTGATAAGGTGCTCAACGTATGGTAAGGCTTCTTCGCGTAAGGTGTTGTCACTAAGGTAGCAGTCTATTATTTTGCGTAAGAGATCGGCATTGTCCTTGTCCTTTCTCCACACGCGGATGTAATCTTTTCTGGCTTTCTCGTAGTTGTAATATTTATAGTATTTATCAGCTCTTTGTTCATACTTATGTGTAGATGATTTTTGTGCATAAGCATTTAAGACACACAAACAAAGTAATAAAGGGGTTAGAAATTTATTCATAGTGTGATTGCGATTATTCACATTAAAGAAAGCAATTTTTAGCCTAACAACCATTTATTATTTGATGAATGGCCTCTTAAGTTGTGTTTGTGTTATTTTAGACAGTATGTAGCTGAACAATAGCAGGTAGAACTTGTTAAGTCTTTTAAATGGATACTTAACACTATGAAGAGAAGACAGTTTATTAGTTTAGTAGGATTAGGAGCCGCGGCTGCCTGCACAGGAACAGGCAAAAGTGAAGAAAATAAAGCACAAGCAAAATCAGAAATTAAAACAGGACCAATAAGCGGGCATTTTTTTCCTGCTTTACCATATGCCTATAATGCTTTGGAGCCGCACATTGATGCAGCTACAATGGAGTTGCACTACGATAAACACCACCGTGGATACTTTAAGAAATTCTCTGCAGCTATTGATGGTAGCGTGCTTGAAACCACCTCGATGCCTGCCATTTTCAGTGAGGTTTCCAAGCATGGTGATGCAGTCAGGAACAATGGTGGTGGATATTACAACCATATGTTGTTTTGGGAAAACATGAATCCTGACGGAGGTGAACCTTCAGCCAAGCTGCTCAGTCATCTTATCAAAAGCTTTAAGTCATTTGATGCCTTTAGAGATGCCTTTTCAAAAGCTGCTAAAACACAATTTGGCAGTGGTTGGGCCTGGCTGATTCTTGATTCGGAAAGAAAGCTGAAAGTAGTAGCTACCCCTAATCAGGATAATCCATTGATGGACATAGCTGAGGTTAAAGGTATTCCTTTATTAACGATTGACGTGTGGGAACATGCCTATTACCTGAATTATCAGAACAAACGTGGTGACTACATCAGTGCCTTTTGGAACGTAGTCAACTGGCATGTTGTTAACAAACGTTTTGAGAAGGCCCTTAAAGGAGAATGGATTGGATAGCGGTTTATTTAAATAGTAATTGAAGAGCCCTTTTTACTTATAAAAAGGGCTTTTTTTATATTTTTATATATCAAACTTACGATATGAAGAAGGTACTTATAATATTTGCTCATCCTATGGAGCATAAGTCTCGGGTAAACAAGGAGTTGATATCTGTTCTTGATGGCATGGAACATGTTACGGTCAATAACCTGTATGAACGTTACCCTGATTTCTTTATAGATGTAAAGTATGAACAGGGCCTGCTTTTAAAACATGATGTAATAATTTGGCATCATCCGTTCTACTGGTACAGCGCACCTGCTTTGTTAAAAGAATGGTTTGACCTGGTTTTGGAGCATGGCTTTGCCTATGGTAAAGATGCAAGTGCGCTAAAGGGTAAAATGGCCATGAATTGTATAACCACCGGAGGCAGGGAAGCAAGCTATGCACCAGGTGGTTTAAATCGTTATCCGGTTGAAGATTATTTGTTGCCCTTTAACCAGTCGGCCCACTTATGTAAAATGAAATACCTCAAGCCTTTCGTAGTGCATGGTGTTCATTTACTAACAAACGAAGAGATTGAGAATTATAAGAACCAGTATCAGCAATTGGTATTAGGATTAAGGAAAGGCAGCAATCAGAGCGCTGGCTGATTATTACACATGCAAATACAGACTTTATGCATCTTGACGAAATATTCTTCAAAATAATGATTTACCTGTTGGCTGCAGTTATCTCAGTGCCGATAGCCAAGAAAATAGGATTGGGCTCAGTCCTTGGGTATCTCATCGCCGGTATAGTTATCGGTCCTTTTGCTTTGGAACTGGTCGGAAGTGAAGGGGAAGGCGTCATGCATATTGCTGAGTTTGGCGTTGTGATTATGTTGTTTATCGTAGGTCTTGAGCTGCATCCAAGTATGCTGTGGCGTATGAAACGTTTGATATTCGGACTGGGAGGGATGCAGATCGGTTTTACAGCATTGATATTCGCGGGAATAACAGCTTTCTTTTGGTTAAATACGGCCCAGGCCATAACAACCGGCTTGATTTTAGCGCTGTCATCAACGGCTATTGTACTACAAACCCTTACCGAAAAGGGAATGCTGAAGACACGGGGCGGAAGGCACAGCTTTTCGGTTCTTTTAATGCAGGATATATCTGTGGTACCCATATTTGCAATACTTGCGCTTTTGGCCAACCTGATAGTAACCGATACTACCGTTGTTGATGAAGGTGCTTTTAGTGAAGGGTGGCAGCAACTACTGATTATAATCGCAGCCGTAGCCGTTATTGTTGTTGGTGGCCGTTACCTGGCTCAGTATATTTTTAAGTTAATAGCGGAAACCGGACTGAGAGAGTTGTTTACAGCAACAGCATTGCTATTGGTGATTGGTATTGCCGTATTCATGGATCTTGTAGGTTTATCACCCGCATTGGGAACCTTTTTGGCAGGTGTTGTTTTAGCTAACAGTGAATACCGTTATGAGCTGGAGGATAACCTGGAACCCTTTAAGGGATTGTTGTTGGGCGTGTTTTTTATTTCAGTAGGAGCAAGTATTAATTTTGATCTCTTGTTTACTAACTGGCAGATGATATTGTTGATCTTATCCATCGTTGTAGGGGTTAAATTAATTGTGCTGTATGCCCTGGGTAAGCTCTTTAAACTTGAGAAGTCACATAATATGCTCTTTACCTTCAGCCTGGCACAGGCGGGTGAGTTTGGTTTTGTACTCATTACTTTTGCTTCACAAAATGCCATCTATGATGAATTTACTGCAGGCATTCTTTTAATAGTTGTAGCTCTATCTATGTTGATTACACCTGTCCTGTTCATCATCAATGAGCATGTTATTCAGCCCAGGTTGAATGAAACGGCACAGTTGGATGATGATGATTTTGAAGATAATGGTCATCCAGTTATAATAGCAGGATTCGGGCGACTGGGACAGGTGCTGGGGCGCTTTTTAAATGCCAATGGGATCAAACTAACGATCATAGATAATAATCCTCATAATGTGCAATACCTCAAAAAGTTTGGTTACAAGCTGTATTATGGTGATATGACGCGGAAGGATATGCTTGATGCAGCCGGTGCAGCAGACGCCAAAGCACTTGTTATTGCCATGAGTGAGAGGCATCAGATCGATAAATTGGTTGAGTTGGCGCAAAAACACTACCCTCATCTCAAGCTTATCGTTCGTGCTGAAGATGTTGCACACGAACTGGCTCTCCAGAATCTGGGAGTAGAAGGTCACAGGCAGAGCATATTCGATTCTGCCATTGAATTAGGTGTTAATGCTATGTCTTCTCTGGGCTTTAATAAACATCAGAGTTACCGGGCAGCCTTAACCTTTAAGCACCTCGATAAACGTTTTATGAAAAACCTTCAGCAGAGGTACTCTAAGGATGATCCCCATTTTGTGATGGAAACAAAAAAGTTTTCAGAGCACCTGGAAAATATACTGCTGATGCAGCAGAAGCATCCGTATCAGCAGATGGATTGTGCCTGGGATACCCATTCATTGATTGAAGAGGCACGCGAAAGTGATGATCCGTCAGAGGAAAAATAGTTTATTAATCAGTTTCAGATCGTTTGGTATGGTTTTTGTTTTCTTATTGCGGGAAAACAAAAAGAAAGCGTATGAAAAGGAGGACGAACTATCAGATGTTTAAGGATATTTTTATTGAGCTTCTTCTTATGGTTTCTATCGTAATAATTGGAGGGCTTCTTATTTATATCTCATTTATAAATGGATTATTAATTTAACACGCTTAATTGAGTAGTTAATTAAAAAGGGGCATTACGCCCCTTTTTTGTTTTATTTCTTTGACCCTATCCATGTCAGTTTGTGCCATATACCTTCCAGCGGACCGTGTTTAAAGTTTCTTGCCCACCAGTGACAGAAACCTCCGGTTATAAGTGTTAACACTATTGCGATCAGAAGGCTATATGTTGCTCCTGTATATTGATACATGGCTAAGCCGTAGCCATAATAGATGCTGGAGCCAATGACCGATTGCATAACATAGTTACTTAAACTCATTTTGCCTAAGGGGGCAAAGAGCATCAGGAATTTATTGAAGCTTCTCTTTTGGAACAACAGGGTGATACCTGCTACCCATACAAGCATTAAAGCAATATCAGACCAGGGGTTGAACATGGTTGTTACTGAGCGTTTGATGATGGGACTTTCGATCCATTCAGGCAATGCCATGCGGATTGGGTATAGAATGATAAACGACACAGACGCAATGATCAGGAGGGACTTCCAGAACTTATTGGAAGATTCGGAAGCGACGAACAATTGTTTTCTGCCTGCCACAAGACCAAATATAAACATGGCAAAAATGATAAAGAAGCGTCCGTTCTCCCAGTTCCACAGGATAACAGCTTTTTTACCATTGGTTACATTGCCAATCCATGTATCAATGGCGGAGTTGTTGGGAATATACTCCTGCATTTTACCAAAATAGGTCCATGAAACAGGATTAGCTATTTCCAGGTCAGGATTTTGAATGGCATGCACTAAACCATACCATTCGGCGGGCTGCAGCAGCATAAAGACGGCAATGCCAATCAATACCTTGTTACTTAATTTAGAGATCGGTATCAGTAATACCCCTATGACTGCATATATGGTTAGTATGTCGCCCTGGAAAAACAGAGAATTAAGCATTCCAAAGGCAAATAACAGAACAAGGCGCCAGGCAAAACGTGCTCTAAAGTCGTTCCCTTTTTTCTCCTGGTTACTTGTTTGAATAAAAAAGGTAAGACCAAATAATAAAGCAAATATGGAGTATGATTTGCTGGCAAATAAGAAAAAGAGGGTGTCCCAAATGCCTTTATCAAGAGATTTCATCCAATCAGGTAAGTGCTCGGGCAGAAAGTAAAAATCAAAATGTTCAAGGTTGTGCAGGAGCATAATGGCAACGATGGCAAACCCTCGCAAGGCGTCAATGACGTGAAGACGCGAAGTGTTAATGTTCATGGTTTTATGTTTGTGTAATGATTTAGATCGTAAACGTAATAAAACGAAATGAATCGACCGAGCTGTCGGCTTATATATTCTTATTTTATAATCGTTATATATAAACCGGGAATGGTTTTAGCAGTTATTGCGGGGCTGGATGTGTTATCTGCCATACGATATTTGGAAGCTTTTGCTTATTGATCAGGAAAACTGGATATAAAAAAAGATCGCCATTGGCGATCTTTTCTTCTGAAAAACTATTTTGAGCAATTGATACTCTAATTAAAATGCAGCGATAATTCCGTGGAAATCTTCTGCTTTAAGTGATGCACCACCAATTAATCCACCATCCACATCAGGATTAGCGAATAATTCTTTGGCATTTGAAGGCTTACAGCTACCACCATATAAGATGCTGGTGTTATCAGCTACTTCAGCACCGTATTTGTCAGCTAAAGTCTGACGAATGAAGGCGTGAATTTCCTGTGCCTGCTCTGGAGAAGCAGTTTTACCTGTACCGATTGCCCAAACCGGCTCATAAGCCAATACAACCTTAGCGAAATCTTCAGCTGAAAGGTGGAATAAAGCTTCTTCGATCTGCTCTTTAACAACCTCGAAGTGCTTCTCAGCTTCACGCTCTTCCAAAACCTCTCCAATACAGAAGATAGGGGTAAGACCATTAGCTAAAGCCAAATCTGTTTTTTCTTTTAAGATGGCATTTGTTTCGCCATAGTAGGCACGTCTTTCAGAGTGACCTAAAATAACATATTGTGCACCTGTTGATTTTACCATAGAAGCAGAAATTTCACCGGTGTAGGCACCGCTTACTTTATCAGCACAGTTTTGAGCTGCAACACCAACTAGTTCAGCATCTACAGTTTTAACAACTTCTGTCAGGTGAATAAAAGGTGCACCTAATACAACTTGACAATTAGGCTTGTTCGCCTTCAAGATTTCATTCACTTCTTTGGCTAATGTCACACCTTCTTCTAAAGTGTTGTTCATTTTCCAGTTCCCTGCAACAATGTTTTGTCTCATTGATAAAAATTTAAGTTTACTTTAATTTGAATATTATGACAATTACTCCTAACAGTACAGTAAAACTAAACCAAAGCCAGGTTTTGTCATTTGTACTTTGCAAAGCCTGAACCGAATGTGAAAGTGGGTTGCTTAACTGGCTTGCGTCGGGTAATTGAGTATGGTTGTATTTTGCGATTATTGTTCCGTTTTGAATGATAAGCAATCCCGGATTACCTCTGATAATGGTTTTAAGGGTTGTTTCATCACACAAGGCGTATTCAAAGGCAGCCTGGTGCTTTAAGTCGAATTTAAAGCAGGCATCAGTTAGTGATGCCGTTGCGAAATAAAAGAGATGGTCGTGTTGAAATGCTGCATTCTTTATCTCGATCAGCTGCTTAATGTTCTTTGTTGAAGCTTTTTCCAGTTGAGGTGCAATTGCCAGGAAGACAGTGCGCTCATTGTTTATAATGGCATCGGTCAGATCATCACCGTCGGTCGATTCAAAATTAAGAGCGGTAATTGGCGGTTGATAACCTTCACGAATCACCTTTGTCTTACTTTCTAAAAATACCCATGTACTGTCATTGTAAGGATAATCATCAACGCCAAACTCTTTCTTTTCACCGTCTTTTTCAAGGATAAATGTCGTTTCATATTCACCTTCATCGGCACCTTCAGGTATGTTCATTTGAGCCGGAATATTAGCTCCTACGTGGTATGGACGAAAATCGAGGACCGGTAAGTTGTAAATACTGTAAACCGAAATGCCAACAATAAATGAAAAACAAACAAGGGTGAGAACGTGCTGATTCACTGAAGGTAATTCGCATTTGTATTTGTCTTTCTGATAAAAGACAACCAAACTGAACGGAAGAATGATCAGGTTTTTAATCAGTGTTTCCCAATTGCTTAGTTTAATGGCATCACCAAAGCAACCACAATCAGATACAGGTTCAAAAAGGGCTATGAAGAATGTGATGATGGTAAAGAAAACCATAAACAGGAGAGCAGGTAATGCTACCCGTTTGATCTTAAAGCCAAACAAGAGGTGGAAGCCTAATACGAATTCAACAGTAGAGAGTGCGATTGAAAGAATAAGTGCAATGCCATCTGTATTGTGGAGGCCAATAACTTCAAGGTATTCGGCAATTTTAATGGCGCCACCTGCAGGATCTACAGCTTTTACAAAACCGGAGAATACAAATACAAGACCGGTTAAAATTCGACTAATTGTTCTAAGCATCAGAAGGATGTTTTATTCATTGTCAGCGTCATCCGGAAACTCCAGTTTGATCAATGCAAAAATGGCGTAGTTGATCATGTCCATATAATTGGCATCAATACCTTCAGAGATGATTGTCTGACCCTGGTTATCTTCAATTTGTTTAGTGCGGTGCAGTTTCATCAGAATCAGATCAGTAAATGAGCTGATTCGCATTTTTCGCCAGGCCTCATCATAATCATGGTTCTTGTTTTCCATCAATGATTTTGACGCATAAATGTTGTCCAAATACATTTTCAATGCTTCGTCGTGATTCATTTCAGGTTGATCGGCTGGTTTAAGCTCCAGTTGAACCAGAGCCATGGCACAGTAGTTAACTATACCAATAAATTCATCGCGAATGCCTTCATCAACTTTTGAAGTTCCCTTTGTTTCAATGCTTCTGATTCGTTGGGCTTTTATGAATATTTGATCGGTCATGCTCGAAGAGCGAAGAATGCGCCAGGCTGTGCCATAATCTTTCATCTTTTTCTCAAAGATGTCTTTGCAAATATTAATGACATGCTCGAATTGACTATCTGTTTTGGTCACTTGTATTTGTTTTTAATGGAGGCGTAAAATTATCAAAAAATGATAAATATTGAGGTATAATTAATTAGATTCTGACAAATTTATGTCAACTTTTGTAACAGGTTGGAAATAACACTTCTCAAAGCTAAGAAGTGTTAAAAGTGGCTTTTGGCCGAAATCGACCTAAAGGCTGCTGTGATGGAATAGTCCTTGCCAGAAGGAAATTCCAGTCAAAAGCCAAGACGAATATAGTGTATTGTTTTTGTATATTTATGCAAAAATGTCAGGAAATTCATTTTCTGTATTTTTTTATGTACTGGGAGAGAATACAACAGTCAATGACATTGCAGGCAGACTGTTTATTTCTGAGTTGTTTCAAGTATCACGACCTGTCAAATCCCTGTCTTTGGGTTTTGCATTTAAGTTTGTAAATGCACTTTAATTGAGTTTCAAAAGCATTGTTCATGCGTGTTCATCAATTATTAATGCAAAAGATTATCAGGTGTGCATAATAAATAATCGTATCTTCATCGTTTATTAAAAACAACGCAGTGAACTCAGGGACGTTAAAATTGATCACATTCATAGTCACATTATTGGTGGCGAACTTTGCCACCGGACAAAATAAGGTTTTAATAACCCAAAAGGACGGTTTGTTTAAAGAGGTGTATTGGGTCAACGCACTTGACAATGAAATGCGGAACGGTAAAAGCAGCACCTATTATAAAGGCAAAGTGATAGAGCAGGGGCAGTATAAGGAAAACAAACGGGTTGGCATATGGCGCTTTTATAACCTGGAAAGTATCCTTGATTACGAGTATGACTTTGATAAGAATGAGCTGTTAATGGTAAGCGGTATTGACCGTCATGATTTAAAACGTAAATCTCCGTGTTTATTCCTGGGTAGCCCGCTTATACCTTACTTATTTCTGGTTAATAACCTCAGTTATCCAATGAAAGCTATTGATAACGATGTGGAAGGAGAGGTGATTCTGGCACTTAAAATTAATCAAGAGGGAAAGGTTTTCGGTTTCTATATCTACCAGAAGTTACACCCGGTTCTTGACAGGGCTGTAATTGATTGTGTTAAGACGATGCCAAACGACTGGCGTTTTATTCCGGCTACTAATATGGGGCAGGTGGTTGCCGGTGAATATCATATAACCATTGAGTTTGACCTGGAGTATGTCAGGCAATCCAGTCTGAACTAATCGCTCAGTTTCATCTCAATGCTTTTGAGTATATATTTCTGTAATTTACTTCCTGAGTTCAAAGTCAGGTTAATGTCTTTTGAGAGCGGGCTGTAGATAACTTCTGACTGCTTGCTGCCATACAGAATAATGGTTGATGACTGAACCTGTGGAATGGCTAATAACAGCGCCAGTTCTTCATCTTTTAAAGGAGAGTCAAGAATGATAACAGATACATTGTGTGCCATTGGGATGTTCAGCAGCGCTGTGAATGAAAACAACAATAAGTTATTGGTATCTTCTATCTTCACAGGAGCTTCTTTAGGCGTTTTCGAATAAAAGACAATGGAATTATTATAGCGGTAATTTTGTGTGGAATTATTACCGGCCGGTAATATAAAATGAAATTCAGAACCGCGGTTTTCAACAGAGGAAACCCATAAAAATCCCCCAAGCACATTAGCCAGGTGCTTACAGATGCTTAAGCCCAGTCCGGCACCTCCAAAATCCCTAGAATTATCGTCGTTGGCCTGCCTGAATTTGTGAAAGATATTCGGAATCTTATGCTGAGGAATACCTATACCGGTGTCAGCAACAATAAACTCTATGGAGTTATCAAGCCTGTATTGATAAGATAATGTGATGGTTCCGTTATAGGTGAATTTAATGGCGTTATCGATCAGGTGACGCAATACCTGCTTAATTCGGCTTTTATCTGAAGAGAGTTCGGGGATTTTATCCAGACCAATAGGTTCATTAATAACAAATTGTAATTGCTTGTTATTGGCCAGTTGCCCCGATGCGTACTCACTTAATTCCTGCATGATATCATGCGGGTTAATAAGTGTGTTGTTGAGTTTGATCAATCCTGATTCTATTTTTGAGAACTCCATAATGTCATTTAGCAGGTTGAGGAGTTCACTGGAGCTGGCTTTAACGATGTTGTGAAACTCTTTTCGCTCGCCTGCACTCAGTTGTTCATCGCTCATTAACTCAGTAAAACCCATGATGCTGTTAAGTGGCGTACGAACTTCGTGAGACATATTGGCCAAAAAGGATGATTTTAAACGATCCGATTCTTCCGCTCTTCTTTTAGCTTTGCGCATTTCCTGTTCCATGTGTTGGCGAACAGAAATATCCTTGAAGAAACAGATGATCGAATTTTCCCCTTCCAGATCAAAATGAATGGCGTCAAGTTCAACAGGAATAAGCTGTTTTTCACTGGTCGTTATATGGAAAGAGTTATTTTCAAGGAGTGATTCGTCTTTAGTGCTTAAAAACTGTAATACCAGATCACGTTCATCTTCAGGAAATATTTCAATGATGGTGGAGTTGAGCAGTTGATCGTACTTTGTTTTTAGAATTTTACAGAAGTGCTTATTTGATTCGAAAATCTTTAAATCACTGTCGATAATTGATATTGGGAAGTTGGCGTTAGAAATTGTTTTCTTTAAGTTGGCCCTCCTCTCAATAATGCTGTTCTGAATGTTTTGCCCTACAGAAAGCTCTTCAACTGTAATGCAATACAAGGGGAAGCTTATCGCTTCAATGTTAAGTGGCTTGATATTTATTTTAAGCCTTTGACCAATGTTGTTTGTGGCAATTACTTCACCGGTGTTGCTCAGGTTGAGGCTTGAAGTGTCGATTTGTAATTGTTTATCCCAGCTTTTATGCTTGTTAACAGATAGTTGATCGTATAAGGCATTAGTAAATACGACCTTTTGATTTTCGTTTGCAATACAAGCCGCATTGGGAATTAAATCCACTACCTGCCTCAGAATATCAGTTACCTTGTTTTCTACGGCACCATTTTCTTTAAACTTCGTCGAGTGTGAATGTCTTTTTTTGTTGTTTCGGAAGTTGATATAGAGGTATGCTAATAAAGATAGACCTAACAGAGCTATTATCTGATAAAACAAAGACTGAATCTCATTTAAGTCAATTGTATTATCATCTGTAGCCATAGCACTGGCCGGCCAAAGCAAGAGTGTAAACAGATAATATTGATTTAATCGAGTCAGATGCATTAAGTTAGGTCTCCTTTCCTAAAATGTTTCAAAATGACGACAAAAGTATTTCTTTGATGGTTTGTATACAAGTTGTCAGGTATGAAATATTACAAAAATGATGTTATAAATCTTTAAAGTCTATATTTATGCAGATGTTTTGAATATTCTTACATGTCATATACGGTAACTTTATTAACTTTGCGTTTTGTAAAAAATCGACCATATTAAAGATACAAAAATGATAATTGAAAGTCAGATAAAAGCTTCGGTTGTTAAAGCAGTGAAAGAACTGTATGCAACAGAGATTACTGAAGAATCGGTTCAGATACAGTTAACACGAAAAGATATGAAGGGTGATTACACAGTTGTTGTGTTTCCGCTTTTAAAAATATCTAAAAAGAACCCGGTTGAAACAGGTAAAGATCTAGGGGAATTTATTAAAGGGGATTGTCCTGATGTATCTGAATTTGACGTTATCAAAGGGTTTTTGAACCTGCAGTTATCTACATCTTATTGGTTGGGCTTGTTAAATGAGTGTGTTCAGAATGATTCACATGGCTTGACTAAAGCTGAAGATAATTCCCCTTTGGTAATGATCGAATATTCTTCACCAAATACCAATAAGCCACTTCACCTGGGGCATATCAGAAATAACCTGTTGGGTTATTCGTTGTCGCGTATTGTTGCAGCCAATGGAAACCGTGTGGTCAAAACGAATATTGTTAATGACAGAGGTATTCATATATGCAAATCAATGCTGGCCTGGAAAAAATGGGGTGAAGGTCAAACTCCAGAATCAACAGGAAAAAAAGGCGACCATTTGGTAGGTGATTTCTATGTGAAGTTTGATCAGGAATATAAAAAAGAGCAAGCTGAACTAATTGCCGGTGGTCAGTCAAAAGAAGAAGCAGAGGCTAATTCGCCATTGATGAAGGAAGCACGTGAAATGCTTTTGAAATGGGAAGCACACGACCCGGAGGTTTATGCTTTGTGGGAGCAGATGAACAAGTGGGTATATGCTGGTTTTGATGTGACCTACAAACAGATGGGTGTTGATTTTGATAAGATCTATTACGAGTCAGATACCTATAAGGTAGGGCGTGACATGGTGTTGGATGGCCTTAATAAAGAAGTATTCTATCGTCGGGAAGATAACAGTGTTTGGGCTGATCTTGAGAAAGATGGCCTTGATGAAAAGTTATTGTTGAGAACTGACGGTACCAGCGTTTATATGACGCAGGATATTGGAACAGCCAAACTCCGCTATGATGACTATGATATTGACAAGATGGTTTATGTTGTTGGTAATGAGCAGAATTATCACTTCAAGGTGTTGGCTATCCTCTTAGACAGCTTAGGTCTTGAATGGGGTAAAGATCTTGTTCATTTTAGTTATGGTATGGTTGAACTGCCTGAGGGTAAGATGAAGTCGCGTGAAGGTACAGTTGTAGATGCCGATGATCTGATGGCTGATATGATCAATACAGCTCGTGAAATGTCGAAGGAACTTGGTAAGTTGGAAGGTTACTCTGAAGAGGAAGCTGAAAAAGTATACCAGACAATTGCCCTGGGTGCCCTTAAATATTTCATACTTAAGGTTGACCCTCGTAAGAATATGACTTTTGATCCAAAAGAATCAATTGATTTTAATGGAAATACAGGGCCATTTATTCAATATACCTATGCGCGTATTCAGTCAATTTATCGCAAGGCAAAGCAAAATGGCATTGAAATATCGGATAAGGCAGTGTTGGAAACAGCAATGAGTGAAAAGGAAATTCAGTTAATGCGCATGGTGTCTAACTTCCCGGCTGTGGTGGCAGAAGCCGGAAAGGTATATAGCCCGGCTTTGATCGCTAACTTTGTTTACGATATGGCCAAAGAATTTAACCAGTTCTATCACGAGTCTCCAATTGCAGTCGAGGAAGATGAAACAAAACGTTCTATGCGACTATTGTTATGTAAGGCTGTAGGTACTGTAATTAAGAATGGTATGTGGATGATGGGAATTGATGTTCCGGAAAGAATGTAAAGAACCACAATAAAACGATTGAAAGGGACTGTTATTTGAAATAATAGTCCCTTTTTTGCGTTTATATGGTAAGCAGATCATTTTTTCCAAATCAGATGACAGATGACTAATTTACCATTGCAGGTTTAAGATTCTGCGGATTATTCAATATATTTGATTATGTGAAAACTCTGAAGTGGATACAATGATCGATGTGGTTAGTCCATTTGCTGAAATAAACACTCAAACATTAAATACTTTCAAATGAGAATTAAATCATTGCTATTTGCGATTATTATTGCTGGTCAATCTATTAGTCTATTTGCTCAAAGCGATTTAAAGGCCCGTTTTGACTCCCTGGAATTAAAAGAGCAATTTGAGTATGTTTACGACAAGTCAGAAACATACGAACGGTATAAAGTGGTTAAGATCGCTACGTTTAACCTGCTTAAGCAGAATTCTGTTGATAGTATTAATATATATAAAACGGAATTGAAATCGCGTAATAGTAAAATATCTGAGCTTGAAAACACCGTAGCGGGTAAAGATGATAAAATAAACCTGCTGACAAATGATCTTGAAGCTGTGACTAAGAGCAAGGATAGCATGGCCTTTCTGGGAGCTGAAATAGCTAAAGGTGTTTATAATTCTGCTATGTGGGGACTGGTTTTTGGTTTAATAGTTTTGTCGGTGGTATTATTTCTGATGTTTAAACGAAGCAACAGCGTTACAAATGAAACCAAGCATCGTTTGAATGAGGTTGAAGAGGAGTTTGAAACGCACCGTAAATCGGCATTGAAACGTGAGCAAAAGCTGGCGCGTGAGTTGATGGACGAAAAACTCAAGCATAAATTCTAGAAAGAAATGACTAAGTATATGAATGGGCCTGATATTGTATCAGGCCCTTTTTTAGTGCTGTTTTTGACCTTTAGTCTTTTGCGTAAGTGAAGGATCACTGTCTTTATTCAACCGTCAGACGATCTTCGATCATCCGGTTATTATACTGTTGTATAATCGTTTTCATTAGTGGTAAGTGATTCAGATATTCCTTGTTGGTATCTTTAATGTTGGTCGTTAACATGGAGTCTTTATCAGTATCAAATGCACTTATGATATTTTGTCCGTCAAAATGAACGACGTAGTTGTCATGCAGCAGCTGGTAGCTGTCATTAATATAGTTAACCGCAAAGCGCTTTGAATTATCATCTAGCAGGTTGTTACCAAAGGCAACGTACGGTTCCTGTTTGTAGCCAATGTAGTCAAGTACCGTTGGCATGATATCGATCTGTTGTGCAATACGTTCGTCAACACCTTGCAGGGTAGAATCGCCCGGGCTGAAGAATATGAGGGGGATCTGGAATTTGTTGGTGCTGATGTGTGCAATATCGTAATGGCCACGGGAGCTGTGGTCAGCGGTAATTACAAACAAGGTATTTTCGTACCATGGCATTTCTTTCGCTTTATTGAAGAACTGACGAAGCGCATTATCGGTATAACCAACACATTGATGCAGAGGAAGTGTTCCTTTGGGAAAAACATCGGTATATTGCTCTGGCACCTTAAAAGGGTGGTGTGATGAAAGTGAAAATAAAGATGTCATAAAAGGTTCCTTCATCTTATTCATTTCATCGGCATAAAACTGGAAGAAAGGCTCGTCCCAAATGCCCCACATGCCATCAAACTCATCGTCATTATTAAATTCGTTCATTCCCTTGTATTCGTCAAACTTAGCTACATTGGCAAAGGAATCAAATCCCATTGAACCATTGGGAGCACCGTGGAAAAAGGCCGTTTGATACCCCTCTTTCTTTAATAGATATGGCAAGCCATTTATTTGGTTTGATGAGTATTCTGATACAACATAAGGAAGAACCAGTGCCGGAATACTAGCTAGAACTGATGGCATGGCATCTATTGATTTTCGTCCATTGGCATAGGCATGGTTGAAAACAAGTGAGTGCTGAGCCAGGGAATCTAAAAATGGCGTATAGCCTTTATAAGTTCCGTTATCCAGGTTCTTATTCAACGAACCGAATAATTCACGGCTAAAACTCTCGAGAATAAATATGACAACGTTCTTCTTGTTTTGTACTACTGCTGTATCTGGTATATACACCGGGTGGTAAATGCTTTGCAACTCCTCTTCAGTCTTAAAGTATGAATAAGAAGTAAAGCTTTTTTTGCCCCAGGTGCGAATAACGCAAAAAGGCGTATTTAGCACAAGCGCCATTTCGTCCGGCGTATTGACATACTTGCCCGCGTTGGCCATGTTGATGGGGCGTGTTGAGTGCTTATATCCACCACGCATTCCAATAATGGAAAAGCCGGAGAATAAAGCCAGTGCAACTATCGAGACAGCGGGGTAGAACCATCTGTTTGAAAATTTGATCTTTGTTGGTTGCAGGGCAGAGTATGCAATGCTCAGTAACCAAACCGAAGCGATAAATAGTAAGGCCACATACCAGTAATCAATAATGAACTGCCCCCATAACTTAGTCATGTTTGTTTCATTCTCAAGAATGTTAAAAACGTTGTAAGTGGTGCGTTTTTGAATAAACTGGTAATAGATCAGGTCAATGCTGTTAAGGGCAAAGCCCAGACCATTAATGAAGAGGTAAATGGTTTTAAGGAAGTACTGATATGCTTTGGAGAACTTAAATGGCAGCGGTAATATGTACAGCAATGCATACAATCCATTTAAATAGAGCATTGCACTTAAGTCAAACATCAATCCTCCTTTCAAAATCGTGATGAAGGCATTGAAATCTAAATTAGGAAATGCTGAAGCATTGAAAAGGTAGAATACAATGCGAAAGGCACTGTAAAAAAGCATTATTAATAATAGGCGGTAAATCAGAACGATGTATTCGTTATGAGTTTTACCTGATTTATTCGTAAAGGTCATGCTAACTTGAGTAAAATTTCGCACAAAGTTAACATTGTCTCAATGTTTTAATGATGTTTTAATATTAAGAA
This sequence comes from Carboxylicivirga agarovorans, assembly GCF_050589845.1. Taxonomy (NCBI): domain Bacteria; kingdom Pseudomonadati; phylum Bacteroidota; class Bacteroidia; order Marinilabiliales; family Marinilabiliaceae; genus Carboxylicivirga; species Carboxylicivirga agarovorans. The sequence goes on along the minus strand of NZ_JBNGPA010000020.1, from coordinate 74,302 downwards.
TCGTTAATTACATTATGTAATCGGCGTTTAGCCACTCAAAGGCAGCCTTTTTAGTGGAGAACTGCCTGCGCCTAATTTTAGAATTATCGGGTAGCCATGAAAATAGCATTGTATAAGCCGTAATTTTAGGATCCTGTACGCAAAATGCAGTTTTAACAGATTTGCAATGAAGCGTTTTTTCCTCTGCCCGTTTTGATAAAATATTGATTTCGTCAAGTCTTAGGTCAATTGATGCTTTTCTTAAATCGTAAAACACTTTCAGGTGTTCGGGTAAACTGTGCAGGGTGCCTAATTCATCCAGAAAATCATACAGGTCGTATATGGTTGCTGGTCCTTCAATAGAAACATGCAGTATGTCATTAATGAATGCATATGAGGTCATGTAACGTAGTTTAAAAGGTGAGTTTACTTGCTTATCCATTGCTTAAATTCTTTAGACAACAAGACGGTTTGGATAATATTGACCAGCGTTTGATTGGGCAAGTCTTTCAAGAAGGCCTCCACTTCGTCGGGTGAGACATTGGCCTGTGTTAAAATAGATTTTAGTTTTTTAAGAGAGGCTCCTGTTAATTCATCTTCAAAAGGCAACCATACAAAGTCAAGACCGGCATCTGAAGAGGTCTTGCTGGCATCAGTATCAGCGTCCAGCCTGATCTCAAATTCCTTGATTATTGTTGATAAAGTGGTTTTACATTCACGTTTAACCGGGTCGCTGGTGCCTGATTCGTCCCTGAGAGCCCAACTGCTATAGTTATAATCAATTTTGTCAAGAGCGGCAACCTGAGGCGAGTTAGCACCAAAGCAAGTTGTAATTAAAAGAATAGTAGCATTCTTCCATGAGGCAAAATCAAATTCCCGATCATCAATCTGGTTAAGTTGATTTTGCAGTAAAGTTAAGTATGATGCCTGGCTGTTCATAATTGCGTTTTTCAACTATTGATATGATATTGTAAACTCTAATTTAAAAAATATACTTATGAAGCATTTATTACTTACTTTGTTTTTGATAACAGTACCTTTATTGGGGGTGACCGCTAAAAAAAAGACGATGAGAGAACAAGATAAACTGATGGTTATATGGAGCAGTGGTGACAGAGATGTGGCTCTTAAGGTTTGTTTTATGTATACCAATGCAGCAAAAAAGATGGAATGGTTCAATGATGTTTACCTGATTATCTGGGGACCATCGGCAAAATTGTTGAGCGAGGATAAAGAGTTACAGGAAAAATTAAAGGTCATGCAGGACAATGGTGTGGTAGTTGAAGCTTGTGTTAATTGTGCCGATATGTATGGCGTTGCTGATGACCTCAGGGCAATGGGGATTGATGTCAAGGGAATGGGTAAGCCATTGACCGAGCGCCTGAAGGCCGGATGGAAGCAGCTTAATTTTTAATGAATCAGGATGAGCCTGTCAGTCAGCAGATGATGACAGTGGCAGGCTATCAACGGTTTTAACCCTTATGAAGTCGTGGGGGATATAATCATTTATAAACGACAGACTTTGTGTGGGGCACAAAATAAAAACCCGGCAGCTTAACTAAGCTGCCGGGTTTTATTTCTTCTAAACTCAATTATGCAAATTGAGCAAGTGTTTTCTTAATGATGGCAATGGCTTCGCGCAGCTCTTCCTCATTGATAACCAAAGGAGGAGCAAAACGAATAATGTGCTCATGAGTTGGTTTGGCAATCAAACCATTTTCTTTCATGGCAACACAAACATCCCATGCGGTTTTACCATTTTTAGGTTTAATGGCAACGGCATTTAGTAAACCTTTACCGCGCACCAGCTCAATCATATCCGAATCTATGCTTAGCATTTCTTCACGGAAGATCTTACCAAGGCGTTCTGAGTTTTCAGCAAGATTTTCGTCCTTGATAACATCAAGAGCAGCAATAGCCACTTTACATCCAAGTGGGTTACCACCATATGTTGATCCGTGCTCACCCGGTTTAATTACCAACATAACATCGTCATTGGCCAATACAGCCGATACAGGGAATACACCACCTGAAATAGCTTTACCAAGAATTAAGATATCCGGCTTAACACCTTCGTGGTCGCAAGCTAACAACTTACCTGTACGTGCAATACCAGTCTGTACTTCATCAGCAATAAATAGTACATTCTTTTCCTTACACAATTCATACGCTTTTTTCAGGTAGCCTTCATCAGGTACATAAACACCTGCTTCACCCTGGATAGGCTCTACAAGGAAACCTGCTACGTTAGGATCTTCCAACTCTTTAGCCAATGCATCCAGGTCATTGTATGGAACTGTTACAAAGCCAGGTGTGTATGGACCAAATCCTTTGTATGAATCAGGATCGGTAGACATAGAGATGATGGTGATGGTACGTCCGTGGAAGTTGTCGGCACAAACAACTATTTTGGCCTGATTTTCAGGAATACCTTTAACGTCATAACCCCAGCGACGACAAAGTTTCAAAGCTGTTTCATCAGCCTCGGCACCAGTGTTCATTGGCAATACTTTGTCAAAACCAAAATACTTGGCCATGTATTCTTCAAACTCACCTAATACACTGCTGTAAAAAGCACGTGATGTTAAAGTCAGCTGTTGAGCCTGCTCAGTAAGGGCATTAATGATTTTTGGGTGACAGTGTCCCTGGTTAACTGCTGAATAGGCAGAAAGGAAGTCAAAATATTTTTTGCCCTCAACATCCCAAACGTAGATGCCTTCTCCTTTTTCAAGAACAACTGGTAGTGGGTGGTAATTATGTGCTCCGTACTTGTCTTCACGTGCAATGTAATCTGCAGGTGTCATCTTCTTATCGGTCATAATACAGATTTAATAGGTTATTATTATCATTTATTTGGTTTGCTCAAAAATAGAAGAATTAATGAGAAAATAAACTTATAATAAGCTGAGTTTTGTCATTAATCTGAAGACGAAGTTTTGAAGACATGAGGCGGAGGATTAATCGGGGAAAAATGAGTTCTGATTGGCTTCCTGTTGAACCTGTGCTGTCTCTTTGGGCGATGGTGAGGATTTTATTTAGTTTATCAGTTCATCAGTTTATCAGTTCATCAGTTCATCAGTTCATCAGTTCATCAGTTCATCAGTTCATCAGTTCATCAGTTTATCAGTTTATTCACATAAGCCCTAATTATGGTTGATCGTTTTTTCCAACACAAATCTATCCTGCTATTTTCTTTATTATTGTTTATTAAACTATTTTTACGGGTTTAATAGTAAAAAATGACCATATGTTATTGGGCGGAACCTTATTGAATGTGATTACTGTAGCGCTTGGAAGTGCCATAGGTATGGTGGTTGGTAATCGAATCCCTGACAAGATCACCAAAGGCGTTTTTCAGGCATTGGGTCTATTTACATTGGTACTTGGTGTAAGCATGGCCATTAAAGGACAAATGCTGTTAGCTATTGTGTTTAGTCTTATCATTGGTACGATATTGGGTGAATGGATGTCCATTGAATCGGCTGTTGATGGTCTATCCGATAAGATAAAAAACCGACTTAAACTTGAAAATTCTAAGTTTTCAGAAGGCTTACTGACTGCTTTTTTGCTCTACTGCATCGGTTCAATGACCATATTGGGGGCCATTGATGAAGGCATGGGCAAAGGTTCTGAAATATTGATGACAAAAGCCATAATGGATGGTTTCTCATCCATTGCACTGGCCTCTGTATTCGGTTTAGGAGTTGGAATGTCTGTTATTCCATTATTTATCTTTCAGGGAGGCATCACATTATTAGCTTATATGCTGGGTGACTTTATTGCACCTGAGGTAATTACAGAATTAACGGCTGTAGGAGGCATTCTTTTGGTTGGCCTGGGCATAAATATTCTGGAGATCAAAAAGATTAGAATCATGAATATGTTACCATCACTTATTGTTATTATTATAATGGTATGGATCAGTTCTTTTTTCTAATTAGCAGTTAACCATTAAACGCTCATCGACAAAAAAAATACACATTGGAAGCAAATACAAAATCATTACTGATACAAATGTTTGAAAAGTGGGCTGGTGAGGAAGCTCGCTCATTCGTTATGTTACCACCTTCAGGTTCGTACCGCGAGTATTACCGCATAACCGGGCGTACAAAATCTGCTATGGGAGCCTATAATTCAGATGCTAAAGAAAATCAGGCATTCCTGGAGTTTTCAAAGCACTTTAGAACCAAGAGCTTGCCGGTTCCTGAAATTTATGATACAGACACGGATAACAGTGTTTATTTACAGGAAGATTTGGGTGATGTAACCTTGTATAGTTTTCTTCAGGGAATTAGAAAGGGAGATGAGTTCCCGGATGAGTTGCTTAAGTTTTACCAAAAAACCATTAAAAAGCTCATTTGCTTCCAGGTAAAAGGTGGGGAGGGGCTCGATTATAGTAAGTGCTACCCGCGCGAGGCTTTTGACAGGCAGTCAATGCTTTGGGATTTACACTATTTTAAATATTACTTTTTAAAACTGGCTCGTGTTCCTTTTGATGAGCAGGCTTTGGAAGATGACTATCATAAGCTGATTAACTTCCTGCTGGAGGTTAAGCATGATTACTTCCTGTACAGAGACTTTCAGTCGAGAAATGTGATGGTTGTTGATGATGAACCATGGTTTATTGATTACCAGGGAGGTCGAAAAGGAGCTTTACAATATGATCTGGCGTCATTGTTATATGACGCCAAAGCCGATATTCCGCAGGATGTCAGGAAGCAATTGCTCGATTATTACATGGAAGAACTGGGGCAATACCAGGAAGTCAATGAACATGATTTTGTGTGCCATTATTACGGATATGTATTAATCAGAATTATGCAGGCAATGGGAGCCTATGGGTTCAGAGGCTTCTACGAAAAGAAAGAACACTTTTTAAAAAGTATTCCTTATGCCATTGAAAATCTAAAATACCTGCTTGAACATGTTGACTTGGGCATAGAATTGCCAACACTGTTTGCGGCGCTTAAGAATGTTACTGAATCGGAGGATTTGATGACAATCGGTCAAAGTGATTCCCTGCTGACGGTTCGTATAAGCAGTTTCTCCTATAAAAGAGGAATACCAGTTGATGTATCTGGCAATGGAGGTGGATTTGTATTTGATTGCCGCGCCATTCACAACCCTGGTCGCTATCCCGAGTATGCTGATAAGACCGGTAAGGATGAAGAGGTGATCGCCTTCTTTGGTAAAGAACCTGAGATGTCGGCATTCCTGCAGGATGTATACTCTATTGTTGAAAAATCAGTTGAGAAATATATTTCCAGAGGGTTTAAAAACCTGATGGTCAACTTCGGGTGCACCGGAGGACAGCATCGTTCGGTGTTTAGTGCAGAATCTTTAGCAACCCACCTTCAACATAAATATAAATTAAACGTTGAGTTAAAACATGTAGAGCAAGAAATGAAGAAGTAGACGTTTTAACCATGGCAAAGAAAAAGTGTAAAGACAAAGAGAAGCTAAAACATCCTGTTGTGAAAGAAAGCCATATGTATGAATGTAAAAAATGTGGCATCGGCTCCAAAAAAGAGGATAAGTTGTGTAAACCTAAAAAGATTAAATAGTAGTGAATGCAATGATTTTTGCGGCCGGCCTGGGTACGCGACTGAAACCATTGACCGATAAGTTACCTAAAGCCATGGCTCCGTTTAATGGTCAACCGTTATTGTGGCATGCCATTAAGAGTATGAAGAAAGCAGGGGCTGAACGCATCGTTGTCAATGTACATCATTTTGCCGGTACGATTATTGATTATATCCAGTCGGTTAAGTGGGAAGCTGATGTTGTAATTTCCGATGAGTCAGATCAATTGCTTGATACAGGGGGTGGTTTGTTAAAAGCTCAATCTTTATTCATTCCAAATAAGTCGATTTTCATAAGGAATGTAGATATTATCACATCTACAAATGTAGAAAGTTTCATATATTCGCATCGATCCAACAAAAATGACGCAACTTTAATGGTTAAAAAACGTAGCACATCGCGTTACCTCGTGTTTGATGATAACATGCAGTTGTGTGGTTGGAAGAACATTAAGACCGGTGATGAAATAAAAGTGAGGGAGGTTGATGCCAGTGTTGATCTGGCTTTTAGCGGGATGCACATTGTAGAGCCACATGTGTTGGATAGCCTGGGAGAGATCAGGCCTTTTTCCATCATACAGGCTTATCTGGAGCTGGCTAAAAACAAAAAGGTTAGTGGATTCAGGGTTGCCGATGAAGAACCATGGTTTGATGTTGGGACTATTGAAAAATTAAAAGAAGCAGAAAAATATATAAACCAGGGAAATAAACTAAAATAGAATGAGTGAAATTCAAAGTGGAACCGGGCGACGCAGATTAGGTGACCCGTTTCAAAAATTTATTAAATTCTTCACCAGTGGTAGTGCCTTGTTAATGATCGCAACCGCGGTTGCGGTAGTTTGGGCTAATGTCGACCACGATAGCTATCATCATTTTTGGCACAGTCCGTTTGGTATTTCATCGGAAATATTTAATGTTGAAATGGGCTTGATGCACTGGATTAATGATGGCTTGATGGCTATATTCTTTTTTGTGGTAGGATTGGAAATCAAGCGTGAGTTTCTGGCTGGGGAGCTTAGTTCATTTAAGCAGGCTTCATTGCCTATTTTCGCAGCCATAGGTGGAATGGTAGTACCTATTATTTTGTACTTCGCATTTGGCTTTGAAGGTATGGCAGCTAAAGGATGGGGTATTCCCATGGCAACAGATATCGCCTTTTCATTAGGTATTCTTTCCTTATTGGGCAAGCGTGTACCGTTGGCTCTTAAAGTATTTTTAACAGCCCTGGCCATTGTTGATGACCTTGGTGCTGTATTGGTTATTGCCTTGTTCTATGGTGGTGACCTGAACTGGACATACCTGATGATTGCCGGTATATTATTAATTGTACTTACAGTTGCTAACTTGCGTAATATCCAGGATTTGAAAATCTATACTTTCTTAGGTTTCATCATCTGGTACCTGTTCCTTCAGTCGGGTGTTGACGGACCAGGATCTGGCTTGCACGCAACAATTGCAGGTGTGTTAATAGCATTCACTATTCCGGCTCGTCCAAAGGTTCACGTCAATGAGTTTCTTGCGCGTATTAAGTCTGGATTAACACGTTTTGATTCTGTGCCTAAAAGTGAGAATGAGCGCGTATTGACCGATGATCAGTTATATGCCATCAATGAGGTTGAATACAGTGTTAAGAAGGTTCAGAGTCCACTCCAGTTTATTGAACATCAGTTTCACGGATTCATCAGTATGTTTGTACTGCCTGTTTTTGCCTTAGCCAACGCGGGTGTTACTATTATCCACCATGGAGAAGGTAACGGTGAAGTATTTACTTCCTTATCCATAGCCATTGCGTTTAGCCTGGTGTTTGGTAAAGGCATCGGTATCACTTTCTTCTCATGGTTAGCTGTAAGACTTGGTATTGCTGTTAAGCCAAAGCGTTCATCATGGTTGTCATTCCTTGGGCTGGCATTCCTTGGAGGTATCGGATTTACCATGTCAATTTTTATTGCCAGCTTAGGCTTTAAGGGAAGTCCTGAGTTATTAAATCAGGCTAAGATCGGTATATTTGTCGGTTCTATTGTAGCCGGTTTATTTGGTTTCTACCTGCTGAAATATTCACTTAAAAAGGATGAAGAAAGTAAACCAATGACTTTAAGATAGATTAGTTCTTATCTATATAACAAAAGGAGTGTCGTTTGGCGCTCCTTTTTTTATTTGCAGGTTGTTGCTGACTCCCTGTTTCCAATTTAATAAATCAGCAATATATCCATCCGAATAATTACTTTTGTGGCAACATCACATCTCATGGAACAATTCATAACAAATCACCTTGGAGAGTTTGCAGCTCTGGTTACTGCTATTTGCTGGACATTTACTTCCTTATCCTTTGAATCGGCGGGTAAAAAAGTTGGTTCCATGTCGGTCAATATCATCCGGCTTGTAATGGCTATCGTACTGTTGGGGACGGCCCAATACATTCGCTTTGGTTACTTTTTTCCTGAAGGAGCAGATACCTATCAGTGGTTTTGGTTGTCGGTGAGTGGTCTGGTAGGTTTTGTTATTGGCGATATGCTTCTGTTCAGAGCCTTTGTTGTGGTTGGCGCACGCATTTCAATGCTCGTTATGTCCTTGTCGCCTCCTCTGGCAGCTTTATTTGGCTGGATCATACTTGGTGAACAACTGACACTCGCCCATATAACAGGTATGTTGGTTACGATGGGGGGAATCTGCCTTGTCATATTGGGTAAGCCCGATAAAGGAAAACGTATAGAGATAAAATATCCTGTAAAAGGAATATTGCTGGCTTTTGGAGGGGCAGCAGGTCAGGGGCTGGGACTTGTATTAAGTAAGTTGGGTATGGGCGATTATGATCCGGCCTCGGCAACAATGATTCGGGTAATAGCCGGTACTGTTGGCTTTAGTATTTTGTTTATTTTCACGGGGCATTGGCCCAAGGTTATTAAAGCGTTAAGTTATGGAGCAGCCATGGTGCGTATCTCCATTGGTGCGTTTTTCGGACCGTTTCTAGGTGTATCATTTTCCCTCTTAGCCATAAAATACACGACCACAGGAGTGGCATCCACCATAATGGCGATAGTACCAGTATTGATCATTCCACCGGCAATTATTCTTTTTAAAGAGCGGGTAACCGTCAAGGAGCTTATAGGTGCAGTGATTGCAGTTTTGGGCGTTATAGTTCTTTTTAGCTTTTAACCCGTAATTTTCAGCATTACTTTTGCCGCAGTAAGTAATGTGCCGGTCATGATTATAATTGCAAAGTAAATCATGCGGTAATCTGTTGAAAACGATTCTGCTATGCCTGCTTTCAGTAGTCGTTTATTGTGATGGGAAATAACAATGAAACGGGGGATAACTCTTAAATAGATGCCGTAAACAATGCGTGCCAGTAATAATCCAAGCAGCATGCCTCCAATGATATCGCCGGGATAATGAACGCCGGAATAAACCCGTGAATAGGCATTGATTGCGGCCCAGCTAAAAATAAATATACTGTAGGTTCTGTTTCGGAATAACAAAGAGGTAAAGAGAGCCAGACCAAATGAATTGGTGGAGTGAGATGAGACAAAGCCATACATGCCACCTCTTTTACCATTAATTAAGTGCACCAGGTACTTCAGGTCTTCATCGCGTGAAGGTCGTAATCGTTCAATACCATGTTTAAACACATTGGTAGATATCTGGTCGCATAAAGTAATCAATAGTCCAATGAAAAGCACAGTTACCAGACCTCTTAAGCCATGTTTCTTAAAAATTACATATGCCAATGTCAGGTAAAGCGGAATCCAGACTTCCTTGCTGGTAAACATCCAGAAGAAGTTGTCCCAATAACCATTGTTGAAACTGTTGAGAAATAATAAAAGTTCTTTATCGAGTTCTATTAATGATTGCAGAAATTCCATAGCTTATATTTGAAGGCTAAAATTAAGTATTAATTATAAATTAAGTACATTGACCGGCTGTTTCATGCTTAAAAATCTACATTTTGTTGTCTTTTTTAGTGAACTTAGGCTCTACATTATGTAATTTGGACTTCAGATTATAAAGACCTGTACCTGATTTTACATGAAGAAAACAATTCATTATATATTTCTTACTTATATAATTTGTCTGATATCCTTTCCGGTAAGTGCTCAAAGAACCGAGATAAGGGGTGTTGTTAAAGATGCCAGGGATAAAGATGTTATTCCTATGGTTAATATTTATTTCAAAGGAACGACCATTGGAACAGTGAGTGGTGCTGACGGCATTTTCTATCTGAAAAACAATACGAATGTCGATACACTTGTTTTTTCGTCCATTGGCTATCGAAATACAGAACTGGCTTATGCAGGCCAAAAGAATCCATTAACCATTTACCTGGAGCCTGAAGATGTAGAGTTACACGAAGTATCGGTAAAACCGGATGACAGCAGGATCAGGTCATTGATGAAGAGCCTCGTGAAGAATAAAGCGCAAAACAACCCGGACCTGCATGAGCGTTATTCATATGAGAAATACACCAGGTGGCAGTATTCTGTAACCAATGTTGATAGCTCGATCATGAACTCCAATAACTTTCGTAATCATCAGTCCTTGTTCAGGACCGCTGATGATGGTTCACGTTATTTACCGGTTTACCTGTCGGAGCAGGTAGTTAACAATGAGTATCAGCGCAAACCATTGAAGCAGAAGTCAACCATCGTAGCCGATAAAACCAAAGGGTTGGGGGTGCTTGGTGACTACGAAATAAGTGGCTATACATCTGGCCTGGACATGCAATATAATTTCTACTCCAACTTTATTAAGGTTTTTGAAGAGAACTTTGTTAGTCCGGCAACCACCAATGGTTGGTTTTATTACAACTACTACATTCAGGATAGTGTAATGACAGACAGTTCCAAGCACTTTGAAGTGCTGTTTGTTCCTAAACGCAAGCACGATAAGGTGTTTCGAGGAACCATGTGGATTGACGAGGATGGCTTTGATATTATTAAGATCAATGCAAGCTTATCGTCCAAAACCAATCTGAATTTTTTAAAAGATATGAGCCTGGAGGTGGAGTACCAGGTGCTGGAAGGCGGACAGCCATTTTATAAAAAACAGAAAATAGATGCAAAGTTTGACTACCTGCCTTTTGATATAGGAGCCGGAAAACGTGAGATGGGGCTTGATTTTACTCAACAGGTATCCTTTCGTAATATTGAAATAAACCCGCAGGAGGAAATTGTATTGAGTGCCAGGAGTTTAAGTTATGAGTCCATTAAACTCGATAACTCCTACGACAGGGAAGAATCGTACTGGGCTGATGCCAGGCATATTCAAATAAGTGATAAAGAGGAGGATATGTACCAGGTCATTGATTCTATTAATAACATCCCCATCGTGAAAATTGCGGATAACGCTACCCGTATGTTTATGACGGGTTATTATGATATTGGTAATATTGAGTTGGGGCCTTATATGGATTTCTTACAAGCCAACAAGATTGAAGGCTTTCGCTTGTTTGTTGGCGGGCGTACAAGTAAGGAGATCAGTCGCAACTGGATGTTTTGGGGTGGTTTGGGGTACGGAACCCGGACAAAGCGTTTTACAGGAGCCTCCGGCCTGGGGTATAAGTTTAAAACGCCTAAACGTAAAGTTTTTAAGCTCTATTATGATGACAGGTACATCAGGATGGGAGAGAACCGAAAGATACTATACCTGTATGAAAATATGCTGACACCATCGGAGAATAACCTTGTTTCAGCCTTTTTTGTCAGGGATGAGTTTAATGAGCTGCACCGCCAGCAAAACGTGAGTCTTAACTATGAGCATGAATGGCGTACAGGTTTGTCAAGTCGTTTGAACCTCGAATATCGCAAGCAGTTTTCTCCGGAATATTATCCTTTTATTTATCAATCTCAGGCGGTTGACGCCATTGGGGTTTATGAGGCAACACTTGATTTTCGATTTTCGTTCCAGGAAAAGATAATCGATGATGAGTTTATGCGCTTGTATGTATCAACTGATTATCCCATAGTAAACCTGGCATTTACAGCCGGAAGGGCTGAGTTTAATAATGTCAGTCACGACTATACCAAGTTACATGCAACTGTTAAACACCGGATCAATATTGGGCAAACATATTTTCGTTATGCCCTGGAAGGTGGTGCTATCTTTGGAAAAGTGCCGTTTACACTGCTTGAAATACCGCGGGGAAATGAAACCTATGGCTATTATAATTACGATTTTAATATGCTTAACTACCTGGAGTACGCCCACGATAAATATGTACACTTATACACCGATTATCACCTGAATGGATTCTTCTTTAACCGGATGCCTTTGCTTAAAAACCTGGGATTACGAGAGGTGTTTTCAGCCAAAGTCATGTATGGCTCACTGAGTGATAAACAGTATGAAACAATTGAACTACCAGCAAGTGTTCAGGCTCTTGATCAGCCTTATGTAGAGCTTGGAGCAGGTTTGGAAAATATTATTCGCTTATTTCGTATAGAAGCCATCTGGCGATTAACACCGCACTCAGATATTGGAGCACCTGAGTTTGGTATTCGGGCTAAGTTTGAGTTGAGTTTGTAAAAAATAAGTGGATAGAATGTCGAATTGTAGAATCGATTATCCGTCGAACTGATACGCTTGTTAGAAACATGCCTTTATAATATTATACTCTTAAGGTAATTTAGGAAATAAGCAATAGAGATGCAGGCGACAACTTATATAAAAGTTAAACAACCAAGACGAGCTTGAACTGGTCACTCTCATCGCATCTCTTCACATTACCTTCTATATGCAGGCTGTGGATCAACTGTTAATAATTTCCTATATCATTTTTTGTTTAGTTTTTTTGTGCTAAAATTGCAGTGATGATTCATCTAAGGAGAAAAATAGCATTGTTATTATTGGCGATATACAGTATTGTATTCGCTCATAATGTTATTCCTCATCATCACCACCTGGATCTTGTTAACAACATAGTTGCTGTCATTTGCGCTGAAGATACAGGTCATCATCACCATCATCATGGAGACGAGCCTCATCATCATACACATGCGTCTCACGCGCATGACGAAGATGATCAGGTAAAACATTCTCATTCACATGAGCCACATGAAGCTTGTCATTTTGAAGTACAGCCTGTCAATTCAAAAACACAGGTTCTTATTGCTGTTGTTGTTTTAAACAGTGATTTTCTTCAATTATATGAACCGGTTAAAGAATTACCTAAGAACGAATTTGATTATTTCCTCCAACGACTTCCGGAGGGCTATAATTATGCGGTCCCACTAAGGGCACCGCCGGCTTTAGCATGATTTACATTTTACGACATTATCCAATGCAATAGTTGATCTAATGGTATTGGACTATTCTTTTATTTATCTAATTCAATCTATTGAATCATGCGAAAATTACTTTTCATTATGGCTGTATCAGCCTTGATCTTATCGTCGTGCGGCACAAAAAAAGCAGAGCAGAAAGAGGGCACACATGTGCATGCGGATGGCACTGTTCATGAAGCTCATGAGCATGAAGCTCCTTCTCAGGAAGCCTTTGAGGTGAAAGAACACGATTGTTCGAAATGCAGTAAAGACAGCTGTGCTACAAAAGAAGAGTGCACAACGCACGAAGAAAAGCACCAGCATGATCATGACCACGAACATGGACATGATCACGATCACAATTAAGGTGACGATAAAAGAAAGACATCAGCAGTAAGATTATTTACTGTTGGTGTTGCTTTTCTTGAACATTAGATTGAATTACAATACTAATTTTATGAAATATTTTAAATATATAGCCTGTTTGTTTGGCATGGCTTTATTAGTGGCTTGTGGTCAAAAGCATCATAATGAGGGGCACTCACATGATGATATAACCATTCCTTATACCGGTTATTCAAATTCCATTGAAGTGTTTGCAGATGTAGAACCCCTTGCTGTTGGGGCCAATTCTCAGATGATCATACATTTCACCGATTTAAGCTCCTTTAAGCCGGTAGTGGCCAGTGAAGTTGAAGTGGCTCTTATTGTTGGACAAAAGGGTTTAAAAGTGAAAAGTGATCAAGCTGTCCAGGATGGAATATTTAAGGTAGTTATTCAGCCGCAAACAGCGGGAGTAGGATATCTTGAATTTATCTTAACAGTGCAGGGGAAAAAACATAAAGTATCAGTGACAAATGTAAATGTCTATAAGAATCAGCATGATGCTGTACATCTTACTGAAGCTAATCTACCAGTTTCTGCTAATGGCATAAGTTTTACCAAAGAACAGGCATGGAAAGTTGATTTCATGACGCAAATGCCAGATATGATGGAGTTTGGTAATGTTATAAAGTCTGGTGCTAAAGTTGATTTTTCCCCTACTGGTCAGTTTATTGTTTCAGCTAAAACAAATGGTTTTGTAAAGCTTTCATCAGGTATTATTTCTGCAGGGCAGGCTGTGAAACCAGGTGAGTGGCTAATGACTGTCACCGGTGAGGGATTGACGGATAACAATGCGCTTATTAGGTTGCAGGAAGCTAAGGTAGAATATGACATAGCTATGGCTGACTATGAGCGGGATAAGCGCTTAAATAGCCAGAAGATAGTATCGGATAAACAGTTTTTGGAATCAAAGGCGCGATTTGATAAAGCCAGGACACATTGGACTAATTTGCAGAATACTGTAGGACTAAGCGGTGAAAAGGTAGTGGCCGAATCAGAAGGTTTTGTAAATCAGTTATTAGTTGAAAATGGCCAATATGTGGAAGCTGGAACAGCATTATTTACCATGGTACAAGCAAAAAAGATGTTGCTGAAAGCAATGCTTAGGCCCAGGCATCTTCCCATGCTTAATTCACTGTACGATGCTAATATCGAGTTGAATAACGGAACAATTGTTTCTTTAGCCGACTTAAATGGACGAATAGTTTCAGTGGGGCAGGCAGTCAGTGAAAATGCTTATTTATTACCGGTTTCTATTGAGGTGGATCATAACCAGAGACTTACAGTTGGTGGTTTTACAAATGTGTATTTGCGCACTGTTAGTTCAAAAAAGGAGATTGTTATTCCCAAAACCGCATTAATTGAAACCCAGGGTATGTACTTTGTATACGTTCAGTTAACACCTGAATTGTTTGAAAGGAGGCAAGTAAAGCTGGGAGCTACAGATGGAGATTCATATGTTATTACACAAGGATTAAATAACAATGAACGATTTGTAGCACGAGGTGCAACTTTTGTGAAGCTGGCAGCTGTTTCCAGTAGTGTTGATCCACATGCCGGGCATGTACATTAGGAGGTGAAGATATGTTAGATTCAATTATTAAATTTTCACTTCATAATAAACTGATAGTTTTATTAGGAGCGGTTGCGCTGATGCTTGCCGGGATTTATACGGCTGGAGAGATGGATGTCGACGTTTTTCCTGATTTAACAGCACCAACGGTTGTGGTTATGACCGATGCTCATGGAATGGCAACAGAAGAAGTAGAGCGTCTTGTTACCTTTCCCATCGAAACAGCAGTTAACGGAGCAACAGATGTACGAAGGGTACGTTCTGCCAGCTCACATGGTTTCTCATTTGTATGGGTGGAGTTTGATTGGGGGACTGATGTTTTTCGTGCCCGTCAGATAGTAAGTGAGAAGCTGGTGACACTGGCCGGAAAAATGCCTTTAGGCATTTCGCAGCCAGTTTTGGCACCCCAGTCGAGTGTGATGGGAGAGGTATTGTTTGTTGGTTTACAGGCCGACAGTACCGATAATATGACCTTACGTACCCTGGCCGACTGGCAGGTAAAGCCACTGTTACTGGCAACAGGAGGAGTGTCACAGGTTACTATTATTGGTGGTGATTTTAAACAATACAAGGTGCTGGCCGACCCACAAAAGATGATGAACTATAATGTTTCATTGGAAGAATTGAGTAATATATGTAAGGGCTTGAGCCAGAACAGCACAGGTGGTGTTATTCGTGAATTCGGAAATGAGTATGTAGTACGTGGTCTGGGGCGCAGTTCTGATATCGAATTGTTGGGATATTCATTGGTTAAACATAACAAGGGACAAGCAATATATGTACACGATGTGGCTGAGGTTGTTGTTGAACCGGTTGTTAAAATGGGGTATGCTTCACAAAATGCATCCTCAGCGGTCATACTATCTATTTCAAAGCAGCCCAATACCAATACACTTGATCTAACAAGGCGGATTGAAGAGAATCTAGCTGAGTTGAAAGAAACATTGCCTCCTGATGTAAAGCTTGACACAACAATATTCCGTCAGGCTGATTTTATTGAAACATCAGTTAATAATGTTCAGCGCGCATTAATAGAAGGGGGTATTTTTGTTGTTGTAATACTGTTTATCTTTTTGGGCAGCTTTCGTACGACAATTATTTCCTTATTGGCTATTCCGCTTTCCCTCTTGGGAGCTGTTATTACCTTAAAATATCTTGATCTGAACATCAATACAATGAGCCTGGGGGGTATGGCCATTGCAATTGGTTCACTTGTAGATGATGCAATTATTGATGTTGAGAATGTGTATAAACGCCTGCGACAGAATTATCAACTGCCCGTTAGTAAACGAATATCGTCCATCTCTGTTGTTTACGAAGCTTCTAAGGAAATAAGGGCTTCTATATTAAATGCAACGTTAATCATTATTGTTGCCTTTATTCCATTGTTCTTTTTATCAGGAATGGAAGGACGTATGTTAAGGCCTTTGGGTATTGCCTACATCGTCTCGCTTTTTATGTCACTTATCATTGCAATGACCATAACACCTTTGTTATGTCGTTTACTGTTGTCTGATGAAAGGTATTTGGCAAAGAAAGAAAAGGAGAACCGTTTGGTAAGTTTTTTACAAAAATATTATTCAACTTCACTGGATTGGGCACTTCGCCATAAAAATGGATTTCTTGTGGGAAGCCTGATTTTATTTACTGTGGCTGTTGGTGTTATGAGCACAATGGGACGGAGTTTTTTGCCCCAATTTAATGAAGGAGCATTAACTATATCTGCTGTTAGTCAAGCTGGGGTTTCGCTGGAAGAGAGTAACCAGCTTGGAAAATTGATTGAACAGGAGTTGCTGACCATTCCTGAAGTGACTGGTACAGCACGTCGTACAGGTCGCGGTGAACTGGATGAGCATTCGCAAACAACAAACAGTGCGGAGATTGATGTGAACTTTGTGTTGGACAAACGTGACCAGGACGCGTTTATGGAAGATGTTCGTCATAAGCTGGCGAATGTGCCGGGTATCGCTGTAACAGTAGGACAACCTTTAGGGCATCGTATTGATCATATGTTGTCAGGTACAAGAGCAAATATTGCTATTAAAATTTTCGGGCAGGATCTTAGTCAGCTTTATACGCTTGGTAATCAGTTAAAAGCTGCTATTGCTGATATAGATGGATTGGTTGATGTAAATGTAGAGCAACAAACCGAAATTCCTCAAATTCAAATAAAGGCAGACCGTATTAAACTGGCTTCTTATGGCATTAGCATGAATGAATTCAATGAATTTATTGATGTGGCATTTGCCGGTGAAAAGCTGGCCGATATTTATGAAGGACAAAAAAGTTTTGATCTGTTGCTCCGTTTTAATCATGATTATACCAACTCCATTGAAGGTTTGAAAAAAGCGCTGATCGATACCGGGGATGGTAAAAAAATACCGCTTGAAGAAGTCGCTACAATAGCTTCTGCTGCAGGTCCGGGTATGGTTAGTCGTGAAAACGTGCAACGTAAGCTTGTTGTCTCCGCCAATGTGGCGCAGCGTGATTTGCGCAGTGTTGTGAATGACATTAAAAAATCGGCTCGTGAAAACCTAAATTTACCAGATGGATATCGGATAGAATATGGAGGTCAGTTTGAGAGTGAAGCCAAAGCTTCACAAACATTACTGCTAACATCTGTTCTGGCGATTTGTATCATTTTCCTGTTGCTGTACCAGGAGTTTAAAAATACGAGGCTGGCAGGTATCATATTGCTGAATTTACCCCTGGCTCTCATTGGAGGTGTATTTGCCATTAAGTTGACATCCGGAATAATCAGTATACCTGCTATAATAGGTTTTATTACGCTCTTTGGTATTGCAACAAGAAATGGTATTTTACTGGTTTCCAATTATATGTCATTATCAAAAAATGACTTAACTATTAAGGATGTGATTGTAAAAGGCTCGGTCGACCGTCTGAATCCGATTTTAATGACAGCTCTTACGGCAGCACTGGCATTAATTCCACTGGCCTTAAAGGGAGACCAACCAGGTAATGAAATACAAAGCCCGATGGCTAAAGTAATTCTTGGAGGATTGCTAAGTTCCACATTGTTAAATATGTATGTAATTCCTATTGTTTACGCATTGATACATAAGAAAAGTAACCGTTCGATGAAAGGAGGTGAATCATGAAAAAAATAGTTCTTGTAATTGCCTGTTCATGTTTTTCAATGGTGGTAGGTGCTCAGAGTACTATTCCTGAAATTCTGGAATCTATTGAGCAAAACAACTATTCATTAAAATCATTAAGGGCTCAGACTGATGCCATTGTATTAAAAAATAAAACTGGTTTAAACCCGTCAAATCCACAGGTAGAATATATATATCAGTGGGGAAACAAAAGTCAGGCAGGAAATAAGCAGGAGTTTCATATACGACAGAGCTTTGATTTCCCTACAGCTTATCGTTATCGGAAGCAGATGACAGAAAGTATGAGTGAGAAGGCTGAACGTGATTATTTAAATGCTTATAACATTGTTATGCTGGATGCTCAGTGTATACTGTTTCGTTTAATTTTTCAGGAAGCTTTAATACAGGAATATTCTCAACGCCTTAAGCATGCTGAAACGATAGCCAGGGCTTTTCATGCAAAGTTTGATGAGGGAGATGCTAATATTCTCGAACGAAATAAGGCTGATATCAATTTGTTAAATGCACAGAATAAATTAGCTGAGCTAAGGTCGGAATATGAATTGTTGAATGAGCGCTTACAAAGTCTTAATGGAGGTAAGCAGCTTGAAATAACTTTCGTTAATTGGCCCTTGTTAATTTTACCAACTGATTTTGATGATTGGTTTAATGCTAATGCTGACATTATTCCTGAGATTCAAAGTTTGCAGGAAGGTGTGGATGCCAACCGTTACAGGGAGAAACTTAATAAAGCTTTGAGTTTGCCTAAACTAACAGGTGGCTATAGTTCGGAAAGTGATGAGATTGATAAATTCAAAGGGGTGAATGTTGGATTGACAATACCTCTTTGGGAAAATAAAAATACGGTCAAACAAGCTAAGTTAAACACAATAGCTATTGAAAATGAGTTGGAAGACAAACGCTTGCAGCTATATCATGGATTAAAAGCTTTATATGCTAAAACGAAAAACAGGCAAATTGTTGCAGGTAATTATCGACAATCGTTGAAGACAATGAATAATGTCACCATACTGGAAACAGCTTTGGAGGCAGGTCAGATTACTATTCTTGAATATATGATGGAACAATCAATATATTACACGACAATTGAAAATGCTCTTAATGCCGAGCTGGAATCTCAATTAAGTTATGCTCAAATGATGGCATTCCAGATTTATTAAAAGAAAATCCCGCAGATAAAGTTTTAAAGAAGGGTTATCTGCGGGTTATTTTTTTACAAGCCGACTCATTATCATCCACCTGATTTCTTCACCCTATAGCCATCAGCCTTAAGTAAGTCAACCACCTTATCTCTGAAGTCACCTTGTATCAGTATCTCACCATTTTTGGCAGAACCACCTACGCCGCACTTGCTCTTAAGGAATTTTCCCAGGTCTTTCAGGTCATCTTCATGACCAACAAAGCCTGTCACGAGTGTGACTTTTTTACCACCCCGTTGTTTTTTATCCAGCATCACCCTTAAATCCTGTTCATTGGCCGCTAAGGTTTCATCCTGCTCATCTTCATTATATTGATAGTCAAAATCCTGATTGGTTGAAAAGACAACGCCATCCAGGTTTTTCCATTTTTTCTTTTTAGCCATTGTTCTGGTTTTTTTTACAAAAGTAATAACACAAGGCACTTTTATACTTAAAATCTTTAAATTCTTCCGATGACAAATAGTTGGTTCTTATCAATATCTTTGCAGAGTTGTAGTATGGTGCTTTATTTAATTTTATAAATAGTAGTGGAAAAGATTAACGGAATTCAGGTTATAGCATTTGATGCGGATGATACACTATGGGTGAATGAAACATTTTTCAGGGAAGCAGAACTGAAGTTTGTGGACTTGATGAGTGCATATGCACCACAGGATGAAGTGCTTCGCATACTATTTGATGTGGAAATGGAGAATATGCCAATGTATGGCTATGGCATTAAAGGCTTTATGCTTTCACTGATCGAAACAGCCAATTTAATATCCGGTTTTCAGACAAGCGCACGACAGACCAATGCCATCATTGAGATTGGTAAAGAAATGCTTAACAAGCCCGTTGAGCTCCTGGACGGGGTAGAGGATGTATTACAGCAGCTTGCGCGTAAGTACAAGCTGATTGTAGCTACAAAAGGAGATTTGCTCGATCAGGAGCGTAAATTAAAGAAGTCGGGGCTCTTACAATACTTTCACCATATTGAGGTGATGAGCGATAAAACGCCTGAAGCATACCAGTCACTGCTAAAGCATCTTGATATAGAGGCTTCTGAGCTATTGATGGTTGGGAATTCGTTAAAGTCAGATATTTTACCGGTCCTTGAAATAGGAGGATGGGGTGTGCATATACCGTTTCATACCACCTGGCAGCATGAGGTGGTAACTGAAAAGATCAATTCAGTCAGATTCTGTGAAAGGCAATCCATATGGGAGCTTATGCCCATGCTTTAGCTTAAACTTTGTTAAAACACAGCCTGCCATCGAACAATGCAGGATTTGACAGGTTGTTGCAATAAAAAGTATATGGAAGCCTTAACATTAACAACGCCTGCCTTATTATTTTCTGCTGTTTCATTAATTCTCTTAGCCTATACCAATCGATTTTTGGGGTATGCCGCCCTGGTTCGTCAGTTGTATGAAAAGCTGAAGGCTAATCCTGACCAGGTATTGCTCGACCAGATAATCAACCTGCGTAAAAGGCTTTACCTGATTAAAAACATGCAATTGTTGGGTGTTGCCAGTTTAATGTTTTGCGTTTTATCCATGTTTCTGATCTATGTTGAAGTGTTTGAGCCGGCAGCTTATGCTTTTGGTTTAGGCTTGCTGTTGCTGATTATATCCCTGCTTCTGTCAGGTTGGGAAATAAAGATATCGGTTCGTGCCCTTGATCTCCATTTAAATGATATGGAGCACTTTAAGGATAATAAATAGCAGAGATCGTCTTAATAAGATGTTAAAATACTGTTTTTATTCAATTGTGGCACCATTATGGTTCAAACAGTGTCCCGAATAGATTGCTGACAATTTTACTATGCAAAAAGATTTAACACAAGGTCCCGTTCTTTCCAATATTATAAAGTTGGCAATCCCTATTATAGGCTCCTCATTTATGCAATTTGCCTATAATTTCACCGATATGCTATGGGTTGGTAAACTTGGTTCAGAAGCGGTAGCAGCGGTTGGTACTTCAGGTTTCTTTCTTCATTTGGGATGGGCATTCGCATCTATTGTGATGGTTGGCAATAATATTGCCGTATCACATGCCATTGGTGATAAAAACGAAGACAAAGCTAAGCAGATAGCTATTAATGCCCTGGCGGGTGTTTTTATTCTAACCCTATTGTACCTGA
Organism: Carboxylicivirga agarovorans; assembly: GCF_050589845.1. Lineage (NCBI taxonomy): Bacteria > Pseudomonadati > Bacteroidota > Bacteroidia > Marinilabiliales > Marinilabiliaceae > Carboxylicivirga > Carboxylicivirga agarovorans. Next base: position 53,070 of record NZ_JBNGPA010000020.1, on the reverse strand, counting down.
GTGTTGTTCAACTGGGCTATGTTCAGCTAATAGGTTTTTTTGAGTTAAATAACGCACAAACAGAAACCATGGCACATGGCTACCTGAGATTGGCTTCCCTGGGTTTGTTTTTTGTGTTTACAACCCGTCTTTTTACCGGTAATAGCAATGCAAGAGGTGATTCGCGCAAGCCATTTCAGATCACATTGATAGGGGTAATTATAAATATTATTCTGGACCCGCTGCTGATCTTTGTTTTAGATCTGGGGGTTACCGGGGCTGCACTGGCAACGCTTATTGCCCAGTTTGTGGCTGTATTTATCTTTGTTTCTCAGCGCTGGCGTTTGTTTTTAGGTGTCAGCAGGCAATGGAAACTATCGCTTCAGCAAACCATAAAACTGGCCAGGTTGGGAATGCCTCCATCGGTTCAGTACATGATATTCTCAGTGATTGCCATTATAATGGCCAAAATTGTAGCTGGCTTCGGAAGTGACGCCATTGCCGCACAAAAAATAGGCTTGCAAATCGAGGCAATGACCTTTATGACAGTTGGTGGATTAAACGGTGCCATTATGTCATTTACCGGTCAGAACTTTGGCGCAAAAATATATGAACGTGTCAACAGGGGCTATAAGTCCGGATTAGTACTCGCCATAGCTATCGGTACATTAATGACGGTGCTTTTTGTCACGTTCGCCGAGGAGATGGTACGATGGTTTGTGCAGGATCCTGAAACGGTGACTATTGGAGCATCATACTTGCGCATTGTTGGCTTGTCACAAGTATTTATGAGCATTGAAATGATCGGTTCGGGTGTTATCAACGGAATTGGTAAAACCCGTTATCCGGCTACCATTAATATCATTATGACGGTTGTACGTGTGCCAATGGCAATCTGGCTGTCACAGCCACATCGCTATGGCGTGGATGGCATTTGGTATGCTATTTTTATCAGTACCTTTTTTCGAGGTATTTTAGTAACGTCTGCTTATTACTACCTAAACTTTAAATGGCAAAAAAAGCTTAATTATGGAGAACGATTGTATTAATATTGATCACATTATAAATAAGCATATTAACCCTTATCTGTTACAAGGCGGATTTGGATTTGAGAAAGAAAATGTTCGTGTTGATTTGCAAGGTAACCTTGCTCAAACGCCTCACCCCGAGATTTTTGGCAACAAACGTGAGCATCCTTATATTACCACTGATTTCTCCGAGAGCCAGATAGAGCTGATAACACCTGTGCGACATAGTGTAGAAGAAGCATTGGGCTTTCTGGAAACCTTACACGATGAGGTAAGTCTTAAGTTGGATAATGAACTGCTTTGGCCACAAAGCGCACCACCCAAGTTACCCTGCGCAGATGAAGATATCCCAATAGCGAAGTTCGATGCTGAAGGCTCTGACATGGAGCAATACCGGGTCTATCTATCTAAAAACTATGGCAGGAAAAAACAACTCTTATCAGGGGTTCATTTTAATATCTCTTTTGACGAGCAGGTTTTACAACATATGTACGATTCAACAGACGACAGTGCATATAGCTATGATCAGTTTCGTGAGCAGGTCTATCTGAAGACCTTGCGAAATTTTAAGCGTTACCGATGGTTCTTAATAGCACTGTTGGGTAACAGTCCGGTAGTGCATCGCTCGTATGTTAATGAATGCGTTAACTTATTGCCTCAGTTGCAGGATGATACTTTTCATTTGAAATATGCCGGTTCAATGCGCAACAGCATGTGCGGCTACCGTAATAAAGAAAACCTTTGCCTTAACTATAATACTTTTGAAGGCTATCATAAAAGTATAGAGAAAGCCATTGACGATGGGCTTATATCACAAGCCAAAGAGAATTACGCCAGTATCCGCTTAAAATCGCTTGATGAAGGAAAAACCATTTCTCATCTTGAAGTTCGCATGCTCGATCTCAATCCCTTTGTAAGGGCGGGTGTTGATATTCACCATGCTCGTATCATACACCAGTTTCTGTTGTATTGTTTAATTAAGCCTGAAGCTCATGCTTTTGACCAGGAGGTTCAAATGATTGCCTACTACAACCATGAAAAAGCTGCATCGTGTATTTTAGATGAAGGTACTCATATAATGGATGATAACAATGAAGCTGTTCTTTTGCAGGATGCCTTGAAAGATATGCTTGGTGAGATCGACGAAGCAACCGGACATCTGTTGAATGATAATTACCGATTAAGTTTCAATGTCCTGAAAAACATGGTTCATGATAAGGAATCCCGCCCAGCAGTTGTTATGCTAAAGGAATTAAGGGATGATAATTTCATAGACTGGAATCTGCAGAAGGCAAAAGTATACCTGAATGAGAGTTCAGAAAAAACCTATAACTTCCATGGCCTTGAAGATATGGAGTTGTCAACGCAGCTGCTTTTGCGGGATGCCTTAATACGAGGTGTTGCTATTGATATAATGGACAGGAGTGAAAACTTCGTCAGGTTGTCCAGGGGTAATAATACACAGTATGTGATGCAGGCCACTCGTACATCACTCGATAATTACGCCAGTATTTTACTGATGGAAAACAAGGTAATGACGAAGAAGGTGCTTGAGACCGCAGGTATAAGCACTCCACCAGGAAAGGAATATACGGATGATAAGCTGGCGTTGGCAAGCTTTAGCTTCTACAAAAAGAAATCGATAGTCATTAAACCAAAGTCCACCAACTTTGGACTGGGGATTAGTATCTTAAAAGATAACCAGGATGAAGCTATGTTTGTACGGGCTGTTAATATGGCTTTTGAACATGACAATACCATTCTTATTGAGCAGTTTGTAAGTGGGCGTGAATACCGTATGTTTATTATTAACGATGAACTGGTTGGCATATTACACCGTGTTCCGGCGAATGTGGTGGGCGATGGCAAATTAACCATCAGTCAGTTGATTGATGTAAAGAATGAGGATCCTTTGCGGGGGAAAGGATATAAAACACCTCTTGAAAAAATAGCCAAAGGAGAAGCGGAGGCCATGTTTTTGGAAACCCAGGGGCTTGGTTTTGACTCGGTTCCCCCAGATGGGGAAACAGTGTTCCTGCGTGAGAATTCAAACATAAGTACGGGGGGAGATAGCCTCGATTTTACGGATGAAGTGCATGAATCATACAAGCAGCTGGCCATTAAAGCCGCCAGGGCACTGGATGTAAAAGTAACCGGACTGGATATGATGATCGATGACATCAGTGTACCTGCATCAAGTGATAATTATTCAATCATAGAGATGAATTTTAATCCCGCCATTCATATACATTGCCATCCGTTTAAAGGACAGAACAGGCGCTTAAATGCCAGGATGCTGGATGCTTTGGGGTTTTAGTTTCATGATTAACTGCTAAACTGTCGAATTGTCGAATTGATGAACTGTCGAATTGATGAACTGTCAAATTGATGAATTGATGAACTGTCGAATTGATGAAGTGCCGAACCAATAATACTGATAGCTATTGGGGAATTGTATTGATGAACTGTTTAAGAGTTGATCAGTTTAAGAGTTGAAGGGGAACTAGTCATTTGAACTGTTGTATTGTCGAATTGTCGAACTGCTAAACTGTCGAATTGATGAATGGTCGAATTATCGGAAGAGTTTATTGGTTTATAAGGTGAAGAGTTGAAGATTGAACGATCAGTTTATCTATCGATTAAACCGGGAAGTAACCCAGTGTATCAGTGCTTCACCAAACCTGTTCCGACCATCAATTACCTATTGCAGAAGTTTACTTACAGCTGAATTTATAGTTATTTACAAAAATTGTCCCGCTTGTCAGTCCCCATCCTTATAACTGCCTTACTGTACTTCCTGCTATCGATCAGGCTAAAAGGGATGAGGGTGCATTATTAAGTGTCCGTGCAATGCTCTAAAATAAACCAGTCCAATTCGACGGGGTTCCTTCGATGTTCGTTCGATGTTCGTTCGATGTTTGTTCGATGTTTGTTCGATTGAAATTGAATAAATATTGACGAAATAGTCAATGAATTACAAAGTATAATTGAGTGAACCTGCAGGATGAATATAAGAAAGTCTTATGCCAGGACCTTGTGCCCGGAATTAATGAATGATCTTATGAATTGCAGCTGATTTAGCTGTGTCTATTTAATTGAATGGCTTAATTTTTACTTGAGGTAAAACTTATAGGATAACAGCTTGTAATACAGTTTAGCAACCAGAAAATCAGGTGCATGTAATCCGTCTATTGGAGCAAACTCAACTATGTCAAATCCCACCACATTCTTTCGTTGAAATACTTTCTTCAGGTAGCGGATGCATGTATCCCAGCTCAACCCGCCGGGTTCTGGTGTACCGGTTGATGGCATAATCGACGGATCAAGTGCATCCAGGTCAATGGTAAGGTACACATCATCGGTCATCAGTTCAATACTCTTATCCATCCAGTCTTCAGTACCATATATTTCTTCGGCAAAAAAGCACTTGTTTTTGTCAAGGTAGGGCTTCTCTACCACATCCATGCTGCGAATACCAACCTGAATAAGGTTGGTTGTTTGTGATGCTTTATGTAAGGCGCATGCATGATTGTATTCACTGTTATGATAGGAGGGACGCAGATCGGAATGGGCATCCAGTTGCAGTACTGTCAGGTTGTTATATTGCTGACGAAAGGCTTCTATAATACCTATGGAAATAGAATGTTCCCCACCAAAGAAAGTCAGGAACTTATTCATCTTCAACAGTTCCTTTGTATGCTTCAGAACCGTTTGGTATACTTTTTCAGGCGATGAACGTTCTTCGATATCCGGTAGAATATGAATTCCTTGTTTATAGACCTCAGCATCAGTCTCAATATCGAAGAACTCCAGGTTGGGTACCGTATTTAAAAATACCTCAAAGCCTTTATCGGCACCCTTGCCCCAGGTACTGGTCCCGTCGTACGGGACAGACTGCAATAGGATATTGGCCTCCTCTAAAGAGACATAATCGTCCTTTGTTTCCCCAAAAAATCTATTCATCACTATCTTCTAAATAACCGAGGATATCTAACATTTCACGAACCGACTGTTCTTCACGGTATACAGTATCAACTATATTACCGGTGTCATCGCGGTCAATAATAACATGTTTTGGTGCAGGAATCAGGCAGTGCTTGATACCGCCATAACCGCTTACGGAATCCTGGTAGGCTCCGGTGTGGAAAAATCCAAGGTAAAGCGGCTCTTTATCTTCATCGCTGTATTTGGGCAAAAGAACTTCCTGGTTAAAATCTTCCGAATTGTAATAGTCTGAATGATCACAACTGATACCGCCAATATTGGCACGGCCATACTCGTTGTTCCATTTGTTTACCGGTAGTAATATAAACTTTTCCTGAATGGACCAGGCATCAGGAATGGTGTTCATCAGGCTGTTATTGATGATGTACCAGTTTTCAGTATCGTTTTGCTGCTTTTGCTCCAGTACTTCAAAAATGATGGCACCCGACTCACCAACCGTGTATTTACCAAATTCAGTGTAAATATCCGGCTCCATTACGTTTTCTTTGGTACAGGCATTTTTAATGTTGGATATGATCTCATGAATCATATATTCATAGTTGTACTCAAATCCAAGGTGATTGCGAATGGGAAAACCACCACCAAGGTTAAAGGACTCCAGGTCGGCACTCTCCTTTTTTAATTCAACATACAACTTAAGAGCTTTCTGGAATTCGCCCCAATAGTAAGGTGTATCCTTAATGCCCGAATCCACGAAAAAGTGAAGCATCTTAAGCTCAACCTTATCGTTGTCTTTGATTTTCTCTTTAAAGAAATCAATGATTTTTTTGTGCTGAATGCCTAATCGTGACGTGTAATAAGCCGATTGAGCCTCTTCATTGATGGCCATGCGAATACCTATCTTCAGCTTTTGACTTGATTTGAGCTTTAACAGGCGGTCGTATTCATTGATGCTGTCCAATACGATAATGGAATTGGAAAAGCCGGCTTCCTGCAGTTTGATGATCTTCTTAAGGTAATCATCTGTTTTATAACCATTGTGTATGGTGATGATATCCTTTTTGATCTTGCCTTTTTTATGTAAATAACGCATCAGGTCAATGTCAAACGATGAAGACGTTTCAATATTGACTTTGTGTTTTAATGCCTCGTCAATTACATGGTTAAAGTGATTACACTTTGTACAATAGCAAAAGTGGTATTTCCCTTTATAGGCGTTATTCTTAATGGCACGATTAAACAGGTTTCGTGCTTTTTTGATTTGGTCGCCAATCTTTGGCAAATAGATAAAACGGAAAGGTGTTCCATACTTTTCAATCAGGTATTTAAGTGATACGCCATGAAAAGTGAGGTAATTATTTTTCAGATCGAAACCCTCCTGAGGAAAGTAAAAACTTTGCTCAATCAAATCAAAATAGGTGTTCTTCATTTATGTATTCCCAACAAGTAATATATAGTAATTATATCGTGGCAAATTTATTCAAAATAGAAATATAAAACATCAAGTGATATCATTTTTAATACAGATCGATTGTTGATGTATGTCAACGGCAGGTGTTATTGCAAAGGATGATTTGACTATATTTGCAGATAATTTTTACTGAAGAACAGGAGTTAAGAAATGCAAGACCAAAAAGATACAATTTGTGCCATATCAACAGCTCAAGGTATGGGGGCAATAGCAGTTATTCGCTTATCAGGCGCTGAAGCTATTTCAATATGCGAGAAAGTTTTTGTTCCGGCTAAACAGGGTAAGCTCTTGTCGCAACAAAAAGCCAATACCATTCACTTTGGTTCAGTCACCGATGGTGAAAAGGATATTGACGAGGTATTGGTAAGTATCTTTAAGGCGCCGCATTCGTTTACAGGTGAGGAGATTGTGGAGATAGCATGTCATGGTGCACCTTATATTCAACAGCAGGTTCTTCAATTGTTGACGCGTAATGGAGCGCGTCTGGCAACAGCTGGTGAGTTTACCCAACGTGCTTTTTTAAATGGTAAGATGGACCTGTCGCAGGCGGAAGCGGTGGCTGATTTAATTGCTTCCAAAAGTGAAGCCGCACGACGGGTTGCCCTGCAACAGATGCGAGGAGGTTTTTCCAATGAACTTATCAACCTGCGCACTCAACTGCTTAACTTTATCTCTTTAATTGAGCTTGAACTCGATTTTAGTGAAGAAGATGTAGAGTTTGCCAACCGCAACGAGCTGACTAAGCTGGTTAGTGATATGCAATCCCTGTTAAAGAAGCTTACCAACTCTTTTTCATTGGGTAATGCCATTAAGAATGGTATACCGGTGGCAATTGTAGGTCATACCAATGCCGGAAAATCAACACTGCTCAATACCTTGCTTCAGGAGGAGAGGGCCATTGTATCTGATATTCATGGTACAACACGTGATGTGATTGAAGATACCATCAATATTGAAGGCATCGGCTTTCGTTTTATTGATACAGCAGGCATACGTGCTACCAAAGACGAGATTGAAAACCTGGGTATTGAACGCACCTATGATAAGATTAGTAAAGCCACCATTGTATTGTTAATGCTTGATGTTAACGACCCAGATGAGAAGATACACGATGCCATTAGTGACATTAGAAAGCGACTGGACGATCATCAGCAGCTGATTGTGGTTATCAATAAAACAGACCTGTCAGATGACGTATCTGTATCCAGCCGCTTCTCAATTGACAGCTTTAAAGAGTTGGCCGAGACGGATGCCATCGTACCTATTTCTGCCAAACAACAAAAGAATATCGATGCCTTAACCAATGCCTTGCTAAAAACGGTTAACCTTTCGGCCATTGACAATGATGAGGTAATTGTTACCAATGCCCGCCATTATGAAGCGCTGCAAAACTCCCTTGAATCAGTTAACCGTGTTTCAGATGGTCTGCAATCAGGTATCAGCGGAGATTTTTTGGCACAAGATATTCGTGAGGTACTGCACTACCTGGGTGAGATAACCGGGCATATTAATACCGATGAGGTGTTGGGTAATATTTTTAAGAACTTTTGTATCGGAAAGTAGAATTAGTTTCATACACAAACAAAAAATATTAATATACATTTTAAAACCCTTGTTTAGCAAGGGTTTTGTTGTGTTGTAATGTTTTGTTTGTTTGTATTCGTTTGCGTTGAACTGCATCTTGTTTGTATCATATTTGTATCGTATGGGTTTTAATGATAATTTTGGGCTAATTATAAGTGTATAGTTTTGACATTATTTGTCATTATTATACATTATTGGATATTATTTGACGAATAAGCTATGACTTCATCAATTCGTATTAAACGTGTATGTGAATATTGTGGTAAAGAGTTTAATGCAAAAACTACGGTAACACGATATTGTAGTAAAACATGTAATAGTGCTGCCTTAAAAAGAAAATACCGCCAAGCTAAGATTGACATATCGAATGAAAAGACACAAACTATAAAAACCCAAAACCAAGATTATTTAACAGCATTGAAAAATAAGGATGTGTTTACAATTTCTGATGCTGCGTTGTTTTTATCGGTTAGTAGACAGACCGTTTATAATTGGCTAAATAATGGTATTCTTAATGGAAAAAGAATATCTAATCGTAAGGTCTTATTCCTGAAGAATGATATTTTGGCATTTTTAGAATCCAAAACAGCATATGCAAAACCAATATCCAATAACAAGCCTATAACTGATTTTTATACAATTAAAGAAGTTCAAGAAAAATATGGCATAGCAAATACATACACCTACAGAATCATAAAAGAACACAAGATTCCCAAAACGTATCATTTAGGTAAAACCTTAGTTTCAAAGGAACACATTGATAATTTTTTTAAGAAAAAAGATAGAAATTTGAATAATATAATTGAATGGTACAGTGTTCAAGAAATTATGGATAAGTTCGGATTATCAAGGGACCAAGTTTATAATCAACTAAGTGCAAACGCTGTTCCTAGGAAACGGGTTGGAAAATTTGTTCAGATTTCCAAAAAGCATTTTGACGACATTCACTATATAAAAATTTGAAATGACAGATACTACGGTTACGTTAAGAAATCAGGCAGCAGCTAATAATATGAGGATTCTTTATTTAGATTTTTACCCTGCTATACGCCATCCTGATACAAATAAATTAACCAGGCGATATAACCTAGGTCGAAAAATTTATAGTGAAACTAAATTAGAATCAAAAGAATACGTTACAGGAAAAGGAAATAAATCGGTAAAGCATTCTGAAGTTTTTGGCAACAGAAAGGATAAGGATGGAAACCCTTTGCCAGTCAAGAATACACTTACGGACTTACAAAAAGAGCACAATCGTAAAACATTACGAAAGGCTAATAAGAAAGTCATTGAAATTCAATCCCTTATTGATAACGGTAATTATTCATTCCTATCCAAAAAAGTAACTTCATTAAATTTTATCGAACTGTTTGAGCAAATAGCTGATACGAAGGGTGAATCAACCCGTGCAATATTTCTAAGTTCTTTAAAGAAACTAAGGGAATTTGCAGGTGATAAATTATACAACAAGGAAATAACTTTAGAATTTTGTGAAAAATTTAAATCTTTCTTGGAAAATGATGAAGGTTTGAGTCAGAATACTGCATCTGCGTATTTTAGAAAGTTTAAAAGAGCCGTTGCTGATTCAGAAAAACGAGGACTAATAAAAATAGATGATTTAGAAAGATTTAACGAACTAAAAATTGAAGAGTTAGATACAAATATTGAATTCCTTACACTGGATGAATTGATGAAATTAACCACTATACCCTGTTCCAACGAATTATATAAATTAGCAGCACTGTTTAGTGGTGCTACAGGGCTTCGTAGAAGTGATGTTGTTAATTTTTCATTAAAAGGTATAAGAAAAGGGTATAAAGGGAAAAAATATATTAATGTTGCCCAAGAAAAAACTAAGAAAATAGTACCTGTTCCCCTTAATAAAAGTGCTTTGAATATACTTGAGAAAGTATCTAATGAATCAAATAAACCGTTTTCATCATTGCAAGATACACATTGGTCTACCCTAGATATTGAACTGCATAAATGGATTAAGGATGCAGGTATTAACAAGAAAATAACTTTTCATTGCTTTAGACATTCCTACGCTTGTGCCTTAATCCATAAAAAAGTAGATATTTTTACGGTAAGTAAATTATTAGGTCACAAATCTTTGAGTAGTACGGTGAGAACTTATGCTAAGGTTATGGATATTGACAAATATGAAGCAGCAGAAAGGGTTGAATTTGTCAATTCTATTGATTGGTAATTACAATCATTAATCTTCTTCATCTATTTCTTTATTGGACGTTCTTTTGCTTTCATGAATATATTTTAATAAATATTTTCGTGAAAACAGAAGCTTCTTGTCAGGTTTATAATAGCTGATTTCCTTTCGGTGTGTTTTTGTTTTTAATGTATGTTCGGATATATTAAGGATTTGCGCTGCTTTTTCAAGACCTATGAAATCATCTAATGGGTCTTTAACTACATTATTTTGAACTTGTATATTCTGTACTGCTTCATCGACACATTCTTTCAGTAGCATTTTGAAATCATCATCCGACATTTCAGTTGTTATTATTCGCTTCATATTCTTTGCTATTAGAATTATAACGGCAAAGGAAAATCATGTACCATTTCTACATAGACATGAAATTGTTGTTTTTTGGAATGGTTATTATTCCTTAGGTAAAGATTTTTCGTATAATCTTATCAAGTCCTTATAATGTTTAAGCTTTTCAACTTTAACAGAATCGCTGAAAGATTTTAACTTGGTTAAGCCAACATTAATTTCCACTTCATCTAAAAACTTTATAAAATCAGATTGTTCGATGTCGCTATAAATATATTTGTCATTACGCATCTGATGAAAAATGAATGAAGTATGAACTAGACATACATTACTGTCCTTATAACTATTGTAATAATCTAAGAATAATTTATAACAGGTAATGTTTTTAAAGTATCGGATATAATGCATCAAATTTCCTTGGTCATCTAAATTCAATAGTAGTGTGTTCAGAAAATCAATCTTCTTATTTTGAATGTATATTAGGTCTTGGTACTTTTTGGGGTGTAAATGCTTCTGTAAATCAATAGAATTACCATTAGTCAAATTAAGAACTAGGTGTTCATTTTTTAGCAATGCAATTTCGCTTTCAATAAAATCTTTTTCGTTGACATCATGGAATTCGTTTTTGAAAACATTTAATCTTTCATCATAATTATAAACATAGGTACTGGATTTACAAAATTCCCAATACTGATTTGATTCTTCTGTTTTTACGATTAATTCATCAATATAATTAGGTAGAAGCTTTATAACCTTTTTCAATGATTCATTGGGTAAATGTTCATCTTGTATACTGTTGCCAATGTAATTTAATACATCGAATATTTTTTCTGTCGATAGGTCTTCTTTAATATAAGTAGCCATTAATTAACTTTTTTACGAAAGATATAATTTTATCTGCAACATCAATAGGTATAGGTGTTATAGGCTATTTTTTTCATCTGAAAAATCAAGTCATTCCAAAATAACACAATCCTGTGTCTATACGGAAATTAAAGTGTTGCGACTTTTGCGAACAAGAAAAAAACAAACGAAATCGAATAATAAACATTTAAAATTTAAGATAATGAATAACAAAGTATCAAAAACTAAAAAATCACAGAAGATGAGTAAACAAACAGCAAAAGAAGTAGCAAAAATTAGCAGGCAGTTACTAATCCAATTTCTATTAAATGGCAATTTGGACATATTAAAAAAACCTTCTTACAGACTTGCTGTAAAAAACCTGCTAGACGACAATGAATTTATTATCAATTGTGAGTCCTATGAAGATGCAGTTTTAAAGTATATGGCTTTTGAAGGTATTCACGATGGTAAAATACTAATTGATTTGGAAGTTCGTGACGACAAGCTTCTTAAAGATTGGACGAACTTTCAATTACAAGGTATTATAGATTCATATAAAACATTGTGCAACATGAAAAAGTAACTTAATCAAACCTTGGCTGACGTAGGTGCAATTAAATAACAGCCAAGTAAATTACACATATTAATACCACAAATTATAAATTTTAAAAATCAAGAAATGGAGAAATTTCAAATTAAGAAAGGCAACCAAGATGAAAGGTTTGCCAAAATAATGGACAATCAGTTCGCCATTAAAAAAGACAAAAGTGATAAAGAAATCCGTGTGACTGTAACAACAGATGATTTCTTTCAAGACATCTTCTATGTAGATACCTTTGAAGAAGCAATCGAAACTTTCTTTGCTTGCCAAAAGGTTAAGGAAGGTAAAGTTGCTATTGAAAGAAAGACCCCATGCTATGGAACTATAAATTGGATTCCAATGTCTATACCCGATATGTTTTTAATGTTTGACCATATGGATTAACATGACATAGCTTAATTTCAAGCCACCTTAAAGGCATGAATTACAAATTGTCCCTGACCACTAGCTAGATAAATGAATTCAGGTCAGAACAATTTTAATTTAGTGAACTTGTAATTCCGTGTCACTGTGCTTATAACAAGATTGTACTTCAGAAAGGAAGAAGTTTTCATACCGATGGTTACCCAAGTCCATCACAATCAGATTACGTTTAGCCCGTGTCAGTGCAGTATAGATTAATTCAGCATTTGTAAATTCGTTATCTTCTTCATTTTCGATAATCAAAAATAAAGTATCAATTTCCCACCCTTTAAAGCTGTGGGTAGTAGACAATTTAACCGTACCTGTTTTCATCCAAAAATGACTTTTCTTAAACCTTCTGTGGTCTTCAATCTTTTTATCATTACCCTTCATTGTGGCATATTCTTCCTTTGATTCAAAGGTGGTGCAAGTACTTTCCTTTTTGCCACTACGGATTAAATAATCCAATTCCCTTAACACTTCAACTTTCGAGGACAACACACACGAATCAGATGAGTGAATTTCATTGCGTTCCAACACATTATACATTACTTTCAAAATAGCATCTACTGATTCAGTAGTAAATGAATGGTATTCGACTAACCTTTGTTCAAAGTCAAGTGTGGCTAAAAAGTTTATGTCATCAGGGCTATATTTCATATTGAAAATAGTCTTCTGAAACTTTAAAGCTAGATTACCGATATTACTTGAGAATCTATGGGATGTATTTAATGATTTATTCCATCTTGCAGGTATCTGCCTAACAATGATTTCATTGTTTTCATCAAGTTCCCGATTATAGATATTCTGTTTTTCATCACCAAAGACTACAAGTTCAGTATTATCATTGGTAAAATATTCAACAATAATGTCAATCCAAGCCTGTTTATAGTCCTGAATTTCATCAATCAAAACAACATCATAAGGTTTTATTAACCGTTCAACTGATTTAAAAAAGTTTTTATCATCCCAACTTCCTAAAGACGTGATTTCTAACCCATAATTATTAGCTGCCTTTTTAAAGAACTGATGGTAATTATCAATGTAGAAATTGGACCATGGAAATTCTTCCCTTACATCATTAATTTTATCGTGTATATAATTTTTTAATGAAAGGTTATACGTAAGTATAAGGATTCGGCTATTTGTCCTTAAATAAGCATTTACAGCCCTTTTTGCCAACACTAAGGTTTTTCCACAACCTGCAACGCCTTTTATCTTCCTTCTAGGTCGGATTTCACTTCTTATTAGTTGCTGCTGTTCTTTTGTATATATTATTTCCTTACCATCTTCTATTTGGTGTATTGGTGGCATTAAATATCTTCTAATACCCTTATACAAAGAATCATCAAAGTAATATGATTTTTTATTAAGGTAATACCTAGAAAACAAATTCATCACAAATCCTAGGTTTAAAGAATCGCTACCTATTAATCCAAAATAACTAATAAACTTCCTGTATCTGTCATAGTTGCTTCCCTGAAAATCATCTAACAAGAACGAATTGACCTGTTCCTGTTTGGCATTATGGAAATAAACAGCACAATTGACCGTAGCCCACAGATTTTTGTTTTTTACCTTCTTTAGGTACAGTTCTTCACTGTGCAAATTGAACAGGTTTTCTTTATATTTTTCAACCTGATAAAGTGGGGATTTAATTTTCGTATTGTCTTTAAATAAATGCCAGTTTGTATTTTCATCAATACAATAGTGTCTTAAATCCCAATCTTTTACTTCAATTATTAAAACACCACTTCCCTTACGCATCACCACAATGTCAGGTTGGTCACCATTTAAAAAAGGTTGTACAAAAACCTCATAGGAATTATCTAAGTTATTGACTAGAAAATTAATTAAAGCCCATTCACCTTCTGTTGGTTGAACCTTCTGTCTTTTCAGTATTGCGATACTTGGAAATATTTGTGCCATGGATGAATGAGGTTTTGTTAATCATTTTAGCATAAGTGTTATACACTAAGATAATAGTTATGGTTACATTCCATGGTATATCTAATAAAAAAGCCACCCGAAATATCGAATGGCTTTCAAAAACTAATTTAATCAAGCAAGTAGACACGTGATACTTTAAAAACAACACACCCTAAGAATTAAATGCAAACTGGACTTGTCGGGTATGTTTTCCTTCTTTTATTATTTATCAAGCTTCTTGGCATATAGTCCATTCAGCCGTTAACATCAAAATCACCCTAAAAATAAGAACGAAAAAACCCACCAAGGACTGATGGGCTTAATCTGAATACACACATTTTGAAATTCTTAATTGATACACCATTCTGATTAAATCGTTATCTAATATATCAGGTGTATGTTTAATTATTTATCTTGAATTACGCTGCTTTATTCTTGGTTTGGATTACCGATTCAGTGTTATCATCAGGTAAAACATCAGGCTGTACATAATCTGTAATAACAATCGAACTTCGTTTTTTACCATCTGCTAATTGATAATACTTGGATAATTCCTGCTTTGGCAAATCTTTAGTCGTATCACCAATTTCATCTTTTGACTTCCTGATTAATGCTTTAAGTTCCTTATTTGAATATTCCTTTTGCTGTTGTAGACCATTCTTTTCATATTGAATTATGTGGACATCTTTAATACCTGCCTTTAGGTTGTTATAGGTTCTTATTTTAGATATAAAGACATTATAGATTGACTTATCTTCATCGAATTCCAAAGCTTTAGTAATTGCAGTTTTACTTTTATACCCTTCATTTCTGATTTCAAGTGACCTTCCACCTATTATCGCTATTCGTTTACTTACATGCTGAATCAGACTTGATACATTCGTAGCAACAGAATCTTCATCCTTAATTTGTTCTAATAGTTCATCAAAGTCTTTGTCCGTTTTGCATTTTGAAACTAATTCATTGGTAATCTTTTTGGCTTCATCCATGTGTTCCACATTATCTTCTTTGGATAGTTTCTTTCCTGTATTTACCACACCGATTTTATATCGATACTTCAACAATTCTGAAACAAAAAATATAGGATTGGAACATTCTGTTTTATCATGATTTTCTAGCACACAATAAGCAATTCCTTCTTCATCAAGATGTGCTTTTCTATCCCCTGCACCAAAAGCAATTGCATGTTTAATATTATTGTCAACATATATTTCATCATCTGTTGCAAATTCCATCGTTTTATAAAATACTTTTTCGGTAATTTCAGTTTTCCTAGGTGTATCAACAATGGATGGTAATAATATGTCATTCATTTTACCAATAACTATATTGGCATCACTTCTGCAGTCTACAGCCACTAATTCAGGATTGTAACAGTTATTCAGCTTAAATTCTGTCATAGAACTAACAACCGAAATTTGCAGCCCCTTTACTTCCCTAAACCTGCTACTAAATTGCACCAAATCCCTTACTGGAGGCATCCGATAAAAGAATATACCTGCAACGTCCTTGTTTTCAATATTGAATCCATCACGCATCGCTGAGGTAACAATAATAATATCAACATCATCAGGTATTAACCTAGTTTTCTTTAACAACTTTACTTCTTTACTGTTTTTCTTGTCTGCATTAACTACCATTGTTGTAAAACCTTGTTCTTGAAGCTTTTTAGCGAGTTCTTTATTACCATCTTTATCATTCATGTATATAGCCCATTTCTTACCTTGACCTTTGAATGGTTTCAATTTTTCAATGATACTTGCTTCAATATTAGCTTTGTATTCAAAGTTAACAACATGACCCTTTTCATATCTATTATCAATATGAAGTGTCTTAAATTGCCTTAGAAATGGCGAAATCTTTTCAATAGATTCGGGCAATCTTGTTCCAGTTAAACCTATTACTTTACCAAAACCACTTGCGAAATCTAATAATGCACGAATCGACTTTTTTCGATAGTTAAGGGCCGCAAGTACCTGATGTATTTCATCAATAACTAAAATTGAGTTTGCTTTAATCTTATCACTTAACACATCATCTAATTTTGGTGTAGAATCATAGGTATAGCACATAACTTTTAACAAGTGCACTGGAAAGTCTTTAGGGAAGACTTCATCTTCCGAATTGGTTACATGTTCTTTGTATTGGTTGCGAATACCATCAGCCAAGATTCTATAAGGTACGGACAAAGCAACTGGTGATTTTAATGTTTCATGTAGTAGTTTGACTGCTAGGTCAGTCTTACCTGAAGAAGTTGGCGCAATAATCTGTATAAACTTATTGCTGTTTATAAATTTAAAAATTGTTTTTGCTTCATCTGTTATACGATAGTCTACAGTTAAATCAGCCTTAGGTATATAGTTATTCATTATTTCTGAAGTTGCCTTAGCCCTATTAATTAAGCCATGATAATCTTTAGAAGTAAATGTATACCCTGCTTTATGTGCAGCAGCGATGAAATAATTAATATTGGTTGTTGGGTTTGAAACTTTTTTCCAGTGTTGTTCCATTATATTTTGCTTGTAAACACCTGCTGTTTTAAGAATAGTTTCAAATGCATGCTTTGAATTTTTATTATAGCCCAAGGCATGTTGTAAACTGCACATTAAAATGAAATATTGTTGCCAATCACCTAAGTCAAATTCTTTAATAAACTTTCTTTTAAAGTCCCTATTCTTTAAGTGCTGCATTATTTCGTTTATAATAAAATAGTTAAACAGCCTATTATTGACATCACGATTATATAATTGTTCTTCTGAATTTAATTCCTGACTTTCAATATTGATTATGGGTTCGGTCTTTTTCTTTTTCTTCGATTTATATGTTGATTCACGTAAATCTAACTTGGTCAGGGGGCAATCGACTACATTGGGATTAATGTATATATCAGAATCTGCGGAAATATAGTGACCACGTGCTATGTCTTGACACCTGTAATCAACTTCGGAATATTCAAATTTGAACCCATTTCGCCTTAGTATTATTTGAAACAGTTCAATTAAGGTAATGTAATATGCCTTGTAAGTATTAGCATCATAGGTTCTTAAATCTGTTTTAATTCCAATTTTCCAACCTTTTCGTGGTGAATTGAATATGAATGCTATGTACTTTGAAAACGGGCTATTTAATAGTAGTGATTTAAGGGCTGCAACTTCTTCATAAAACTGTTCCCAGGTACTTGATTCTTTCTTCTTATCTAAATCAATAACCAGTATACCAGTTGGCACTTTACTTTTGTCGATGCCTGATGCTTTGCGAACAACAAAAGAAGCATAAAAGGTCAGCATTGGTAACAGTTCCTGCTTTAGTATCTTCTGTTGTTCTTCATCAGGTTCATCATTGATTCGCCTTATTTTATCGGAATACAAACAGTCCTTTATCCAACCAAGACTAGTTTTTAATGAAGGGTATTGTACTTTACTGCGCTGTATTCTGTCAGCTTCAGTGATGCCCTTATATGTTGATGGCAGATAAGTCATTGTAACATGTGTATTTTTCATTATGTGTGTGTATTTAAATATTTATCCAAATATTTTAGGTCGCCCCTTGATGAAAAACAACAAGAAGACAATCAGACTTCTACAGCCTTTTTACCTTCAATAAGTGAACTTGTAGTATTAAATACATCAGAAATGAAAAGGGTTTATAATTGAAGAAATATATTGTACATACCATTTTAATATTATTATAGTACTTTGTCAAAAATGGTTTGTAAATCATATTTTAGTATTTAACCAATAGAACTATCTTTAATCATACTATTAACAAAATTATAGATGAAGCCTGAAATCATAGACCTTGTAGGGAAAGTTGAAAAAAAATTTGATTACAAAACTATTGACTTGTCCAATATTGAAGACAATGCAATTCTTATCTATTTGCTTTATTATGAAATAACCGACTTTCAAGTGGTATTTTCTAAGTTGTCTAAATTGTTAAAGAAAGGAACGGAACGTCAATCATTGGTTAATGAATATGTTTTTTCATATAAAGCACTTCGAAAAACTATTATTAAACAACGTAGGTCAGTTGCAAAAGATGAAACAGTAGTGTTAGTTAATGAAACTATTAAGAACAATGATATTCTATTAAATCATAGTACCTACCATAAAGAAGAATCTTTAACTAAAAATATCAAACGAATTATTCTACGGGCACTTGAAATTCAGTTGACTAAAACTAATGAAAAAATATATTTGTTTGAAAAACATCCGCATGTCTTCAAAAACGAAATCATAAACCATTTAGATGAAAACTGTAGACTTAGATGGGAAAAAGAAATATTGATTTATAAAGATGTTTACATATCCCATGTTGGGCATCATAGATTTGGTATTCATTCAAATTCACAAACTTCTTTTGAAACAATCAATGCAATAATCAATATCTTTTCATACTTGAATTGTCACCCCGTTTATATCTTAACAAATAATTCAATTTACAATCAGAAATTATCAAACATTTATTCTGAATTTGATATTTTAGATATGTTGCAATTAAGGAATAAACGTTTTTTTGGAAAAGGTTTAAATGAATCTATTCAAATAGAACCAACGATATTCAGGCTTAATAAAAAATATCATCATACAATTTTACCTGATTGCAGTCATGAACGCATTTTTGACTTATACCAGTCTTCTTTAAAACAAATAGAACCATTACCAAGGTGTGTTTTTTTATATCGAATACTAGAATATGGCATTTCTTTTCATTACCAAAAACAATATAAAAACGCTACTAACATGCCAATTACAGCCATTGATTATTACGCCCAACAAGCTTTGAACTTTAACTTCATTCCTGTCTATTTCATTGATAATGGTTTTTCTTCAAATTTCCATGAAGGCACTTTTAATAAAGCAAGAAAAATTGCGATGTGTAATTTGACTTCAATATTAAAAAAGGAAGCAAAGAAAATTATACATGAATGGAGTTCTGATTCATATTTAGGGAATAAAACTATTGGTGAAATTTTATATAAAACAGGAAGGAATAGAGTCGCCCATGGTGCTAATGGTCAGTATAATTCCAAGTATGATTATTCAAAGAATTACTTACATATTAATAATGTCAATATACTTCTTGAATTAATTGCAAGGTATATAATTGAAATACTGTATCCTGATTTGGCAGGTCATATTGAAAAGAATAAAAAGCTGTACATCTTCAATTCGTATCAGAAAAAAGATTTTATAGATGAAGGTGTAATTGAAGACGTGCATTGAAAATGAGGACCCAAAATTAAATGCTAGGTACGCCCTTTCAAAATGACTGCTAAGGAACAGTGAACCATTTATCGAATTATTTGACTTATTGATGAGAAATTAATGATTCTTGTTTTTAAATAAATCCTATAATTGCTTTATGCGAACAAGAAGACGAAGTAAATGGACTAAAGAAGAATTAATTATTGAAGCCCGTAAATATCAAACCAAGACTGAATTTAAACAATACAGTAGTGGTGCATATACAGCTGCTTATAATAATAATTGGCTTAATGAAATTTGTCAGCATATGAAAAAAGTCCGATTCCCCAAGGGGTATTTGACTAAGGAACGCTGCATGTCTATTGCTTCAAAATATAATACAAGGTCGGGTTTTGCTAAGGGGCATAATGCAGCTTATAATGCTGCAATTAGATACGGTTGGTTGGAAGATGTTTGCAAACATATGAAGATACAAGGGAATCGTAAAAAAAGATGTTTATATGTCTGTAAATTTCCTGATGGTGCTATTTATATCGGATTAACATACAACTTTGAAAACCGAAAAAGTGATAGACAACTAAGCAAAAGAGATACTGTCACTAGATACGCTAAATTAACAGGTCAAGATTATGAAATGATTCAACTGACCGATTATATGGAATCAACCCTTGCAGCGGAAAAAGAAATATCAATGATTGCTGCTGAAAGGGAAAAAGGCACAATAGTTCTTAATGTTGATAAGGGTGGTGGATTAGGAAAAATAGATTCAATTTGGACATACGAATCAGTTCTTGCTGAGGCAAAAAAATATACAACACGAAATCAATTTAAAAAAATTAGTAAATCTGCTTATCGTGCTGCGCAACGTCAAGGATGGTTAAAAAAAGTGTGTTCACACATGGTTCAAGCTGACCGCACACGTAAATATAACTATGAAGTAATAAAAAAGGAAGCTGAAAAGTATTCTAGTCGGGTAGATTTTCAAAAGGGTTCACGTAGTGTATACAATGCAGCTATTACAAAAGGTTGTCTTGATGAAGTCTGCAAGCACATGACTAGGTTAGTAAATCCTGTTGGACATTGGTCATTTGAAAATTGCAAGAAAGAAGCTTTAAGCTTTAAAACTAGAAGTGAATTTCAATATGGACACCCTGCTGCATACAGTGCAGCACAAAAGAATGGTTGGCTTGATGAAATCTGTAAGCATATGAAAAAGCTTCATATGACATGGGATGAAAATAGCATTAAAGAATTGGCTTTAAGCTGTCAAACCCTTACCGAATTTAATAAGAAATCATCCGCTGCATACAGAGCAGCTAAAAGATTAGGTATACTGGAAGAAGTCACAAAGCATATGAAAAAAAACAGAAAGACTTGGGACTTCAGTAGCATTAAAGTAGAAGCATTGAAATACAGTTCTAAAAAGGATTTTTTTAAAGGAAGTGGTTCTGCTTACAATGCTGCCAAAAAACTTGGCATATTTGAAGAAATAACTTCACATATGCCAATTCGTGCAGAAATGAGGAAAAGTTAGAGCACTTTTGCTTTTAGTCAATCCATATAGTAAATTCCCTTTCGCTGTTGCCATTTACGTAGCCATCAGTAATTTCAAGTTCCTGAACGTAATCCTTACCCGTACTATCATCAATCAAATGAATTAAAAACTTAAAGCCAGTTAATACACTTGAGCCTTTATTTCCATTTTGTGACCAAAGTCTTATTTGCCGACCTTCATTTCTAATTTTATCACGGTCACTGATTGGACTGAATTCCATATCAGGAACGAAGTGTAGAATATTGTCTTTCTTACTTTTATCGTTAGTGGCAAAGTACACAGTATTTCTAACTTCTTTACCATCAACAAATGTAAGCTGACCAACTATTTCTTCATCATTACTTCGACCAAACGGAATATAGCCTAAATACCCCTTTGTAGATGAATTGGGGATGTCAATTTCATACAAAACTTCGATGTAATCCAT
The DNA here is from genome assembly GCF_050589845.1 of Carboxylicivirga agarovorans. NCBI lineage: Bacteria > Pseudomonadati > Bacteroidota > Bacteroidia > Marinilabiliales > Marinilabiliaceae > Carboxylicivirga > Carboxylicivirga agarovorans. The sequence continues at coordinate 31,581 of NZ_JBNGPA010000020.1, read as the reverse complement.
TAATTTTTCAAAGTTACTTGTTGTGAATAGTTGGTAATAATTTTCAGCACCGCAGCACCCATAAGTGACAGCATTAAGTAGTGGATATTCAATATCAACCTTGTCAGCTTCAATAGTGAATTCTTTAATGGCAGGATTGTCAGAATAGTCCATCTTTTTGAATTCCAAATCAATAACTGAATATTGACCTTCTGCACCTGCATACCGTTTAATCTTTTGTTTCTGTTTGACAAGAACCGATTCACGTTCATTATTAATCATTATAGAAGCAGGGTAAATACTGCATTCTTCAATTAAATCTACCCACTGACCATTTTCTTCCTGATAACTTACATACGTTGACATGCAACTATCAGCCAATGATTTTTTGTTTGCTAGTAATTCACCATTGCTAATTCCTTTACGAATGTTCGATTTGTAAGTTTGACCTTTTAAATAAATTTCAATTTGTTCCAAATCATCGTATGCGTAATACCTTTCACTATAGTTTTCAATTTCAAATTGATTGTACGTAAAACCAATTGAATCACCATTTACACTTAATAGTGTTGTATTAGCTTTGATTGTGGTTTTATTAATTAAGTCATTGGGGACTACATAACAATGAACTTCTAATTCATACCAATTATTGACAGGTTGTTCTGTTTTTAAGCTAACCCTAACGTAATCGTTCAATGAAAATAGTTTATCACCATTGGGTGCTATACGCATGTTGGCAGGACCATCAATGTGTTGGGCGAAAGATGTAATGGCTAATGTTAGTAGTAAAAGGGTGCTTAATATCTTCATTTGGAAAAGCTTTAATACATAAATATCCTTATTCACTAATTTTCAGTCAATCTGGCTTTTGCTTTTTTTTTACTACCTGAAACTTTCCGATACTATTCAATAACAAAATCAATGCCCTGGTTAAGTTTTTTTTTGCAGTAGACAGACTAATTTTCTTCAATGTTTACCCAAACAAATCGTGAGTCACAGTATATGTAAGTTTTAGCTATTGCTAAAACTAAATATCAACATTATTTCCTGTGAAAATATCTTTAACTTTAGTATTAGATGAAGATAAACCGCTTTCTTCCATGTAAATAAAAAAAGATTCTTTCACTTTTTTTACTTCTTTTATCTTAAAGATTGTATTTCTATTAAAAAGTATTTCTTTTTCCTTACTATTCAGAGTTTTACCTAAAAAAATAGGTTTTCCTGTTAAGCTTTCGATAATAAAATGCAAACAATATCCCTGCATCGGATGTCGAGTTTTACTTCCCCATGTACTTATACCATCACCCCTGTAGATTGAGGCAGCTAAGAATGATTTTTCTATCACAAAATCACCCTTCTTGATTCTTTCTTCATAATTATTATCCTGAGAAAAAATTACCCTATAACACTTGCCAATATGGTTAGGAAAATGCTTTAGTTCTGAACTTATTTCGTTACAAATTTTTTCTAATTGCTCATCACTCTTAGATTGGAATTCGTCTGATTTTGTAGTCTTTCTTGCATATCTTGAGATTTCCCCAAAATTACTAGTTTGACTAGCCGACACCCAACTTCTTAAATATTTAAAATCATAATCACTTTTTAGTTCTTTTCCACTATATTTTGTTACTGCCCTTTTTCGTTGAAATCTATTCATCACCCTATAATCGGGATTAAAGTCAAACATAGCTGTGTTCTTTTTATTCTTTGGTTTATATCACAGATACGACAAATATAATATTTAACTCCTTCGTTATAACAAGTCATTCTTTGATATAATATCTTATTTTTATAAAAATTATTAAATAACAATTATGTGGAATTTATTAGTATCAGGTTTAGTTTTAGGGGCTGCATTCGTAGGCAATAAGAGAAGTTTAAGAAGGAGGCCAACACGAAAAATTAAGAGTGTACAAGTTGGTCGCAACTATGTTGAAGTTGGTAAAGATGATGTAAAATATATTCGTTTTAATAAAGATGAAAAGGATAAGATTGACACACGTGGATTTAGCGTAGAATACAATAATGGTGATGTAGCAATTCTTCGTAATCAAGCAGGTTCAAAGGTTGTTTTCACTAAGGAAATTGAGAATATTTATGCTTACGATTCTATTTGGGATAAAACCGAAAAATAAAAAAGGTTTCCTTGTATCATCACTTAAAATCTTAGATTTAGAAATCTAATCACCCTTAATAAAAACGCATACACAATCACTTAATGAAAATATTTAAACAAGTCACTGCAAACAATATTGAGTTAACACCATACCCATTCAAACGAGAACTAGCAATGGAAGCCTACTTGGTGGAAAATGAAGAAGTATTATCACTTGATAATGAAAATTTCACTGAGGTGGCTGTATTAGATGAAGAAATTGCGTTAAAAAAAGGTAGAAAAAATAGGGATGGTAGAATTGATATTCTTTCTTCATACGGTGCTGAATATTTAGCTATTGTCGAATTAAAGCTAGGTGTTATTGATGACAATGCCCTTAGGCAATTAGAAAGCTACCTAGAACAAAAGAAACAATTTCTTAAAATGGAAAAGTATTGGGAAGAAGAATATGAGCCCAAATGGATAGGTGTGCTTGTTGGCTCTTCAGTTAGCCCTGATTTACAAGAAAAACTAATGCAAGGCTATACATACAATGACACCCCAATAGCAGGAATAGTTTTAAATAGATTTAGAGGTGCTGATGGAAATATTTTTGTCATATCGGATACATATTTTTCATACAAATACACTTCAAAAGATTATTCAAAGTTCAAGTTTAACAACCAAACATATAACAAAGGACGTTTGGTTAATGCAGTTGTTAGGGCTTACGTTGACCAAAACCCCAAAACTACATTTGCTGAACTAAGTGCTGCATTTCCTAAAGAAATCCAAGGAAGTTTTGGTGTCTTTGATAAGACTTCAAGGGCAGAACAAATCCATAACGATAGTGGTCGTAAACGTCATTACATCAAGCCCAACGAAGTAATTAATCTTGGTGATAATGAAATAATTTCAACCTGTACACAATGGGGGCCATTAAATACCGAAGCCTTTATAGAAAATGCCAAGAAATTAGGGTTTGATATAGAATTGGTTTAACATGAAAGGTAATACCCCATTCTACATAGTCCGTGGTGAATTCTTTCGACAAAACGGTAATGACATTGACACGGTTGAAATCTACCAAGAATTCCGACATGCAGAACTTATTAAAGCAAGAATTAAAGCTTTTGATTTATACAATTCTTACATAGATGTTCTGCTTGAAAGTAAAGGCTTACGGTATGAAAACCATCCAAATACAGAACAGGCTTTAAAAGACTTTTTCAGTTCCACCCGAACAATAAATTCTGAATCAACAGATATTGATGTTGACATGGGTAAGGAAATAGGTATTTACTTTGTTGATGATAATGAAATAGAATACAAATCAACTGAAGGTAAAGTGTTTTACAAGGGTGAACATCTGATTCATTACATTGACAATTTGTACGATGATAGAAAGCACATTGTTTTTCAGAACTTAATGTATGAATCTGATTATTACCATGACAATAAGCTAGAAATGTTGGATTGCCTTGTTAAGTGTGATACGTCAAAGTTATTTGAACGGGGTGATTATCAGCACATACTAAAAACCCCTATTGATTTTAGTAACATTGACACACAACAATATGAATAATTACGACTTAATACCCAACACGGATACTATTGAAACATTATTTATAATGGAATCACCTTACAAAGAGGAAATAAGGGTTGGATTACCGTGTGTTGGGGAAAGTGGCAAAGTGATGTCTTATAAAATCCTAGATGGTGATAGCAGTTTGGCTTTTGGGTATTATTTAAATAATCAGAAAGGTAAAACATGCAAATTCGGCATAATGAATACATTTAATTTCCCGATAGACAGAGAAGTTTGTGGGGAAAATCAATTTTCTGTATTAAAGGATGTACCGTATACCAAATACACCAATCGAATACAACATTACAATGACCTTTTTTCAAAATTGAATGAATTAACTGATGGTAAGCGTATCGAAGAATCTTATCAAAGGTTAATTGGGTATTTACAGAATTCACCTACAATTAAGAATATTGTCATATGCGGTTACATTGCACAATCAGTATATGTGCATAACTTCAATAAAAAGAATGATATACCTAGATATAATACGCAAACCAATGAAGTTTGTCCATCAGGTCGAGAACTGAATATTTTATTTGTGAATCACCCAAGTCCTAAAAATGGGAAATGGATTTTTCAGTTAAACAATTTAAAATAAGTATGTTATTTAGAATATAGATGCAGATGTTGATAGTCGTTGTTTCAAAATGAGACACGTTTCTACACCGTTTTTTTTGCTTTATTTTTTTAACATGATATTTGCTGAAAACAAATTAACATGAAGTCAGGACAGATAAGAATTACAGATAATGACATTGTCGCAGTAGGAAAGTTTGAATATCAAATAAAATATGGTAAAGCTGAAGACCCTACAACCACCCGTTACGAATCACATTCCACAATAGATATAGAAACTTATGATTCAATAATCTTTGACAATGTACTTAATCACCTATGCAACAAGGTCTATGACCAAGATTATTTTCATGAATTCATAGGGAATATAGTTTTTATTGAAGTAGTAAAGGCAAATAACTTAATTGGCGAATTTCGGATAAGATTTTTAGACTTTGATACTTGTGAAGAAGAATGTGTGTATTCTGTGGTGATAGAACCTAAGTTTGATGTCGATTCCCAATACAATTTAGCAGAATTAGATGAACCGTATGCCAAATACCCACCTGAGAAGAAAAGTCAGAAAGAACCCAAGAAAGAAATAGCGGAATGGGTTATGCAGGAAAAAGTAGCTGTTAGAAAGTTCCTAATTCAATTTGACAATTTAGGGTCACAGGAAGAATTGAAGAAGCATTTGTCTAGGGCAACAATTTATAGACATATGAAATACTGTAAGAAACAAGGCTACATCAAAGATGGTAAATTAGTTCGTAAAGTATGGATGTCTAAATAACCATCCCTTTTCAAAAAAAATAGTAAATTAGATATTAATATAACTTTGATTTTACTAATCGGGAATCATTAAAGGCGGTGAATTTGTTTTCATCGCCTTTGCTTTGTAGTTATATTAAAACCTTAATTTTAGCAAAAATGACTTACATAGTAAGTCATTTGAGATTCTAAGCAGAACTAAATTAGAAGATGGTATGAATAAACTAACCCGTAACAATTCATTATTTACAGAATTAGTGAAACAGAAGCCAACATGGTGGTTAAACCTTGTAAATGATGAAAATATATACATTGATATTAGAAAAGACAACTACATTGATGTGTACTATAACGGTGGTAACATTATTCGTGAACTTCGTTTTAAGAACGGTAAGTTCAATGGTTCTATTAATTACAAATACCTAGTCCCTGTAAAATCAGAATACATTAATTATGACTTCGATAACCAATCAATTGGTTTACAGCAATCACAGATAAACTTGCTAGATGTCAATAATTTTGATTCAGCTAGTTTAAAGTTAATAACCAATAATATTTCCACACACTATCCTGCATCATCAGAAAAGGGTATTCAAGCACGTTTTATAAAAAATGCGAATTGCTTTTTGGACACAGAAATGGCTTACAATGATGGTAATTCATTACTACGTATTGACTTGGTGTGGATTGACACTTCAAATAAGAAAATCGTATTTGTAGAACTAAAGACTATGGGTGATAGCCGTGTGTACACCACTGAACTAAGGGACCAACTTAAAAAGTACCATGATTTTGCTGTAAAGTACGAACAAGAAATTATTGGCTACTATACCAAGGTCTTTGAAATAAAGAAGATGCTTGGAATTTTACCCAAAGGATTAAAGGAACTTGATTCGATAAGTGACTATAATTTAGAATTGAAACCATTATTGTTGTTTGGTGATTGTCAGCAAGCTTGGATTAATAGCAACGCAAATGATGTTAATAAAAGGATTAAAGATGTAGCTGTAGGTGCATATTATTTTGGCAGTACTGACCGTAACTGTGATTTGATTTCAAAGTCAAGTAGGAATCGTTTTATCTTTTAAGCATGAAACTAACCATCCACAGGGGGACTAACGAAATTGGTGGTATTTGTATCGAAATACAATCAGATAAAAGCAGGATATTATTGGACTTTGGAATGCCATTGGTTAATAAATCAGGTGATGCATTCAATTTTAAACAGTTTGAAAACCATTCAATTCCTGAATTGATTTCAGAAGGTGTATTACCCGACATATCAAATGCCTATAACATTGATGCCGATATTGATGGTGTTCTGATTTCCCATCCACACGCTGACCACTTTGGATTAATGAAGTACCTAAGCAAACAAATTCCAGTATACCTTGGAAAACCGACCCATGAAATATTAAAACTTAACAATGTTTTCATATATCAAGAAAACAATATTGAAAAACCGATTTATTTTGAAAAAAGCAAACCAATTAAAATCGGTGAATTTACAGTAACACCGTATTGGAATGACCATTCAGCTTTTGATGCGTATTCATTTCTAATCGAAGCCGATGGTAAAAGCGTTTTCTATTCAGGTGATTTTCGTGGACATGGAAGAAAAGCCAAGGCTTACAAATGGTTTACATACAATGCGCCTAAAAACGTTGACTGTTTATTAATTGAAGGAACAACCATTGGAAGGGAAGCCAAAAAGTTTAAAACCGAAGATGAAATAGAACTGGAACTTGTCGAACTATTTAAAAATTCGGATTGCATTAATTATGTCTACACTTCAAGTCAAAACATCGACCGAATAGTATCACTTTATAGGGCTTGCTTACAATCAGGTAAAACCTTTGTTATTGATGTTTACACTGCTAATGTTTTGGATAAATTATCACAGTATGCCAAATTACCTTCCCCATTAAATGGTTACAAACGGTTAAAAGTGATGTTTCCGTACAAACTTACATCAGGTCTGTTTAGGCGTGGTATGGATGAACTAGCAAATAAGTTTTCAGGACATAAAATTACCAAAGAACAGATTTCTGAAAACCCTTCAGGTTACGTTGTAATCACAAGACCTTCAATGAAGGTTGATTTGGAAAAGGTTTCTGTTGACAAAGGAAATTTAATTTATTCCATGTGGAATGGGTACAAGCAACAACCTTCAACAAAAGAATTTGTTGATTGGCTAAAGGCTAAGAACTTTTCGGTCATTGATATTCACACCAGTGGTCATGCTGATGTTGAAACACTGAAGGAATACGCAAATGCCATTAACCCCAAATCCATAATACCAATACACACTTTTAATAAACAGGATTATCAAAGCATCTTTTCGCAAAAGATTATACAGTTGAATGATAATCAAGTATTGGAAGTTTGAACTAATCTTATATTGGGTACTATTGTGGATTAAGCCAAAGCATTGATTATAGCAAAATATTCTTCGTCTTCGTAATATTTTTCACCAATAGAAAGTTTTTCCTTTTTATTTGGGCAAATCATCGTAATGGTTCTTGTGCCAACGGTGTATTTAGCATGTTCAATGTTGATTACAAACTTTCGATGAATTTGAATGAAGCTATTAATACCGAATGTATTATTAATAATAACATCTGTTATCTTTTTTCTGCTATGGTATTCTATCATAAATTCATTCTTATCACCAAAGTTATATGGGTTTCTTAGATGTAATCGTTTGACAGTTTTAGAAATTTCGATGTAAATAATATCCAATGGGTGAATGAAAATATAATCACTAGAAGAATTTCCCTTTATATTTTTTACCTGAAGATATTGATGATTTAAGAAATCTTCCAATTGCGGTCTAAATGGTTTTCCTAACTTTATTTTTTTTGTTAGCCAATTTAATCGCTTTGAATCATCACGTATCCTTAACTGTAAATGTGTCCAATCAGCACTTCTTCCTATGATATTGATTCTACGGGTAATGACCTTTTGATTAATTTGCACAAAGGATTTTCTATCAAGGTGTTTTTCAATTATACTATCTAAAGAATCCCTTATTTTCCATTCGATAATTCTTGAACTTTTAATGGTGCTGACTAATGGTTTATTCAGTACAATTCTTTTTGTAGTCCTATCAACATATTCAATATAGAAGATGTCTTTTTCAAGAATCTTGTTTTTGTATTCATTACCATAACTATCAGTGACCTTTATTTCATGAAATGGATTATTGATTTCAAATATATATTCTATGCTATTCATAAATATCAAATTTGGGGACATGAAATAGTACTTTTATTCCAAACGTGTAAATCAGCTTGTATTCATCGTTACTATTGTTCCAATTATTATTAACAACTAAAAAAAACAGACGTTATGGCTAAAAAATCAAATCACAAAGCGGACATGGTAAATGCTAACAAAGGCACAAGAGGTACAAACAAAACCTACAGCACAAATCAAGGCAACAGAGGGAAGCAATTAAATCCTAATCAGAAGAAGTAGTTTGTTTAATTTTTTGCAAAGGTGTCGTAAGTGATGCCTTTGCCATTTGTAAAATTCTAGTTCGGAAAAACGAAGGATAAAACGAACAACCAACCAAAATTCAATTTGTAAACATAATCCCCAGGAAATGAGTTCGTTTATTTGGTTCGTTTAATCATAGTTCGTATATTTAAATTCCTAACGATTAAACGAACTAGTTATGAAATTTGGTTATGCAAGGGTATCTTCAAAAGTTCACCAAACATTGGACCGACAACTTGATTCTTTAAAAGCAGAAGGGTGCGATGAAATTTTTCAAGAGAAAATATCGGGACGTTCAAAGGATAAACCACAATTGGATTTACTATTATCGAAGCTACGTAAAGGCGATGTTTTGATTGTGGACAGTTTGGATAGATTATCTAGGACTGCCAAACAGCTGATTTCACTTTTAGCTGACTTCGAAGAAAAAGGAATCCACTTAAAAAGTCTTAAAGAAGGTATCTTCGACACATCTTCACCGATGGGACGTGCTGTATTTCAAATCGTTAGCATTCTCAAGACTGCTGAAGTTGAGGTGCTTCGTGAACGGACACTAGACGGGTTAAAAGCTGCCCGTGCCCGTGGAAAGAACGGGGGCCGTCCAACTGGCACATACAATAAAATGAAATCGGCTGCTGCTGCCACACTTTACAAAAAAGGTGATAGTATTAGCAATATTTTAGAAGCTACTGGTATAAAAAGTAAATCTACGCTTTATCAGTACCTAAGACGTGAAGGTGTGTTGGAATAAGTAATATCTTTTTGAGTGTTTATTCTAAAGTTAAATTGCTAATTGTTTTTGTCTTTCAAATAAATCTATACCTGAAACATCTGAATACCGTTCGTTAAGCTTGCTTTTTAAATTAAATAACCTTCGTTCAGCTGAATCCACTAATTGTGAAAAAAGACAAATAGAAACTTTACCCATTTCCACTTTATTTTCATTAAAAATAGTGTGTATGGGTTGTAGTTTTTCACTAAACGTTTCCCCAACAACAAAAGCAGTAATATATGGGTTGCCGATATAGCTTCCACAATTCATAAAATCTTCCACATAACCTGTGGCTTGGTCACGTTCTTTTCGTCCTAATTTGAAACCACCCCTTTTCAGTTCTATGATTAATATTTTGTCAAGGGTAGAAAGACCTGAATTACTATCAAATGCTTCTGTTGCAGTGATTGAAAAGATAGAATTTCCCATCACTACCAAATCAGGTCGTTTCATACTATTACTAAAAATCTTCCTATCAATTTTTTTACCAAACACTTTTTCTACTGAAGTGTGTAGTTGGTTGTTTGAAGAATATTCAGGTGAATCAAATTCAGGTCCGAAAATCCACCTTGCACCTGCAACTAATGGGTGAAGAACATGCAATTCGTCTACTGTGGAATCATTTGAAAGCTTCCTGATTGCTTCAATAACCGAAATGCGTTTATCTATTTCATCCAAAACAGTTAAGGCATCTTTTACTGTCCAATTATTTAATAAATGATTTAAACCATCAATATCTTCGGACGAAAGTACGGACAGTCTTTGGAGTAGTTCACTTCCGCTTCTTGTCTTTTCAAGTTTAATTACTGTTTCAACTGCCAATGCCACAGCATCCTGACTAGCTGTTGGGTTTGAAACAGAAATACTTTCTATCGCTTCATTAAATTCATACCTTCCTAATGGACTAAGTTCTTCATATTCCTTTCTGAAGTCTTGCTTTATTTGTGCTTTTGTTTCTTCAATATTTTCCTTAGCTATTTTTGAAAACATGGATTGAATACAAATATTGATTTTTTCAAAAACACTTTCTAATTCCTTTTTTCGCTTGAATCCTGTCCAATCTTCCTTTACAAAATCAGCTAAACCATTTGTTTCAATTACTACTGAATAACGCTTTGCCTGTTTAGAACGTCCATCAAGTACCACATGATTACCTAAAATCCAAGATGGTTCACCGACTAAACGCCCACTTTGCCACATTGCTATACCTTGGTAAATGGTTGACTTTCTTGATTTCTTAGTGTCAATCAAGTGTATTTTGAAGTCAATGTCATTGACATTAACTTCCTTACTATCAATCAGACCACTATGTTGTTCCAGTTGGATTGTTTGATTGTTAATTGTTATTTTAAAATTCGGGTCATGTAAAAATCTTGCAGAAATCACTTCCAAAATGTTAGATGCAGAAGGTAGGTTCTTAACTACAACCACTTCTAGTTTTGTACCTTCTTTCTTCGATTCTTTAAAAGATTCCTTTTTTATTAAGAACGGTTGTTTTTCACTATTTGTAGTAATGGTAAAGTTTGACTGTTTACCATTTTTATTTGTTTCTACATTATAAGTATTATTAAAACAAAGCATTCCATGTCTACCGATTCCATTCCTACCATATGCAGTACGTTGCAAATTAATACCCGAAGGAAACTGGACCTTTTTACCTTGATGTTTTAGTCTATTGTAACCAAGTTTCATCCATCGTGAATAAAATTCATCCTTAGTTAGTCCCGAACCATTATCAGTTATAATTAACTTTTGACCTAATTCATCAGGAATGAAAATATTAACCTGCCTTGCACCTGCATCCCACGCATTAGCAACCAATTCAGTTAAGGCAATTTCAGGCGATGTCCCAAGGCTACCAAGTGTGCGAATAAGGTAATCTTCTTCAAAAAGTGAACCCTGAATAACATCTTCATTTTTCTTCATATGGTTAAGTATTTGGTGCTTGATTGCATTTTCCCTGTACCAGGAAGAGCAAGCAATTTAACTAATTATCTTCTGTTAAACAAAAGATGTCATTGTAAGCACCTTGCTAATGAATTAAACTAAGTTATTAGCTTGTTTTTGATATACCAATGACAAATAGCCAAAACCAAATTTCCCTAAATTATTCAGCTCCTATGCATCAGAATTTAAATGAACATAAGTTACAAATTCAATTCAATAATAATTCTGTAATTTTTGATACATTTGGTTAAAACTTTTTTCCATATGAATTTAAACTTTTCAGGTAGACACCTTTCTCTAACAGACTTTGAAGTAGCTTTTGATGAAAAAGTATCTATTATTACAGGATTAAATGGTTCAGGAAAAACTCAGCTATTAAGCTTGCTTAATAGTTATTATTCGGACACATTAAAAAACCCTGCAAAGGTAAATCAGCCTCCATATTCAAACCTTCAAATAGAAGGAATTAACATATCCCATATAAGAGAAATAGTATATCAAGGAGCAAATATGAATATTGGTAACACTATTTTTAATACTCCTTTTAAATATTCTGACTTCAAGGAAGTTGTACTTTACCTTCTTAATGTAGCTCAACCAAGTAAGGCTAATGAGATTAGACGTTATTTAGGAAAGAATGGTCAAAATCAAAGAGGTACACCGTCAAACAGTGACATTATTACAAACGGTAATCTGCGGATACATTGTGAAGCCAACAATCAATTTTATTTAGATGAAATATGTGATAAATCAGGTGTCTCTAAAGAAGAACTAAAACCATCAACTATTCAAGCATTTTTTCCTTTTGATAAGTTTTTGCTTAATCACCAAAATTTTGAACAAATTTTACCCTTCTTATTTTATTTATATCAATTAAGAGAAAACCTTGACAATTCATTAAAGCTTTCTGAACCACCATGGGTTTTATTGCAAGAAATAATTGATGAATTAGGATTTGCATATGAAGTTATTGCTCCTGATACGCAAAAAATTTCGGAAATACTGGATAATGAGATGGATTTAGTTACGGAAAACCCATATAGGATAATTTTATTCGATAAATCCACAAATCAGAATATTAATTTTAGCAATCTTTCATCAGGTGAAAAAATATTATTTTCTCTTGGCTTTCTAAAATACTCGTACTCTGTATCAGAACAAAATACAAAGCTTATTATCCTAGATGAACCTGAGGCACATCTTCATCCTTCCATGAAGAAGCATTTTTTTCAAATTATTCATGATTTTTTAGCTGTAAAGAAAGGAATCAAAATCCTAATGTCAACGCATTCTGCTACTACATTGGCTCTGGCATCAAAGTATAACGATGTTGGTGTTTATTATATGTCAAAACCAACGTTATTGAAAAAGGATAACTCAATAAATTTTTCAAATAGCATTAATTATTTATCCAATGGATTAGTATTTGTAACACCTGAAACAAAATTTGTTTTTGTAGAAGATAATGATGATGTGGAATTTTATCGAACTATACTAAGTGTTTCTGAAATTGCCAAGGAGTCGAATATTAACTTCATGCCAACTTCTAACGGTGAAGTAAACGGAGGAAAAGATAGGGTTAAAGAATGGGTAAATAGATTTAGCTCCTTTAATTCTGTAATTAAAGGAATAATTGATAAAGACCGAGGTAACCTTGAATATAACGAAGAAAACAAATTGTTGATTCTAAACAGGTATAGTATTGAAAACTATCTATTTGACCCTGTGATTATGTACTGCTTCATTTTAAATAGCAAAGATTCTCAACTTAGTAATATAAACCACCTTGATTTGGATGCAGGTCTCGAACATAAAATTTCAAATTGCGATACAGAAACATTGCAAAAAGCTGTCGATTCAATACTTTCAATAATGAATTCTGTCGTTTCAGTTGATGATGCAATCGAAGGGTTCCACTATGATAATTCCTCAAAAAATCTAAAGATAACTTCTGAACTAAATGAAATAATTGAAGTCAAGTATCTTAATGGTCATAACTTAAAGATACCCAAATGGATTGTTGAGGCTCGTGGAAAAGATTTGAGAAACCTTTATAAAAGCAAATTCAACCTTGGTGGTTTTTCCCATTTAAATGCACTAAAATATATTAGGGCAACCAATCATATCCCAAAAGAACTACCTTGTGCAATGGAGGATTATTTAAAGTAACCATAATTCTATGTTTATAATTAACATCGAATGAAAAAAAATCTAAAAACGAACTTTAGCTAATAACCTATGACCATATGTGACACAAATATTTGGTATGACTTAGATACAAAAGAAAATTCATATAAAGACCTAACACTAACCCCGTTATCCATAAAAGAAATAGCCAATAGCCCTAACTTGGTTAATAGAATCGAGACGATTAAGAATGCTGTAGATAATATTTTTGACTCAGGAAATGAAGTTATAGTTGAGACTCCTTTAGAATATTTGCTTTCGATTGACAACCAAAAATTTGATGGAAAACAACCGCAAAAGAATTTAGAAGATGAATTTGAACTTTTATGTAAGTTAAAAGATGGAATAACATTTCCTGAAGACCAAATTGAACCACTAAAGAAACATATAGATGGAGTCCGAAGTTCTATTGCAGAAAGCACAGCTAATCTTCAAGCCATGCTTATTGAAGTAAGGAAGAATATAAAAGACAATAAGAAGTAAAAGAGCATTAATACGATTGAGACAACGAAGAACGTTATTAGGAAATTCGTAGAAGCTGCGACTAACGGGAAATTTACTTTATCAGAAGATTACGATTGGTCAAAGATTGAGCTATTCCTTTATACCCTTGATGCCTATTTTAAAATTTTAGAAACAAATACTACAATGAAGGTAAAGGATAACGATTGGATTGATTTGTTTAATCTATTGTATGTTTCACCTGATGATAAGTACTTGACAGAAGACAAAGGCATCCTTACGTGTATCAAATATGCTAAAATGGATAAGTATTTAGCGGAAAAAATGCCAGTAGCTAAGAAACTTACCTGAGTCATTTTTGAGTAAACTAGATTTGTAATCGCACAAGCTAATACTAAACGCCCCGAACAATACAGCTAGGACACAATTATAATAACTATTTACTACATATAGCTATTTAACTTGCGTCCGTAAAAACTAACAGGGGTATTATTTTGGGGGCAAAATAATTGTTAATCACCCTTATAACTGTTCAAATACAAATCTTGCTCAATCTTTAATAAAACTAGTATCAACAACTTCAATAAAATATAATAGTCATTTTTACAGACCTCTTCGGAATCTGAATTTGAACCGTGTGCATATTTATTGCGGAGGTCGAGGCCATTTGTATACTCGGATTTATTCAAGTAATAGTTAAAGTACTTATATTCTGATTCAGCAAATAGAGTGTTTCCAAATGATAGTATCCCTTGGTCTACCATCTTATCAATTTCTTCTTGATAACTTTCAGGAAGAACCTTGTAGCTTGCTACTTCGTCAAAATATATTCGCCCAATAGTTACTAGTTGTGGGGCACATTTAATCTTTACAAAGCCCTTTTCATCTACATATAGAACCTCATTGCCAATATATTTTTCAATTACTGGCTTTTCGTATTTGCTAAAATCACCTAAAGCAACATCCTCATTGAAAAGCAATTGAAACAAATTCCTGTATTTGCCCTTAAATGGCTCAATATGATGAAGCATACCTTGGTTAGAAAAGAAGTGGTGTTTCAGCATATTAAATTCATCACCAATGCCATATACATATTTCTTTTCAACCAAACTTGGGATTTTATTTATGCTCAAAGAAGCTGAACTAAGTTGTAAAAGTTCATGGTCAATGTGTCCTTCTTCGACATATAGGGAATATTGCTTTAAAAGCGATTCTAATTCAGGTACAATTAACCTGTTTTTTTCTAAGTAAGATGTGTTTGGGGATGGGAAATTCAATTTAAGTCCTGATAATCCATAATGATTAATCAGCATCTCTTTCATATAGGAACTTAAAACATCTTCAAATTTTCTGTTTAACTTATCATTTAGGTATTGAACATATAAAGCAAGTTGAATATGTGATAACATGCTTTTTCGGGTAAAAACTTGACCTTTTAAGTACTCATTTTTCGATTGCAAACCGAAAATCATTAGTTCATCAAATTCGTGAGCTTTACTAATCAGTGAAATATTTCCAAAAGTATCAAGGTAATCGAACAGATGCCTAAAATTATGCACCAAGGATACATCATCACTTTCTTCCTGAATACACCTAGCACTATATGTTATCTTTTGAGTATTTCCATCCAACTCACTCTTAATTGGTTCTTGTTGAACTTCACTAATGCCAACTTGCAAGCCATACTCAGTGGCTGTTCCACTTTCCAAAATTTCATTGTTAAGCCTTTCCGATAATTTTTTAGCCATTAACCGTGTACGGGGCTTTAGCTTAATGCTATTATCACGAGATTTTATTATTAGTCGAACGTAATTAAGGTTAGCATCTTCACTTCCTAAATACTTAATAATAATCTGTTCCTTATCATCATTAGATAAGCACTTTGGAAAATGAAGGTCACTATCGGGTCTATCTTTAACCTGTTCGTATTGACCAACAATTAATTCAGCAGATTTATCATCTTTAATTAGGTACTCACGTATTTCTTGACCGAAATATTTGACCAGTTTAGGTTGTTTTAATACTTCCCGTATCCATAACTCTTCCTTACCGAGTACTTGCTTAAATACTTCTTTAGAAACTTTTTTATAGGTCTCTAATACTTCATGTAATTTCCAAAATGCAGGTTGGTAGCCAAGTTCAATGGATTCAAAATGTGAAATAAAGTTGCTATCATTAATCTGTTTCCAATATTGAACTATCTTGCCCCACATATTACCTACAATGCTTTTATATCTTGTAACATCTTGTTCAGACCAGCTTGTTAAATATATCTCGTTATCAAAGTATAGTTTGATTTGAAATAGTTCAATAATATCATTAAGTCCAAAATCACCATCTGTGATGAAACTTTCTAATATTGGTTCAGCTTTTTGAAGGTTTATCCCTGCTGACATATCTTCTTTTGAAAAAAATGTTACTCTATCTAAACTGCGCTTGCTCATTTATTGGTGCATTGATTTAACTGAAATTCAACGAATTTAATATATACTTTTAAATATGACAGGGTTGTTATTGATAAACTGAAGACTGCTTTCCCATAATCTGAATCCAAAAATGAAATACGGCATTGATTAGTTTGTTAACTATAATGTATTACTTTTAGTATAATAATTTAATCGTGCATAAACGTCTTAAAGTGCTAAACGTTTACAAACTCTTTTATAAAATGTAATCTGCACCTTAACATTTATAGGCGATATAAACGTATTATGGGCAATTAAAAAAATAGACAACGACATCATTAAATGAGACAAATATTTGGACAATTAACAACTGAGTTAAAAACTCACACAACTCCTAAAACTGTTGGAAAAGACCCAGGATATAGAATTGATTCTTTCAGGGAACTCGTTGAGCAAGTTGCAAAATTATCATATCTGAATAAAGATTATTTGCTTTTTTATCGAGGACAAAAGAATGATTATCTAAACAAAGCAGGTGTTTCAACTTTCTATCCGACAATATACAGAGGAGAATATTTGACTCAGCAGGAATTAAATTACAGATTTGATTTACTTAAAAGTGCTTGTAAACTTTTGGTTCAGGAGTTTAAAAACCAAAAGATTGAAGGTTATCACGAACTGCAAAGGAAAAAATATATTCAGTGGAGCGTTTTACAACATTATGAAGTAACTGGAACTCCTTTGTCTGACGTTACTCAATCTTTGAGAGTGGCTTGCTCTTTTGCTCAGTTGTATAATGAAAATGAAACCGCATTTATTTATGTTTTTGGACTTCCTTATTACTCAAACAGAATTTCTATAAACTCAGAACACGACTTAGTAAATATTAGACTGTTAAGTATTACACCTCCATCTGCACTAAGACCATATTTTCAAGAAGGTTATCTTGTAGGTACTGAAGATATTACTAACGAATACATAAATAAAGGAGAATTAGACCTAAACCAAAGGTTGATTGCAAAATTTGAAATTCCAAACTCTGATGAATTTTGGAATGCAGAATTTGATAGAATTCCTGAAAATGCTTTATACCCAGACAATGACATCATCAAAGATATTTGTGATAATTTAAAGGTTGATTTACAGCCAGAAGTCGAGGATAGTGACTTAGGATTGTTCTTGAAATTATGGACTGAAATTGAAACCATTATCTTAGAACGGGCTAAAAAATATCAAAGAAACGTATTCAATATGAGAAAAGCTCTTTTCATCTTAATGGAAAATGAGGAGCAAACTTATAACTATTTGAAAGAACTCGACCATCTAAGGAATTTTAGGAATAAATTAGTACACAATCCTGCTTCAATACGCAAAGATGACATACGAAAAATGACAGGTAACCTAGAGTACTTGATGAATGAATTAAAAAAAGCCCATAACACTTTGTATAAGTAATGGCAGGCCATGTAGTAAATATCAAGGATTGTAGTCTGCTCAAACTGCGTAGCAGTTTGAAAGGAAAGTGCCACACAACCTACTACTACTCATACAATTTACCGTTGTGTGCAACCTAAACAAACTAATCATGAGTGAAATAACAAATTTGAAGATACCATATGAAGAATTTAAATCACTTGTCATTGAGGCAATAAAATCTCATGGCGAATCTTTTCAATTTGTAAATCTTCAAATTACAATTGCCCAACTTGCCATAAAAAAGGAACTAGTACAAAATCCATTTCCGCCTAATCATTTCGGTGGTACTCCTTGGTTAACAAATAAAGATAAAAACAGGGTTCGTGAAGTTCTTTGGGATTTAATAACAGAACGTGTTCTTACAATTGGTGACTATAGCAATGACTCTTGGCCATTTCTTAGTTTGACAGACTATGGATTAAGAGCAATCGAAGCAGAGCAACCCGTTCCCAATGACGTTACAGGTTATCTTAGCAGACTAAGAAGGGAAATACCAGATATCGATGAAACAATTGAAATATATTTATCAGAAAGTGTAAGAACATATAATATAAATCAATTATTATCTGCAACAATTACATTGGGGTGCGCATCAGAAAAGGCTCTTTTAATCTTAATAGAAACTTATGCAGACACGTATGAAAATGTTGACAAAAAACAAAAATTCATTAAAAAAACCTCTGGAAAATTTATAAAAAAGCAATTTGACGAATTTAATAAGGAAATCCAGGCACTTAAAGGAGATTTACCATTTTCTATCAAAGATGGATATGACAATACATTGATTGGGGTATTCCAAATGATAAGAAACAACCGTAATGGTGCAGGCCATCCAACTGGAAAGAAAGTTGACAAATATACTTTATTTGCGAATCTCCAAGTTTTTATAACTTACTGTCGGTTCATATATGATATGAAAGAGTTTTTTGAAAAAAACAAACATTAAAGGCAGCACACAACAAATTATAAACGTAATGTTGGACAGAGTTCATTTTACAGTCTCTATAGTAGCGACTTGAAAAGAAAGTGCTTTTAAACCCACACTACGCCTGCAAGTGGCCGTTACCAGCAATTAAGACAAGAATAACCTCGAATAGCAAATCTTCAAATTAATTTAAAGATATGTCTAATAAACAAATAAAAGAAAGTATTAATGTTGGCAACTATATTTCAAATGTTAAAGTAATATCAATTGCGGTTATAATCTTAATATATCCTCTTATTAATATTTTAGTAAGCCAATGGGAAAATTGGCAGACAATAATTTCTGCAAGAAAGGCTTTTGTAGAATCGCATGTTTCCAGCAAATATATTGCATCAAATTTTGAAATTGATTCAATATTAGGTGAAGAAGTTTTCACTGATTTTGGGACTATTCGAATTGAATCCGCTCAAGACAATGGTAAAAATATTAATGTCAAATTAGTTGTTTTTCCAAACCACTGGTTGTTAGATGAAGATAGAGTGCCTATTTGGAGTATACATAGGGATTTCACTAAAGAACATCTTAAATCAACCCTCAATAGCTCAGGAAGGTCATATACTTTAAGTGAAGTTGCAACAGGAATGTCAATCAAACCTTGGGAATTTAATACGGACCTTGAAGTTTTTAGAGAAATAAATTGGAAAGTTTACCAATTAATGAGGTCATCAACGGTTACTATATCTAATACCCCAGTTATTTTTCATTGGAAATTAGCTGGTTATGCGATAAGTATTTTATCACTTATATTATTGGTTATTATTCGGAATAGACTAATTGTCATTATAAATAGTAATCAAATAATAGATGAACCATGGATTATTTTACAGGCAAATATTTGGTTTGAGAAAGTCGTTTCTTGGGTTTGGGTAGTCCTATTTACTTTTAGTCCTTTTATTGCAACAGTTTGTTTGTTTGGCCTTGAAATTATTTATTCAATAGCTTTCTTGGGGACAGGGATTAATATTAGTATCTGGATTATTTTGAGTTATAGCATCTTGTCTCCAGTTATAATTTTATTTTCGACTAATACGATTAAAAAAATAGTACAAATAAGAAATCAGCAAATGAAACTTATAAAAGCTATAGAAGATTAGTGGTTGATAAATAAATTGAAATAAACTAATACCAGCATACAATAATGTGTATAATTCATAAGGGGTTCAGAGTTTTTTGAGCGTTATCACCCGCTTCAACTTTCTTGTAACTTGACAGGAAAGTGCCACGCAGTAGGCTACTATTATGCAGTCGTTATGGTAAATTAAAAATGAACAGTCGATTTATAGAACATAATAACACGAAATACGAAGTTCCAAATACTTGGGAAGAATTTGTTAATTCAATGACTTTAAAAGATATTCAATTCAATTCCATAAAACGTGATAGATTCGAAGAAAATTCACATTTAATTAGACTGTTAGATTCATACTTTCAAGAACAACATTCGAAAGGGAAATTTACCCTTCCTGAACTAAAAACAATGGAAAATGAATCAATAGCAATATTCTCGGATTATGGAGGAGAACATAAAGGCAGCAAATATAATTCATACTCTTTCTTGTTTTGCGGTTGGAATCATTGCTATCACATTAGTGAAGCACTAATGAAGGTCAGAGAAAAGTATGATTTGAATAAAAATGAAATCTCATTTAAAAATTTGGATTACGGCCCTTCTTTTAGAGCATTAGATGAATATTTAGAGACTATTGACAAGAATGTTTATGGGTTTTCACTAACAATTCTTATTGACAGGAATTTAAGTTCATTATTTATTGGAAATCAGAATATACATTTGCTTAAGGAAATAGAAAATGCAGGATTGGGGCATTGGCATAAAAAAGCCGCTGAAAAGCTCATGAGGATACTACATATAATAGGATATGTATTGCCTCTTATTGCAGACTCAAATCAGAAAGTTATTTGGATGAGTGACAAAGACCCTGTCATTCAAAATAGTGAAATGTTCAATAATGCTTTAGGATTATTGAAAGCTGTGCTTAAAGTGTACTCGGATAATAAATACAAACAAATTGGTGGGGCAAAATTGCCTTTTGAAGATAAAGATATTCATACAATGGATTTATTAAGTATTACAGATTTGATAGCAGGGGCAGTTGAACAATATTTCACAACTGAGCAAAAAGAAGGAAGCCCATTTGTGAAGAATGGAGCAGAAAAAGTAATTAAATGGTTAGCTAACTCAGGCGATTTCTTGAAAAAGGAGGTGGTATTAATACATAATATTGACAGTAAGTTAAGAATTGAAGGGGTAAAATTTAAGAAAGAATAAAGGGTCATAATAAATGAAATACACCTAAGGACACAACTTTAATAAGTATTTACTATCATTTAGCTATTCAACTTACGTCCTATAGGACCATCAAGGGTATTAGGTTGGATGAAGCATGATTTAAGCACCCTTATTGCTATTCAGGAATATTGTTTCATAAGAAATTCAGTGATTTTAACATATACTTTAAAAGGTGCTTAAAAGTATTATTGATATGCTGAAGATTACTTTTCCATAATCTGAACCCTAAAATGAAATAAGGCATTGATTAGTTTGTTAGCTATAATGTATTACTTTTAGTGTAATAATTTAAACATGTTTAAACGTCTTAAAGTGCTAAACGTTTACAACTTCTTTTATTTCATGTAATCAGCATCTTAACATTTATAGACGATATAAAGGAGTTGGCTACAATTTTAAATTAAAGTACAATAATGGAAATTAAACCGTATTTCAGAAATATAAAAAAAACGATTTTAGAAAATCTTACCGAAGCAAAACAGGATATATATATTGCTATGGCATGGTTTACAAATCATGAAATATTTGATGTTATTTTAAAAAAAGTTGAACAAATTCCTATTCACTTAGTAGTAATTAATGATGATATTAATAACAGGTTGGATGGATTAGATTTTCAAAGATTTATTGATAAAGGTGGCAAATTCTACTTTGGAAAACCTGAAACTCCCATGCATAATAAATTTTGCATTATCGATTCAAACGTGTTAATAACAGGTTCATATAATTACACATATTTAGCGGAAAGTATAAATGATGAGAATATTTTAGTTTTTAAGGGCACTTCAGACGTAATAAGTGATTTTAAAATTGAATTTAACAATATTGTATCTAATCTGCACTTAATTAAATCAATTTCAGAATATTTAAAATCGAATCCTTATAAAAGAGACTCTTTTTCATTTAATAACTATGGAAAGCGAGATATATATCAGCATTGCATTGAAATGAAAAGTCTTGGTTTTGACACTGAAGCTGAGTCGTTATTGAATAAATTGGAATTAAAATCTGAATCAAATTCAGCAAATGATTTTGTTATCAGTGATGTAATTTATAGGCAATGGAGACAAGATTATTATGCAGATAAAATTGAGGTTCTTGAAAATACTCTTATTCTGCATTTTCGCACTACATCATCCAGTAACTGTACTGTGTATTGTCCTACATCAATAGATGCTTGGGTTCTAAGAGATAGCAAGAAAAAAAGTACCACAACGAAGGCTACCAAGATAACAAATGTTAAATTTAATGGGCATGAAATAAACAATACTAATGAAATTAAAGAAGATTACCATTTTTCTTCAGAAGGTCTAACTAGTCCTTCTAAAATACACTTCGATTCTTCAACAAATGGAAAGAAAAACTTTGATTTAACTTGTGAAATACATTTTAATATTGAAAACTTTTCACTCGAAACGGTTGATTTAGTGGAAGGATTACAAAAAGAAGAAGCAACCAGTCATTGGCATTGTTTTGATATAAATTTGATTTTAAACAGAGAAAAAACAGTAGCCAATAATAAATATACGTAATGCGGGGCGATTTGGTAAATTTGAACTTTAAAGCATTTAATAAACAAAGTAGCGGCTTGCCAGTGAAGTACCTTGAAATCCCTTACTACGCATATTCGAGCCGTTGTATGCAAGCAAAGAAACCATGAAGATGAACTACATCAGAAGAAAATGGAATGAAACCAGAGGTGACGAATACGACCATTGGGGAAATTCAATATGGTACTTTGAAACAGAAAAAGATGGCACGGTCAAAAGACAAGTGGAAGAGTATTCTATTGGAATAATAATAAGGTATGACTCTGAATTTTCACACGACAATTATGGAATGCTTAGCGATATGAAATTAGATTTATCAGATACTGAGTTTGAATCTATTCCTGAAGCTGATTTCAATAAAAAATGGACAGAAAGAAATCCTTCACTTTGTCAGACCATTGACGATGATAAAATGACCATTCAGGAACTTGAGAAAATAGAGGTAAGCTTACCGTTATCGGACAAGTTCTATGATGAAATATGGTCCACCAACTTAATCAATAAACTTCAGCATTTACCAATGAAATATGGACCTATTCAGGACTTTGAAGAAGCAATGATTTTAAACGAAGGTTTGGATTCGGCCATTAAGATTTTTAAATCAAATAAGTCAGAGTTTTCTTCTTCGGTTTTAAAAGAATTTGAATCGGTTTTAAAGTTTATAAAGGACACTAAAGCAAATGGAAACGCTCTACAGTTTTGGTTATAAAATGCCATTGGGTGACACGCTAGTATAAACCATATGGCGGTCGTAGCTTTTTAGAAAGCATGGTTCGGTAATCAGTTACCCCACCAAACAATACATCTAAAGGACATAAGTCTAATAAGTAATTTCTATATATAGTTCTTTAACTTGTGTCCTTATAGCTAGCAGGGGGTATTATTCGGTGGGGGTTTAACCACCTTTCACAGCCCTTATCCAAAAATAAATATCCCGAAAACTAAACCTTATTGATTTCCCATGTATTTAATGGTCAAAAAACTATTTAATATGGGACTAAACAAATCAAATGGGCACATGTACCCCTTCATAGACGAAACCTTTAACACCATCATCGGTGAATGTGAGCACAACTGTAAATATTGCTACATGAAAGTACATGAACAGAGTCAGCTTCGTTTGAATCATAAAGCGTTCAACACTGACTTAGGTGCAGGTAAATTTATATTCGTTGGTAGTCATACAGATGTATTCGCTGATAATGTACCTGAAAAATGGATACTTGATACATTTGATACGTGCGAACGATATAGGAACAAGTACATGTTTCACACAAAGAACCCTAAAAGGTTCTACGAAATCATTAAGGATAGACCTTTCAATGACAATTATGTGCTTTGCGGAACAATTGAAACAAACAGGTATATACCATTAATAATGAACAATGCCCCAACACCAAAGGAACGTGCTAAATACATGAATAAGTGTGCAACGGAGCTTGAAACTGCAAACTATGTTACCATTGAGCCAATAATGGATTTTGACCTATCAGAAATGGTGGAATTGGTTAAATCATGCAAACCTAAATTGGTTTCCATTGGTGCTGATAGCAAAAGGCACGGACTTCCTGAACCTAGTATCCCTAAAACAATAAAACTGATTGAGGAAATCAACAAGTTTAGCAAGGTTTACCTGAAAAAGAACCTGCGTAGAATATTGAATGATGCTTACTGCCAAAGTTGGGCAAAGAATCTGCATTCGAAATCAAAGTCACCTTCGAAAGAACCAGCTGCTTTGTTTTAGTATTAGCTTCTACACGCCACCCAAAACTTACGAACATAGTCACGGTCAACAGCTGTTTCTAATTCGGCACACACCTTTTTATGATGGTACTTTACATCGACTTTCATCTTTTCTAACAGCCCTACATTCCTTGCTTCAAGCTTTTCAATATCAGCTTCACTTGGTATAGTGTTCGACTTTGAAGAATTACAAGTTTGATGAGTAAAAACCAAGTTCCATATATCATCCGAATAAAGGAAAGACCAAGGAATCACATGGTCAATAGCAGGTGTTTCATCAACTATTGGTTCACCGCAAATAAAACATATATGGTTAGGGTTTTCTATTTCAAGAACTGGTCTGAAAGGTGATAACGGCTTACGCTTTATGTTGGGAAAGTCAATTATGCGAACCTTCTTTGCAATGCGTGGTGCTGAATTAAATGTTTCCAGTACTTGAGTCCATTTGTAATTTATCGCTTCATATAGTATATCAGAATATTCAGCCAAAGCTGCTGCATTATTAACGGTTAATTCGTTTTCCCCTTTCTTGTATTCATAAACTGGCAAGTGTTGTTTATTAACCAAAGGAAATCGCCAACTAACATCCGACTTTAAGGTTTGAACAATCTTCTTCGTATTAATATCAATTTTCGATTCGACCTTTTCAAAGTGTATTGGTGTTCGGGACTTCTTGGTTTTATAGTATTCTTCAATTTTAACCTTTACTTCAGTTACGATTTCAGGTACAAGATTGGGGTTATTACTTTGCTGTAAGTCGAAGTAAATGGTTTGATTCCAATAGTACTTGAAGACTTTCTTGGCTATTTCTTCCAGTGAAATAACCGTTATAGTAGGCTGTTCTACGCATATTTCAATTATGGCTTTAGCCCATGTCAATTTATATGTATTGACATTGCTGCCATTACGAATTACTTGCAGGTAATCTTTTATAATCTGTGGAATCATAGGATGTTTCATCAATGAATGATAAATATAAAAAGAATTATCAGCATGGAACTACAGCCAATTAAAGTTAAAGTATCTGAATCAGCACCAAAGCCCTGGCATATTGGGCAAAAGAAATACACAACAATTACTGGAAGCCTAAATAAGGGGGACCAAGATTACCCTTACACTATCGCAGTGTATGGCATTAATGATTACCTGACTGAAGTCCACTTCAATAACCTTTATGAAGCAGCCCAAGCACTGGTAATCTTGGTGGAAGAAACCGACATTAATTTCAATGCTGAAATAACAAAAGGTGAATCTGAAAATAGGCATTCATCTTATAAAAGCTATTCTTATGAAGATGCGTGTGATTACTTAAATACAGTTGAAAAGCTTGAACTGCTTTTGATATGAAGTACATAGACTGTAACAACATACTACCCAATTTGATGTCAAAGCTTAAAGTAAATGACCTTGAATCACTTAAAAGGAATTTAAATCAGCATCCATATCAAATTCGTGTCGTTTATAATGACCTTGAAGAACGCACTGTTGACATTGATTCATTTGATATAACTATGAACGTCTTTTATCGTGCTAGTTTGAAATTACCCGATGTGAAGAAAGTCTTCATTCAGTTTTTTGCTGTTGTACGTGATGATATAGTTTTAAAGGTTTACGATAAAGATGATGTGCTTAAAAACAGGGTAGTTCCTAAAATTCAAGAACTTTTCTAAATTATGAAGAAAAAAGTCGGTG
Organism: Carboxylicivirga agarovorans; assembly: GCF_050589845.1. Classification (NCBI taxonomy): domain Bacteria; kingdom Pseudomonadati; phylum Bacteroidota; class Bacteroidia; order Marinilabiliales; family Marinilabiliaceae; genus Carboxylicivirga; species Carboxylicivirga agarovorans. The sequence goes on along the minus strand of NZ_JBNGPA010000020.1, from coordinate 5,562 downwards.
CATACGTGTTGCTGAATAAGCGAGTGCGTGAAGATGAATTTAAATATACATTCTTCGATACTTTGCTTTTAGCTGCACGTGCGATGTATAAACTAGCCAATCAGCCTAATCATGATAAACACATTCATATTCTAAAGTATTCAGATTATCTGTTATTAAAGAAACACAGAGAAGAACGGACAGCTGAAAATTTGAAAAAATGCCACAAAATCAAAGCTATAGAAGTTGAGGATTTGGACGAAATTCTTAACGGATATAAGTTGAATTTACTTTAACCGACATTGGCTTGAAAGGTTAATTTTAAGTTGGTTAAATCGACACATACCATGCTTCCATAACCTTTTTTGTCTGTCATATAGCACCCATTATCAATGTTCAGCACTTTTGTTTTATTGAAACCTTCCATCATTTTTTCAATCTGACTTTTTTCAATTGGGACGTGACCGTGTATGATTTTCCAATTACCAAGCCAATCGTAATCAATACTACCATACCAGTTCTGAATCCAACAAGCACTGCGCTTGTCATCAAATGGGTTGCTAACATCAAAATTTAAACCTGCATGAACGAAGATAAATTCATCATCTTGATGGATTGGCTTTAGTTTGGAAAACCATTTGAGGTACTTCGCATCCAACTGATTTAAATGATTAATCCCAAAGCTTTCTAAGGTTTCCTTAGCACCTGAAGTCCAATCTTCAAGTTCCAATGAATCAAATACCATTTCTTCATGGTTACCTTTTAACGCAGTGATATTATACCCTTGATTCTGAAGGTCGATAATGTAATCAACAACTTTCTTACTATCCTTCCCACGGTTGATATAATCACCTAACAGAAATAATTCATCACTTTTAGATAGCCCAATCTTATTAAGCAGTTCATTAAAAGTGTTATAACAGCCGTGAATATCCGATATAACATACTTATTTGTCATCAGATTAAATAGTTGATGATACTTGGTTAGGAACTAAAAACGGTGCAATAACTTTTGCTATTTTAGGTATCCTGCTGTTCCAACTTCCTTTTCTTGAAAAACCAACAACTGGAATTTTCTTTTCATCAAAGGTTCTTTCTGTTCGTACTATTTCTTTGCCTTTGTGAACTGTGTAAGTAAAATCATTTAATGCTGCCATACCCATACAAACAATTACTTTGGGTTCAATAAGCTTTACCAAATGGTTTATTGAACTGATAAAATACTTCCTAACAACCCATTCATTAATGGCTTTTTCATCGCCTTGAGATGTTTTCCATAAATCTTTTAAAGTAGCTTCCTTTGCCAATGCTTGATGAACCTTTTTCAAACCTTTAGTATCTGTAGTTGACACTGGATAAAGGTTTGTATACATGATATTTTCCCCGAATTCATCATGCCAAAAAGGAACAGAAATATTATCGTAGTTATGATTTGCTTCGGGATATTTTAACTTAGCTATTTCAAAAAGCAAGTCAATCATATTTTTGGGGAATTGATTGTTCACTTTTTTATCCCTTTGATACCAATTATGGCTTACCCATTCTTTTGGTTTTCTGAACCTACCCCTAGCATTACCACCTTTAAACCAATTAATTTCTTTTGGTGGTTCATTACCATCAAGACACGCATTTACTGGAATAGGCTTGTTATTATTCATCGCTTCTTTGTATTCACCATCACCATTATTAATTCCGACAAATAGAATATCAGGCTTATAAATAAGTGGGCTTTGAAGTGTACTTATCCCTTTATAAAATTGTTTATATGGCTTTTCTTCTTTGTGGGTAGCGAAAAAATCTACCACTTCGGATATGCGGTTTTCGATAATTGTGTATTCCTTCAGAAGTTCTTCTTGATTCATGTGTATTAAGGGTTAAAGTAAGTTACTAAGCTAATCAAATGTAACTGAAATACGTTTGTGAAACCATCGTTTGTTTTAATAGTTGCTAACTTTCATCCAACCTGCTTTCAAGTGCCTTTCGTATTTCTTGGGCGATTGGTTTAAATTCGACATCATCAAATTCATCAGTCTTAGCATTATTGCACCAGTAGCAGCATGGAACACAGTTTTCCGTTGTGTATTCAAGGTTTGGTTTCTTTCTGTCAATTTCCATGGTATACCCACGTGTCGAATGTTTCTTGAAGATTTTTTGGTTGTCGGCTAATTTGCTGATTGTGTCTAAAGTCATTTTGCAATATTCGCAGGTATCTGCTTTACTGTGGTTTTCAAAAATATTGTAAGGGTATCTGATTTCAAATTGTTCCATGTAATCAGCGAACCAATCGGATTCATCTTCTTTAGAAAGGGAAATATCTGTTATTGCTTCGTAAGCCCCTTCTACAGTCAAAGTTTTACCTATTCCTTTTAATTGGTCGTTGTCCAACCATTGACAGTATTGCGCAGTGTAGATTGCGATAATAGCTTCCTGTTCTTCCAATTTAAATCTTAGGAAGTTTTCTTTATTAAAAACCATTTCATTTACAGCACAATTGAACTTAAAGAAGCGTAAGCGTGTATTGAAGCTTTGTTTTGCCTTTTCGTTGTATGTTGACATAGATTATTTTTATAAGTCACCTACTGCATTTTGGGTAAGTATACCTTCAATAGTATCACGAACTTTCGTTAGTTGTTCCACTTGTTCGATACTTAATTCACCCTTACTTCCCTTTTCGATAATTGTGCTTGGGTTGAAGGGATATGGTTTATAACCATCTTTAAATTCAACCAAGAATAGGTCAAATAAACTTACATCGAAGAATTCACCTAATCTTAATAAAGCATCAATCTGAGGATAACTTTGTCCGATTTCCCATGAAGCATATCTAGGTTTCGTGACACCAATATATTCTGCAAATTGAGTTTGGTTCATTTCTTTTTTAGAGCGCAAATGCCTGATATTCTGCTTAAAATAGTTCATAAATGTATTTTACATTATTCTTAAATTGCAACATCAAATATATGCACAATTGTGCATATCAACAAATTACGAAATATTAAATGTAATTTTCATTGTTTATATGAAATATTCATTATATGTTTGCAATGAAAATTACATTATTAATTAAACAGATGAATATGGATAAAAGTATTTTTAAAAGAATTCCAAAAAATTACAAGCCTGAGGTTGATTTAGATTGTGCAATTAGGGTTCATTTTAAGTGTCTAAATATCGGTGATTGTAACCATTCAGAAACTACCGAAATACCACACAGTCATTTTGCAAATCATAATTTGCGATGCCCTGAATGCAATAGCCCTATGGTATTCGATATTTTTTCAAGCAAATATTATTATAAAAACCTTGTCCACGGTCAAAGAATTGAAGCACTGAACATTGTTGATGATGCTATAACAGGTACAACTGAATTTCTTTTGGATTACATTATTTTTTATCGTGACAATGTAGTGACTTCATGGAAAAAGAAAGGTGATGAACTAGGTGAAATAGATGCAGCAGATAGAACAATGAAACAGCTAATGTTATATTCTAAAGCATTTCTTCGTAATAATTTTGAAGATATTGATTTCGATTCACTATGTCATAGTAATAAAACAATGGAACTTGCAAACCAACTTTATGGTGAAGGAACTTGTATGGTTAGAACTTAACCTATATGATGGACATGAAGTTGTTAATAAACTGAAATTATATTACATCTAAAATGAAAACAATCATTTACATCATCGCAGGGAAGTAAAACACATCAAGTTTACTTCCCTTTTTTTATTCCAATTCAATAATATCCCCACCAAAGAAATTTTCACGCCTTTTTTCATAGTCCATGCCTTTCAAGGTTTCAACGTACCGATTCATATTTGTTATTTGATTGGGTAATACAATATCCGATAGCCCATGGTCTTCGGGTATCTTTCGGTCAACGACAAGATGGATGTCTTCGCTATTGTAGCCAATTAAATTCTTTGCAACCGAAGCTGTACTAATAAAGTCCATCGAATCATCATCAAGCATTGATGTGTAATAAACGATTTGTGGCAATACTAAGTAAGCCCCTTGTCTTATGTGAATAAGCAAATTATCAACCTTGCGACCATCTATGTATATCACATCTTCAATAATTGTAGGGTTAGCAACGAATATAAATTGCGAATCTTCACCTTGCTGCTGTAAATGCTTAATAGTTTCATCTACTGTTTTCATACGTTAAAATTTGGAACTGGTGCGTGGGAATGTGCACCATTGATTAGACGTATACAAGGTAGGTAAAAGGTAGATGTTGAACCAGGGAATAATCAAAAATCTAGGTCCAAAGAAAAAAAACGGTCACACATATGATACTAAACTTCCTATTACTTACTTTAGGTTGTAGTTCTTTACGTTATCAAGCCCCTTTCCTTTAGAACATCCTATTTTATGTCACCCAAATGAATCAATATTCCTTCGTCCATAAACTTCACCCCAAAAATCTTTATTCAAGCTAATATCTTCAATGCTTGTTTGCTTTAAATAATCATCTTGATTTTCGTATATCATTTCAGTTGTTAAAAAGGTCTTGAAATGAAATAGATTATTTGTTGATAGTTCTTCCATATATCCAAGTCCGATTCCCTGATTAAAACGACCGTAAATACCATCTTTATACTTGTCATTATCTGAATAAGTCCTAGCTTGAACCATTTGATTACACTGAATAAAATGCTTTAGCAGGTCTAATTTTGACAGACCTTCATCATTTAGGAATCTTTGATTGTACCTATCAAGGAAATGCGATGTATAATGGTACATGTCTTGTTGAATTCTAGCTTTACCTGACAGGTATGAATATTCGTCATTAACTGGATTCTGTGAAATCATAATGCCATTTATTCCATATTCATTAAGGTAGTATACAACTGGAACAAATATTGGGTCTTCTAAGTAATGATTTACAAATATTAGCCAATCATTTTTTAATGGTGACTTATATTCAAACATCTGCTGATAATGCTTCTTCCTTGATTTTAAAGCCATGCGATGTGTTTTCTTCATTATATGGCCTGTCTTAGTATAAACATTCTTGAAATCGCTTATGATTTCATTGGCTAATTCCTGTGAAGACATTGATGGTACTATCATAACGGATTAAAAATAGAACTTTTTAGGTAAGATGGTATCTGCATTACGATATTAAATCGGAAAGATTGAAATATTAGAAGACTTGAAAGTGTTGGGTAGGTATGTAGAACAAGATAGGGATGAAGTATTGGATGGAAAGTATAGAAAATATTTCCACGAATATCATCTTAAAGATTACATTTGATTTGTGTTTGTTTGTGATTCATTGTGCAGTGTTTGTATCTTATATGTATCACCTAGGCTTTAATGTGCAGAATAATAGCACTATATACTTTCCGTATCGGAAAGTAATGTTAGAATTTATCAATTCTTGGGGAATGAAAATAAATGAAAACAACAACCAATAAAGTGTAATTATAGTGCTGGCATACTGAGATATGTGTTTGACGTCAAAACTTATTGGACAAATTGAAGCTTAAAATTAAGAGATACTTTTAGTTCTACAAACAGCTAAATCATGATGATAATGATGAGCTGTTGGAACTGTTGTAAACTCAAAGAGTTTTC